>JBCBYI010000084.1:0-16288 GCA_039815945.1 Actinomycetota bacterium | reverse complement strand
GTCGACGAGCGTGGCGAGCTGTTGCATCTTCTCGATCGAACCACCGCGGCGCGGGCCCTCGTCCATCGTGCACTCGCCGACCGCGACGATCTCGTTGTCGAAGCGACCCTCGTCGATCGCCTGGATGGCCCGCTCGTGGCTCGCGAAGGCGAACGCCTCCATGTCGTCACGGCTGATGTTCCACTTCTGGGCGATCATCTCGGCACCGCGGAACTGGGAGACCTCTTGCGTGCCGTACCGGTCGACCCAGCCTTCGGATCCGCTGAACGGATCGTCGAACCCGAGGTCGCCGGCCAGGGTCATCGCCGAGGAGATCGGGATCTGCGACATCTGCTGCACCCCGCCGGCGACGACGAGGTCGTGCACCCCGGCCATGATCGCCATGGCGGCGAACGAGACCGCCTGCTGACCCGACCCGCACTGACGGTCGACGGTGGTGCCGGGGACGTGCTCGGGAAGACCGGCGGCGAGCCAACACGTACGGGCGATATCGCCGGCCTGGCCGCCGACGGAGTCGACGTTGCCGAACACGACGTCCTCCACCGCGGCGGGGTCGACGCCGGTGCGCTCGAGCAGCGCGGAGATGCTCGCCGCACCGAGATCGGCGGGATGCACATGGGCGAGTCCACCGCCTCGCTTCCCGGTCGGGGTGCGGACGGCGTCGACGATGTAGGCCTCGGTCATGGCGACAGTCTGGCGCATCGGCCCGGGCCGCCCCAAGATCCGATGCCGGGTGCGCAGCGACGCCGACACGGAGCGTGCCGATTTGGCCACTGGCCTCGGTGGTAGCGTGCGGCATGGCTGGCGACCTGCATCACACAGCGCGCGGAGATCGCGCCCAACGACGTCACGACGTGCTCGAAGCATCGGCGAGCGTGCTCAAAGAAGGCGGCTGGGCCGCACTCAACATGCGCGAGGTCGCCCGGCGGGCGGGGGTCAGCGCCGGGGCGCTCTATCAGTGGTTCGAGGGCAAGGACGAGATCTACGCCGAGCTCTTCGCCGCCCGACTCGATCAGGGCGCCGAGCAGTTCGATTCGCTCTCGGACGACCTCGACCTCGAAGCCGTTCTGACCTCGATGATCCGGTGGGTCCACAACACCTGGCGCAGCCTGGGCCGTTGGCAGCTCGACTACGCCGAGATCGCCCGCACCCGCGACGCCAGCCCCGTGCGCGCCGCCCTCGCCGAAGCGCACGAGCGCCTGCTCACGATCGGCTCGGCCAAGCTGCAGGCCACGGCGGCTCGATCGGGTCGCACCTTCCCCGACGACCTCGACGCCATGCATCTGATCTGGGGCACCGCGACCGGTGTCGCCCAGCGGGCCGAGATCCTCCAGTTCAACGAGGAGCGACACGAGCGCATGATCCAGCGCGCCGTGCGATCGCTCCTGCTCGGACTCACCGAATCGGACTGATCGAGACGGCGGCGGTACAGTCCGCCGCCATGGCCGAAGCCGCAGAGACCCCCGACCAGTTCCGGGCCCGCGTGCGCGCCTGGTACGACCAGCACGCCACCGCCCGCACCGAGACGGATCCGTGGGCGGTCAACGTGCACGCCGACCACGACACCGAGCGGCGCTACTTCGAACAGAGCCGTCACTGGCAGGGCGCACTCGCCGGGGCCGGGTTGATGGGCATCGCCTACCCGGCCGCGTATGGCGGCGGCGGGGGCGAGGGCTGGATGACCCGCATCGAGCGGGAGATCAGTCGCGACTACGAGGAGAACACCGGATTCCCCGGGGCGACGACCGCGATGCTCGCGCCGGCGCTGCTCCGTCACGGCTCCGAGGAGCAAAAGCTCGAGTTCCTCCCGAAGCTGCTGTCGGCGGAGTTGACCTTCTGCCAGCTCTTCAGCGAACCCGGCGCCGGTTCGGATCTCGCATCGCTCGGGACCCGGGCGATCCGCGACGGTGAGGAGTTCGTCGTCACCGGCCAGAAGGTCTGGAACAGCGCGGCGCAGTTCTGCGACTGGGCGTTTTTGTTGGTGCGCACCGATCCCGATGCGCCGAAGCACCGCGGCATCACCTTCGTACTGGTCGACATGTCGACGCCGGGCATCGAGGTCCGACCCCTCGTCCAGATCAACGGCTCGGCCCACTTCAACGAGGTGTTTCTCGACGAGGTCCGGATACCCGTCGAGAACGTGATCGGCGACATCGACGCGGGCTGGACCGTCGCTCGCACCGTCCTCGCCAACGAGGCGGCCTTCATCGGCGGCAGCGCCAAGACCCTCGCCAGCACCAATCTGCGAACGTTGGCGGAGGCGGCGGGCCTGAACGGCGACGCCAACGTCCGCCAGGAACTCGCCGACATCATCACCCGCGAGCGGGTCGTGGGTTGGATGGGTGAGCAGATCCAGCAGGCGGTCCGCCGCGGCGAGATGCCGCCGATGGATCCGGGCCTCATCAAGCTCATGACCGCCGACAACCGGGTCCGGTCCGGCGATCTCGCCATGCAGATCCAGGGGGCCGCCGGCGCCGCGGGCGACGGGCCTGAGACGATCTGGAGTCAGGTCGAATTGATGATGCGTTTCGCCATCTCGATCGGCGGTGGCACCAACGAGGTGCTGCGCAACAACGTCGGCGAGCGGGCGCTCGGACTCCCCCGCGAACCGGGCTTCAGCAAGGATCAACCCTGGAAGGACATCCCCCGCTGAGCGCGACGATGCGCCGCCCGTGAGCGGCGCATCGGCGAGGACCTGGTGGGGATGAGCTCAGCTGCAGCAGGCGCCACCCGCGTCGGCCTCGACGAGACCGGTGGAGCTCTTGAACTCGGCGATCTCGTCGGTGCCGAAGTCGGCCTCGTCGGAGGTCTTCACGTACCACTCCCAGCGCTCGGCGTCGGGACCGTTGACCCACGTCTCGGTCTTGCCGGCGTAGCAGCACACGGTGTCGTTCACGCCGGTGGTGTCGAGGCCGGAGTCGTCCAAACGGGCCTCGGCTGCTTCGACCTGCTGAGAGGTCTCGGTCTCGACGCCCAGGTGGTTGAGGCCGCCGGCGTTGTCGGGGTTCTCGAAGAGCACGAGCTTCAGCGGCGGGTTCTCGATCGCGAAGTTCGCGTAGCCGGGCTTGCGCTTGTACGGCTCGGCGTCGAAGAGCTTCGAGTAGAAGTCGACGGCTTCGTCGATGTCGCTGACGTCGAGGGCGAGTTGCAGGCGCATGGGGTCTCCTTGGATCGTGATCGAGCGTACCGCTCGTATCGACTCTTGTCGATGTATTGGCGTTGATCACTACGATACTTACACATCGATAGATGTCAATACGTGTGCCCAGAGTTTCTTCCGACTCCGGTCGACCGGCGATGATTGCCGCCATGCGGACCCGCTACTCCGAGGACGAGATCGCCGTGCGCGACGCCTTCCTCGACTTCTTCACCAATGAGAGCCCACCCGCGGTCGTCCGAGCGGCCGCCGCAGGAACCGGCTTCGATCCCGGACTCTGGTCGTCGCTCGCGGCGATGGGCGCGCCGGGCATGGCATTGCCCGAGGCGCTCGGCGGTGCTGGCGCTGCGCTCACCGACCTCGCCGTGGTCGCCGATGTCGCAGGTGCGCACCTGGCGCCGGTGCCGCTGATCGAGCACACCGTCGCCGCCCGCTGTCTCGCCCGCGCCGGCGGCCACGACGACCTCGTCGCCGAACTCGCCGACGGATCGACCGTCGCGACGCTGGCGCTGCGGGCGCCCGTCGACGGCGTGGCCCGGCTCGTGCCCGCCGGTGCGGTCGCCGACGTCGTCGTCCACCACGACGGCACTACCGGGCTCACTCGGGGCGAGGCGCCCGGCGAGAAGCTCCCCAACACGGCCGACCTGCCACTCGCCCACCGCGCGGTGGGCGGCGCGACGCCGGTCTTCGTCGATGCCGCCGGCTGGCAGCGGACCCTCGACGAGTGGCGTGCGCTCACCGCGGTCGCTTACGTGGGCCTCGCCACCAAGGCCATCGAGATCGGGGTCGCCTACGCCAAGGAACGCATCCAGTTCGGCGTCCTGATCGGCACGTTCCAGGCCGTGCAGCACGGCTTCGCCGACGCCGCGACCTCCGTGCACGGTGCACACCTGCTCGCTCAGCGCGCCGTCTGGGCCCTCGAGACCGGACAACCGGGGGCCTCGCGGCTCGCAGGCATGGCGTTGCTCTTCGCCGCCGAATCGGCCCGCTTCGCCACCGACCGCTCCGTCCAGTACCACGGCGGGTACGGCTTCTCCGAGGAGTACGACATCCAGCTCTACCACCGTCATTCCACGGCGTGGATCCTCCAACTCGGTGAGCCCGCAGGCGAGTACGCCCGCCTCGCCACGGCCGAGTTCGGTCCGGCGAAGGGAGCCGCCTGATGGACTTCGGATTCCCGCCGGAGATCGAAGGCTTCCGCGACGAGGTGAAGGCATTCCTCGCCGAGCACTTCTCCGAGGAGATGCTCGACGTCACCCACGACGGCACGATGCACGTTCCGGACCTGCACGCCGCACTCGCTGCGGAGGGATGGCTCGCGGGGCCCGTCCCCGAGGAGCTCGGGGGCGGCGGCCGCAGCCCCCTCGAATCGATCGTGCTGAACGAAGAGATGCAGCTCGCCCGGGCGCCGATCGACGCGATGGGCGTCACCGTGATCACCGCCGCGATCCTGCTCGAGCACGGGAGCGACCACCTCAAGGAGTCGGTGGTGCCCCGCCTCCTCGACGGCACGGCGCTCGCCGCCTTCGGCTACACCGAACCTGAGTCGGGCTCCGATGTGGCCGCCGCGGCCACCAAGGCGGTGCGCGACGGCGACGAGTGGGTGATCAACGGCGCCAAGATGTGGACCACGATGGCCCACATCGCCGACTACGTCATCTTGCTCACCCGCACCGATCCCGACGTGCCGAAGCACAAGGGCCTGACCTTCTTCCTCGTGCCGCTCGACAGTCCGGGCATCGAGATCCAGGCGGTGCCGACGATGGCGACCGAACGCTCGAACGCGACCTTCTACGACGATGTTCGACTCAGCGACGACTGGCGGGTCGGCGACGTCAACGGTGGTTGGGCCGTGATGAAGACCGCGCTCAAGTACGAACGCGGCATCGCCGGAGGCCAGTTCATGTCGCCGCCGGTGATCGATGCAGCCATCGACTGGGCCACGACCCACGAACGTGCCGACGGCACGCGCCCGATCGACGATCCATCGGTGCGCGAACGCTTGATCCGGGCTCAGATCGACGTCGAGGTCTGTCGCGGCTTCGCCTACCACTGCGCCGACCTCGCCAACGAGGGCGTGATGTTCGGCGTCGAGGGGTCGATGACCAAGCTGTTCGCGAGCGAGACGTTCAAGCGCCACTGCCGAGAGATCCACGACATGATGGGTGCCGACGGGCTGCTCACCTTCGAATCACCCGAGGCCCACCGCGGCGGGCTGATCGAGGAAGCGCTGCGGCACTCGCCCGTTACCGCCATCTACGGCGGCACCAGCGAGATCAATCGCAACATGGTCGCCGAAGGCTTCCTCGGCCTCCCCCGCGCCCGTTAGTTGGAGACACTTCGTACCAGGTACGAAGTGTCTCCATTCAGCTCCAGCGGGGGCGGAGGGCCGAGTGCTCGATGTTGGGCAGGACGTGCTCGGCGACGAGGTCGCACTCGGCGATGTGGGTGTAGCCCGAAAGGATGAAGGCCTCGACGCCGACCTCCTGATACGCCTTGAGCTTGGCGACGACCTGATCCGGATCACCGACGATCGCGGCGCCGGCGCCGGAACGGGCCCGGCCGACGCCGGTCCAGAGATTGGCCTCGGCGTAACCGTCGTCGTCGGCACCGTCACGCAGTTCGTTCTGGCGCGACACGCCGGCCGACTGGGTGTCGAGCGACCTGTTGCGGATCTGCTCGCCCGTGTCGAGATCGAGCTTCGAGAGCAATCGGTCGGCCGCAGCTCGCGCCTCGGCTTCGGTCTCGCGCACGATCATGTGGGCACGCAGGCCGTATCGGAGCTCGCGACCGAACTCGTCGGCCCGCCGCCGCATGTCGACGATCGTCTCGCCCACCGACGCGACCGTGTCGGGCCAGGTGAGGAACACGTCGGCGGCCTCGGCGGCGCACTGCTTCGCCGCCTCGGAGAACCCGCCAAAATACATCGGCGGGCAGCCGGGGCTGACGGTGGCGATGCGGGGCGGGTCGAGATCGAACTGGGCGAACTCGCCGTCGATCTCGAGCCGTTCGCCGTTCAGCAACGACCGCAGGCCATGCATGAACTCGACCGTGCGGCGATAGCGCGGATCGGAGTCGAGCGACTGGCCCGGCATGTCGGAGCTGATGATGTTGATGGTGAGGCGTCCCTCGGCCATCTGATTGATCGTCGCCAGCTGGCGGGCGAGCTGGGGCAGCCACATCTCCCCGATGCGCACGGCGAGCAGCAGGTGGATCTGGTCGGTGTGGGTGGCGATCGCCGATGCGAACGCGGTCGAGTCGATGCCGAGCTGATAGCCCGACGGCAAGAGGATGTTGTCGAAGCCGTTGCGGTCGGCGGTCTGGACGATGTCGCGGCAGTGCTCCCACGAGCTCTGCAGCTCGGGATTCGGCACGCCGAGGAACTCGTAGTCGTCGTCGCACAGGGCACCGAACCAGCTGATCTCGATCGGGGCACTCACGGGAGCGGCACTCCTTCGCTGTCCTGAACGATGCGGTAGACGTCGGCCCGGTCGAGCGTGACATCGAGGGCGGCGATCGCGCCGCGCAGCCGCTCGGGGTTCTGGGTGCCGAGCAGGGCAACCGGGGCCGAGGGATGAGCGAGCACGAAGGCGTAACAGATGGCGGCCCGATCGACGCCCTCACGTTCGGCGAGCTCGTCGAGCGTGGCGATCAGGGCCGGCGGCACGTCGTCGCCCGACATCAAGCGACCACCGCCGAGGGGACTCCACGCCAGCGGCACGATGCCGTCGCGCATGCACAGGTCGAAGGTGCCGTCGCGCAGCGGGCCGAGGAACGCCGGGGAGTACTCGGGCTGGCTGGTGGCGAGCGGGAGATCACGGAGGTGGGCGATCAGGGCATCGTGCTGGGCGGGCGTGTGGTTCGACACGCCGATGGCCCGGAGCTTGCCCTCGGCGACGAGCGCCGAGAGGGTCTCGGCGACCTGGGCCGGGTGAGCGAACATGTCGGGCCGGTGGATCTGATAGAGGTCGATCACGTCGACACCGAGCCGGCCGAGGCTGGCCTCGACGGCGGCGCGCAGGTAGGTGTCGCTCGAGTCGTACGGGATCGGCGGCATGATGCCGCCCTTGGTGGCGAGCACCATGCGGTCGCGCAGACCCGGCGACTGGGCCAGCACCTTGCCGAGGAGTTCCTCGTTGCCGCCGAAGCCGGTGCCGTCGTAGTCGAGGCCGTAGACGTCGGCGGAGTCGATGAGGTTCATGCCGACGTCGAGGGCGGTATCGACGAGTTCGTGGGCGGCGCCGAGATCATCGGTGGTGAACCGCCACGTGCCGAAACCGAGGGGCCCGATCGGATCGAGACCACCGGGCAGAGAACGTGGCCCGGTCTGGACCAGAGAGTGCGTCATGGTGCGTATGCTAACCCGCGGATGTAAGCGCTTACATTTCGTCTGGACATCGCCTCGGGGGCAACGTGACCACGCTCAGGTACGGCATCATCGGCAGCGGCATGATGGGTGTCGAGCACATCGAGAATCTGCTCCACACCGAGGGGGTCGAGGTCACTGCGATCGCCGACCCCGATCCCGGGAGCCGCGAGTTCGCCGGTGCGCTCGTCCCGGGCGCGGCCCACTACACCAACCATCAGGCGCTGATCGAGGATCGGGTCTGTGATGTGGTCGTGGTCGCATCACCGAACTTCACCCATGTCGACGTCCTTCGCGACCTGCTCGCCACCGACCTCCACGTGCTCGTCGAGAAGCCGCTCTGCACGACCGTCGAGGACTGCTACGCGATTCTGGAGTTGGCCGAGGGCCGCGACGCCATCACCTGGGTCGGGCTCGAGTACCGCTACATGCCCCCGATCGCCCGCCTGATCGACGAGGTCGAGGCCGGTGCGGTCGGCACGCCGAAGATGATCTCGATCCGAGAGCATCGGTTCCCGTTCCTCGAGAAGGTCGGCGACTGGAACCGTTTCTCGGAGAACACCGGCGGCACCCTCGTCGAGAAGTGCTGCCACTTCTTCGATCTGATGGTGCAGATCATGCCGGGCCGCCCCGTGCGAGTCATGGCCTCCGGCGCGCAGGACGTCAACCATCTCGACGAGGTCTACGACGGCCGAGTGCCCGACATCCTCGACAACGCCTTTGTGATCGTCGACTTCGACGATGGAGCCCGAGGCCTGCTCGACCTCTGCATGTTCGCCGAGGCGACCCACAATCAAGAAGAGCTCAGCGTCGTCGGCGCCACGGGCAAGGTCGAGGCCTTGATCCCCGAGGACGTCGTCCGCATCGGCCGCCGGGGCGAGCACTGGATCGGCGGAGTCGACATCCATCCGGTCGTCAACGCCGAGATCCCCTACGAAGGGCACCACTCCGGGTCGAGCTGGGTCGAGCACCAGAAGTTCCGCGACGCGGTGCTCGGTGTCACCCCGGCCGAGGTCAGCCTCTTCGACGGCTTGCTGTCGGTCGCCATCGGCGCCGCCGCGCACCGCTCGATCGACGAGGGGCGTCCCGTCGAGTTGAGTGAGTTCCTGCGCTGATCAGTCCGGCGGCGCCGTCGTGCGCCGCACCACGAGTTCGATGTCGACTTCGTGGGTGTGCAGGCTGCACTCGTCGTTCTTGAGGTCGTCGACGATCCAGCGGGCCGCATGGGCGCCACTCGCCGTCGGTTCTTGACGGATCGTGGTCAACGCCACTGTCTGTGCGAGCGGGTGATCGTCGAACCCGACGATCGACACGTCCTGAGGCACCCGCAGGCCCCGCTCGACGGCGACGCCTCTGGCGCCCATCGCCATCTCGTCGGAGATCGCAAAGACCGCCGTCGGCCGTTCCGGCAACGACAGCAGGCGAGCCATCGCGTCCTGGGCTCCTTCGACGGAGAAGTTCCCGGCGTCGAGCAGGTCGGGATCGACGACGATGCCGGCTCGGGCGAGCGCCTGTTCGTAGCCCTCGCGGCGTCGCCACGAGACTTCGGTGTGCATGGGATCGTCGGGCATGCCCTCGATCAACGCGATGCGTCGATGTCCCAGCTGGAGGAGATGCTCGACCGCCACGCGGGCGGCGGAGATGTCGTCGGGTCGCACCGACGACAGGCCCGGATAGCTGTTGCCGATCGTGACGGTGCGGATGTCGGTGTTGCGCAGCGCCTCGACCTCGTCGGGTTCGAGACGGATGTCGACCATCACGAGCCCGTCGACTCGCCGGTGCATCTGCAGCGCCGACGTGACGAAGTGGTGGCGCGCCTCGGGTCCGGCGACGCCCATGACCTGGGTGTCGTAGCCGGCCTCGGCGAGCACGGCTTCGATGCCGCCCACGACCTGGGCCGAGAACCACCCGGCGATGTTGGCCACCGCCACCACGATGGTCTTGGAGCTCCCGGCCGCGAGCTTCGCCGCGGCCGGGTTGGCGACGTAACCGAGCTCCGCCGCTGCCAGCTCGACCTTCTCACGGGTGCTGTGGGCGACGTTGTCGAGCCCCCGCAGCGCCCGGCTGACCGTCGCCACGGAGACGCCCGCCGCGGCGGCGACGTCTTCGATCGTGGCGTTGCGGGCGTCAGCCATGGGCCCATTCTGGCTCAGACGGGTGTCAGATCACAGTTTCGGCCGCCGCACCGGACCGTTCCCGGTACCCTCAGCCCCCACAACGGGACGTGGCGCAGCTCGGTAGCGCACCTGCTTTGGGAGCAGGGGGTCGCTGGTTCAAATCCAGTCGTCCCGACCAATCGGAGGAGCTCTCGTCGGGCGTGCCATCGCGAAAAGGCGAGGCATGAACGACGGCCCGGCCCCGACGCGGCGGTCAGGTCAAGACGTCGGCGATGGCGAGGGCGGTGATCTCGTCGTCGGTGAAGCCGAGCAGATCCTGCAGGATCTGCTCGTTGTGTTCGCCGATCGTGGGACCGGCCCGCCACGGCGCGTGAGGCGTCGCCGAGAAGTGGCTGACCGGGCCGTCGAACCGTGCATCGATCACCCGGTGTTCGAGCGGCGTGAAGAAGCCACGGTGTGCGAGTTGGGGGTCGCGGATCAGGTCGGTGGCCCGCAGCGACACGTAGGCCGGGCAGCCGGCGGAGAGCAACGCAGCCTGGGTCTCGAACGGGTCCTGATCGGCGAGCCATTCGGCGAACGCCGACTCGATCTCGGGTCGGGCCGTGAGGCGAGCCGCACGATCGAGATGATCGAAGGCCCGCATCGACTCGACGACCGAGATGAGTCCGGTCCAGTGTGAGTCGGTGATCGCCGACACCGCGAGGTAGCGCTCACTGCCGGCCGCCCGGAACACGCCGCTCGGCGCACCGGCCTCCGAGGCGGTGCCCGGGCGTTCGAGCAGCCGTCCGGTGGCGGCGTACTCACTGACGAGCGGACCGAGGTGGTGCACGCCGGCTTCGTTCTGGGAGACGTCGATGTACTGGCCGACACCGGTTCGATCCCGGTGGCGTAGCGCCGCCACGAGCGCCGCGAGCCCGAACCGGGGGGAGACGAAGTCGGTGTAGGCACCCCACGGTGCGATCGGCGCTCGGTCGGGCCAGCCGGTGACATCGACATACCCGGCCATCGCCCCACCCTGCAGACCGAAGCCGGTGAGGGTCGCCTCGGGCCCGGTCTGGCCCCGCATCGAGGTCGACAGCATCACGGCCCGCGGATTGTGGGCGTGGACCTGCTCCCAGCCGAAGCCGTGGCGGGCGGCCATGCCGGGGCGGAAGTTCTCGACGACGACGTCAGCCCAGTCGATCAGCCGATCGATGACCTCCCGCGCCTCGGGCTTGGCGAAGTTGCAGGCGAGACCGAGCTTGCTCTGGTTGGCGTTCGCCGCTGGGAGCCCCGTCTCGGGGGTGAACTGATCGCCGAAGTACGGCGGCAGCCAGCGCATCGTGTCGACGCGGGTCATCGTCTCGGCGTGCACCACGGTGGCGCCGTGGTTGGCCAACTCGCGGGTGATGAGCGGACCGGCCGCCATCCAGGTGAGGTCGGCGACCTTCAGCCCGGCGAACGCGCCGCCTCGTGGCTCGGCGCGCACCGGGGCGGGCCCGGCGGGCATCGGGATCGAATCGAGCAGTGCCTGATCGGCGCCGAGGGTGGGCGCACCACGGTCGTACTCGATCGGGGTCTCACTCAGCACCGCGAACGGACCGGGCAGCGGCAGCCCGTCGACCTCGACCCAGAAGTCACGGGCGACCAGCTGCGGATCGGCCAGCAGATCCTTCGCGTTGTTGGCCGGCGCGATCAACAACTTGTCGGTGACGGACCGGGCGTGGATCTCGGCCTTGGTCTTCGTCTTCAGGAACTCGAGCACCTGCGTCATCGCCCGCGCGCCGGTTTCGACGGGCAGCGTGCCCGCCTTCATCTCCTCGATCCACGGCTCCCAGTCCCGACCCCGGAGATCGTCGTCGAGCACCCCTTCGTCCTCGAGCCAACGCACCGCAGCGGCGAACGCGGCGTTGCCCTGCGCACCGAGGACGAACGACATGACGCAGTAGCCGTCGGCACACGGCTCGACGACGGGGTTGCGGATGCCGGGAACCACTTCCCCACCCCGATCGGACGGGCCGTCGGCCCGGTCGTCGCCGGAGAAGGTCGGGTTGCGATCGACGGCGGCGTAGCTCGACGTCCACAGCAAGGTGCCGACGACCGCGGCCTGCATCGACGTGTCGAGGTGTTGCCCGCGGCCCGAACGCTCGCGTTCGTAGATCGCGACGACGACATCGGCGGCGGCCTGGATCGCACCGTGATGGGCGGTCTCGGGGAAGCCGATCGGGATCGGCGGCCGATCACGGTCGCCCTGATGGTTGAGGAAGCCGCCGGCGGCCGACAGCGTCATGTCGGTCGCCGGAGCGTCGACGAGGGGTCCGGTGACCCCGAAGGGCGTGATGCTCGCGTGCACGAGGCGGGGATACGTCTCGGCCACGGCTGCGGGCGTGACTCGCCACGTCGAACGTTCGGCCGAGGTCGCCGTCTCCAGCAACACATCGGCGCTCGCCAGCAGCCGGTGCAACGTCTCCACGCCGGCGTCCGAGTCGAGGTCGAGCACGACGCTGCGCTTGCCGCGACCCCACACCCGCCAGTGGAAGCTCGTGCCGCTCGCGTCGACCGCACCTCGATGCCGCGACGCACATCCGTGCGCCGGTTCGATCTTGATGACCTCGGCGCCGAGATCGGCCAGTACTCGGCCCGCCGCCTCCCCGGCGTCGCCCGTCAGGTCGACGACCCGCAGATCGGCGAGCAGCGAGCTCATCCGCGCTGCGTCAGCACGTCGAGGCCGGGGCCCTCCAACCGGTCGTGCCAGACCGAACGCCCACACGCGGCGAGGATGATCGCTGCGGCGGGGCCGCGAACCTCGGGACCGGTGCCGTAGTGCCAGTCGATGTCGGTGGCGATCATGCGGACGTCGCGCACCCGCTCGGCACACCCGATGAAGCGGGTCGCCTGCGGCACACCGTCCGCGAGCCAGCGGAGCCGGGCGTCGTCGGTCGGCACCTCACGGCCGACGGCGAGGGCGATGTCGTGATGATGGACGAACGCGTCGATCGCCCCGTCGGACGGCTTGGTGGTCGGGGCGATCGTCTCGGAGACCGCCACCCGTCGCAGCGCGTCGAGATGCTCCGCGATCGGCCGGTCGCCGACCTTGCGGGCGTGGGTGGCCATGAAGCGGTCGAAATCACCGCGGGCCTTCACCATCCCGACGATCGTCGTACCGAGGCCGAGCGTCACGTTGAAGTTGACGTGGGCGACGACGTCGCGCACCCGCCACCCGACCGCGAGCGAGGGTGTGTCCCAATCGCCCGGCTCGAGCTGTTCGACGGTCGAGAGCAGCGATGCCCGCTCGGCGAGCAGGTTCGCCTTGTCCTTGTCGGCCACGTGTCCCCCATCCGCCGTTCGGCGAGATGCTCGCATCGGATCCCGGTCTGCGCAACGACGCCCGCTACGGTCGGCGGCGATGACGGACACACCCGAACCGACGGGACGCTTCGCTTCGCTGGCGATCCCCGAGTTCCGTCGCCTCTGGTGGGGCGGCGTGTTCGTGTTCCTCGCCATGCAGACCCAGCAGATCGCCCGCAGCTGGCTCGCCTACGAACTCACCGGCACCAACACCGCGCTCGGCGGGGTGCTGATCGGCTTCGGTGTCGCCGGGCTGATCGCGATCCCCACGGGTGGGGTGCTCGCCGACCGGTTCAACAAACGAACGATCCTCGTGGCCACCCAGCTGGTCAACACCGTCACCGCGGTGCTGATCGCCGTCGCGATCGAGACCGACGTCATCGCCTACTGGATGATCGTCGCCGCGTCGGTCGTCGGTGGGTCGACGATCTCGATCCTCGCGCCGGCCCGCATGGCCCTGTCGGCGGAGATCGTGAGCCGCGACCGCCTGACCAACGCCATCATGCTCGGCACGATGAGCGCCCAGGTCACCCGCGTGGTCGGCCCCGCCGCCGCCGGCGTCATGATCGGGATCGCCGTGATCGGCGTCGAGGGCGTTTACTGGATGTCGGCCGTGCTGTCGCTGATCGCCGTCGGGTTGTCGATCACCCTGCCCGAGGGCGCTCCCCGCTTCGCACACGACGCCAGCCCGCTCGAGGACCTCAAGGAAGGCATCCGCTACACCCGCTCGAAGCCCGAGCTGGTGCGGCTGCTCGTGATGTCGCTCGGCGTCGTGATGTTCGGGTTCGCGCACCAGGCGTTCCTGCCGACCGTCGTCGCCGACCTCTTCGACCGGGGCGCCGGCAGTCTGGGCCTGCTCACGACCGTCGCTGCGGTCGGTGCGGTGATCACCTCGATCGCGCTTGCCAACACGCCGCGCGATCAGCTCCGCAGTCGCCAGAGCACGGCGGCGTTCGTCTTCGGCGCCGCGATCATCCTCTTCGCCGTCATGCCCAACTTCGGGGTCGCCCTCGCCGCGATGTTCCTGGTCGGCTGTGGCATGTCGGCCTTCCAGTCGCTCAACGGCTCGCTGATCTTGTCGAGCGCGGACATGGAGTACCACGGCCGGGTGCAGTCGCTCATCATGTTGAGCTTCTCCGCCTTCGGCCTCGCCGCCCTTCCCTTCGGCATCATCGCCGACCGGGTCGGGCTTCGTGAGACGATGGTCGGTATGGGGATCGCCGTGATCCTCACCGCCGCCCACAGCATGTGGTGGCGTCGCCGCATCGTCGCCACCCGCACGCCCGACCCGCTCGAGTCACTCTGAGGAAGCCATGTCCGACGCCGAGTCCCCGACCGACGACAACGTCTTGATCCGCTGCTGGCGGGCGCTGTGGATCGACAACGACCCCGCTGCGGTGCTCGAGTGCCTCCATGACCCCTATGTGCGCCACGGCATCGACGGCGCGGTCACGATGACACCGGAGATGTACGCAGGCCACGTCGCCAAGGTCACCGCCAACCTCCGCGGCACCACGATCGACGTCGACCATCTCCACGAGGTCGACGACATGCTCTACGCCCGGTTCACCCTTCGCGGGGTCAATGTCACGACCGGCGGCAACATCTCGATCGCGTGGATCGGCCACTACCGCCTCGTCGACGGCCGCCTGGCCGAGTCGTGGACGCTGCGCCAGAGCGACTTCGCATGGTGAGGGTCACATGGCCGTGAAGGGGCTTCCCAACCGAACCCGTCGGCGCCGGCTCGAGAACGACCCGTGGCGGCGGGTTCGCATCGGCGTCACCATGCTGGCCGGGGTCACGCTCGTGGGGTTCATCGGCTATCTGCTGATGGGCCTCAGCGCGTTCGACTCGCTCTACATGACCGTGATCACGATCACGACCGTCGGCTTCTCCGAGATCGGCGAACCCGACCAGATCACCGCGACCTATCAGACCTTCACGCTCCTGCTCGCCCTCTTCGGCGTGGGCACGGCGCTCTACACCCTCGGTGTCTCGTTCGAGGCGCTCGTCGAGGGCTCCATCAACGACGGACTCCAGATCCGGAGAGGACTCCGCATGATCGACAAGCAGTCGGATCACATCATCGTCGTCGGCAACGGTCGCGTCGGCCAGGCGATCGTGCACTATGTCGGGCGCCATGGCGCCGACGTCGTGCTGGTCGACCGCAACCCCCAACCCGAGAGCGACTGGCCGGTGGTGATCGGCGACGCCACCGAGGATCAGACCCTCCGCAACGCCGGTATCGACCGGGCCACCACGCTCATCGCCGCCCTCGACTCCGACTCCGACAACGTCTACGTGACCCTCTCGGCCCGGGCGCTCAACCCGAAGCTCCACATCGTCGCCCGCACCGATCATCAGCACAACGAGGCGAAGTTCTTCCACGCCGGCGCCGACCGGGTCGTGAACCCCTACGAGATCGGCGGCAGTCGCATGGGCGCGCTGGCGATGCACCCGACCCTGGCCGAGTTCCTGGATGAGGTCCTGCACGACGAGAGCCACGGGGTGACCGTCGACGAGATCGAGGTGCCGCCGGCCTCATCGGCGGTCGGGAAGCCGCTCGGCGATCTCGTCGGCCCGACCGGCCAGCCCCTCGTCATCGCGTTGCGCGACGCCGACCACGGCTATGTCGCGAATCCGGCGCCGACGACTCCTGTGCCGGCCGGCACGGTGCTCGTCGTGCTCGGCTCAGACGCCGACGTCGCGGCGCTCGCGTCGCGAGTCTGAGACCTCGGGTTCGCGGCGCTCGACGTCGGCGGCGGCCGCGTCGGCGTCGATGCCGTCCTGGATCAGGTGGATGAAGGCGAACCCGATCGGGAACAACAGCAACGTCTGATTGTCGAAGCTGATGTCGAGATAGCTGTAGAGGGTCACCATCAACACGATCGCGGTGCCGGTGAGCGCGACGAGGAGGTCGTAGCCCTTCGCGGCGGCCAGCGTCGCCTTGGTGCCGCCCCGAAGGCCGGCGTAGGCGAGATACAGCCAGGCGGCGACGGCGAGCACGCCGCCCGCGGCCCACAGGTGCAGCATCGAGTTGTGGGGGTAGAACTGCCACAGCGGGAACGCCCCACTGATGTCGGGCAGCGGGATGGGCTGCAGGAACGGCTTGCCGAAACCGGTGCCGAAGACGGGGTTGGACTTGATGGTCGCGAGCAGGTTGAAGTTCTCGATGGCGCGGTAGATGTCCGACGCGCTGTCGGCGGCGTTGGGATCATCGACCAGCTGGCTCTTGATCGCCTGGACGGGGAACCCAGCCGACGAGTTCGAGTTCCAGAACGCGGCGGAGTACGCGAGCGCGAACAGGGTCGTGACCGGTGC
>JBCBYI010000083.1:0-16319 GCA_039815945.1 Actinomycetota bacterium | reverse complement strand
CGGTCAGAAGGTCTCGATCGTCAGCGACAAGCCCCAGACCACCCGCACCCAGGTCCGCGGGGTGTTGACCAGCGAGACCCACCAGATCGTCTTCGTCGACACGCCCGGGATCCACAAGCCCCGCAGTGCGCTCGGCACCAGCCTCAACGCCACCGCCGCCAATGCGGTCAGCGATGTCGACATCGTCTGCTTCGTGGTCGATGCCACCGCCCCGTACGGCCGCGGCGACGCCTACATCGCAGAGTCGCTGCCCGACGACGCGATCGTGGTCGTCACCAAGGCCGACATCGCCAAGCCCGAGCAGGTCCTCGACCAGCTTCGGGCCACCTCGACGCTCGCCGCCGACGCCTGGTTCCCGGTGAGTGGCCGGACGGGCGAGGGCGTCGACGCCTTCGTCGAACACCTGCGGTCGCGGCTCCCGCTCGGCCCGAAGTTCTACCCCGACGACATGGTCACCGACGTCCCCGACCCGTTCTGGGTCGCGGAGCTCGTGCGCGAACAGTTGTTGGCCGTGGCCCGTCAGGAACTCCCGCACTCGATCGCCACCCGCGTCACGGAGTGGGAGTGGCCCAAGATCCGCTGCGAGATCCTCGTCGAGCGCGATTCCCAGAAGGCCATGGTGATCGGCAAGGGCGGCGAGAACCTCAAGAAGGCAGGCATCGCCGTCCGCCGCCAGCTGCCCGACGGCGCGTTCGTCGAACTCTTCGTCAAGGTCGAGAAGAACTGGCAGCGGCGACCGGAGTCGGTCGCCGACCTCGGCTACTGATCAGCCCCACTCAGAACGCGCGGTTCGGGTCGTGCGGCGTCTCTTCGCCGTACTTCTCGGCGTACGCCAACCACTCGACCAGCCAGGTGGTGTAGGCCGCTTCGTCGGGCTCACCGGTGGCGGCATCGACCGCGTTCGGCAGCGGCGGCGGCGCTGGGCGTTCCGACCGCGATGCCTCGACGACCGGATCCGCAGGTGTGGCCGGCGCGGAGATCGCCGGGATGGCGGCCTCGGCGGGCTGGAACGGGTTGGCGGTCGGCTGCGCGAGTTCGGGGAACGCCTCGGTCGCCTGGGTGGCCGCGATCTCCTCGGCCGGCGTGGCCGGGGCGAACAGATCGGCGGCCGGAGGCTGGAGCGGGGTCATCGGCGGCTCGGGAGTCGGCGCGGCCGAGACCACCGGAGGAGGCGTCTCGCTGCCGAACGGCGAGCTCGGGTCGAACGGTGGCTCCGACGGAGCCGGCGGATCGAACGGGCTCGTGGTGGGGAACGGCGTGTCGCCGGGCGCGGCCGGTGGCTCGGGTTCGAAGAAGGGTGCCGCCTGCGGTGCGATCGGCGTCTCGCCGTGGTGGGGCATGACCGGGTCGACGAACGGGGCGGCGGTTTCGGGCGGCGGGGGTTCGGCGTGACCGCGACCGAACGGATCCGGGGCGGCGCGCCCGGCGAGCGCGATGTCGTCGAAGCCGGCGGCGGGCGGGCCGGCCGGGTTCCAGCTCGGATCGGGAGCGGGCGGCGCCGGCGCCGGGGCGGGCGGGGCCGCCATGGGGTCGACGCCCGGCATGGTCGGTGTCGGCGAGCCGGTCACGTTGAACGGGTCGAACGGCGCGTCGCCGGCGAAGGGATCGGCCGGCGAGGAGGGGAAGGTCGGCGAGGAGGGGAAGGTCGGCGGCTCGGCGACGGCCACCGCCGGCATCGACGCGACCGGGTCGTCGATCGGTGCGCCCTCGGCCGCGACCGGCGCACGACGCGGGAGCGTGCCGCCGTCGGTGGCGAGTTCGGGTTGGGCGTGATTCTCGGGAACGGGGAGGCTCTCGAGCCGGTCCCGCATCTCTGCGAGCAAGGCTTCGCGGTCGTTGGCCTTGGCCACACGGGGGCTGCTGGGGGCCTCGGAGCCCTTCAGCCGGACCGCGACGAGGCCCACGACGATGGCCGAACCGACCCCGGCGATCAGCCAGGTCAACGGGTTGTCGACATCGGTTCCACCGAGCCAGGCGTGGTACGAGCCGGCGAGCACGGTGACGATCGAGAGCATGTGGAAGGTGCGCCACAGGGCGGTGCTGATCCACTTGCGCAGCAGCGAGGTGACCTCGACCATCACGAGGGTCCACGCCGCGATCACACCCCACGCCGCGGCCTCGGGCTCCCAGCTCGATTCGCCCGGGATCAACAGCTCGCGGGGACCGAAATCGACGAAGGAGTCGGCCCACAGGGTGCCCATGTGCACCAGCAGGAACAGCACCGAGATCCCGCCGAGGAAACGGTGCAGGTCCAGTAGCCAGGGACCGGTGCGGGACTTCACCACTCGCGTCGACAGCAGCAGCCCGACGATGACGGCGGCGACCGCAGTCGTCCAGGTCATCAGCCCTGCGGCGCGGGTGGCGTACCACCAGAATTCTTCACTCACGAGAGGTCCCGTCGGCAGCAAGCACGAAAACGGGAGGACTTTGATCCTTCCGGCCCACCTCGTGGACCGCACCGGTGGCGTCGATCACGAACCCCTCGAGTCCTGCGGACCGCACATGGTCGACCGCACCGGGCATCCCGGCGACGATCGCCGCGGTGGCGTGGACCTCGGCCAGCGTGGCGGTCGCCGCCGCCACGGCCACGTCGAGGACGGCCCCGTCGGTGGGGACACCCCGGCTCGGATCGATGAGATGGTGGCGCTCCGTGCCGGCGATCGTCCACCGCCGCAGCCGCACGGTCGAGTAGCAGAAACCGCCGGCGCGGAGCCGAGCGATCGGGAGGTCGCGGCCGGCGGTCACGATCGGCCAGCCGTCGGCGAACGGGCACTCGCCGGCGACGCGGGCATCACCGCCGATCGAGACGGCTGCGCCGGTTGCGCCGTCGGCGACGAGGGCCTCGGTGACCCGGTCGGCGGCGTGGCCCTTGCCGATTCCCCCGAGATCGAGGCGGACGTCGGGCGGCAGCGTGACCACGCCGGTCGCGACGTCGACCTGCACGTCGGCGAGGCCCGGTGCGGGAGCCGGTGCGCCGCTCGGCCCGGGGCCGGCGACGAAGGTCCGGTCGTAGCCCGCGGCGATCACGGCGTCGTGCACGGAGGGATCGAAGCGGCCGGCGGTTCGGCGCCACCCGTCGACCGCATCGGCGACGAGGGTGGCGGTGTCGAGCGAGACGACCGTCGGTCGGCCGTCGGCCGCGTTGAGCCTCGACAGCTCACTCGCAGGGTCGAAACGGGTCCACCGGGATGCGAGATCCTCGAGCCGAGCGACCGCCGGCGCGAGAAGCTCGGCGTGGTCGTCGTCGACGGCGAGGTGGGCGTGGGTGCCCATCACCTCGACGCGGGTCTCGGCGACCACTCAGCTGCCGCCGATGTAGATCGTGGTCGACGGGGGGATGGTGGTCGCCGGTGGCGCCGTGGTGGTCGGCAGCGGGGGCAGGGTCGTGGTGGTCGTCGGCGCGGCGGCGGTGGTCGTCGGGGTCGCCGCGGTGGAGGTGGGTGTCGCCGGAGTGGTGGTGGCCGGGGTGGTCGGGGTCGACTGCACGCGACCGCTCGACGCGTTGCCGGCGACCGACACCTGCTCGGCGAAGGTGACCGACGGTGCGACCGCCGGCCGCGGGATCTCGATGTCGGCGGTGGTCGTGGTGGGAGCCGCCTCGGTGGTCATCGGTGCGAAGGTCGCCGGCGGTTCGGTCGTGACCGGTTCGGTCGCCTGCCGCGACGCGGCGGCGGTGGCATCGGGCGGTGTCGCGGTGACCACGGTGTCGTCGTCGCGCTCGGAGAGTCCAACGACGATGCCGATCGCCAGATACGCGACGACGCAGAGCGCGCCGAAGAGCCGGCGGGTGCGGCGGGCGGGATGGCGGCGTCGACGAAGCATCAGGTTCCGATCGGCATCGATATTCCCGCGCTTGACGACACTATCCGTCGCGGAGCTCCTGGAGGAACCGGGTGACCTGGTCGCGATCCTTGGTCCGCGTCATCGGCGGCAACGCGTTGATGAGGTCCCAGCGGTAGCTGCGAGCGGTGGCGAGCCTCGGGTCGAGCACCGCAACGACGCCTCGGTCGGTCGAGGTCCGGATCAAGCGGCCCGCCCCCTGCGCCAGGAGGGTGGCCGCGCGGGGAAGGTCGATCTGGCCGAACGCGGCCTTGCCGGCTCGGTCGCGGCGGGCTTGCAGCACCGGCTCGTTGGGGCGGGGGAACGGGATCCGATCGACGATCACGAGGCTGCAGGTGCGGCCCGGTGCGTCGACCCCCTGCCAGAACGACATGGTGGCGAAGAGCGAGGTCTCCTCGTTCTCGACGAACTCTCGCAGCAGGGCGTTCTTGGCGCCGTCGCCCTGCATCAGGATCTTCCACGGCAGCCGCCCGTCGAGCCGTTCGGCCGCTTCCCGCATCGCCGAGAAGGAGGTGAACAACGCGAGCGTGCGGCCGCCGGCCGCCGCCATCAGGCTCTCGATCTCGGCGTGCTGGGCACTGCGGAAGCCGTCGTTTCTCGGATCGGGTAGATGGGTCGGGCAGTACAGGAGGGCGTTGGTCTCGTAGTCGAAGGGGCTGCCGACGTCGAGGGTGACGGTGTCGTCGGGGAGGCCGAGCCGACCGGTGGCCTTCGGTGGCAGCGTCGCCGAGGTCAACACGCCGGCCCGCTTGGCCCACAGGTTCTCCGACAGGAGTGCGTCGACGGCGATCGGCGTGGAGCGCAGGCCCGGGTTCGACGTCGGTCCGTCGACCCACATCACCTCGCTGTCGGTCGGCCAGCGCACGGCGTCGATGTCGTCGATGAGGCCGGTGGCGACCTGGCGGGCGCGGATCGCCTTGGTGCGGGTGTCGGCCGGGGCGCCCTCTGGGACGGCTCGTAGTGCGTCGAGCAGACGTTCGGTGGCGGCCCGCACGTCGTCGAGGGCCTTGCCGACCTCGACGTCGGGCCCGTCGAGCAGCCGTTCGCCGATCAGGGGTTCCAGCGCGACGTGCAGCGACGTGGCCGACTCCTCCGCCCGCTGGCTCGGCTCGATGTCGACGAGCACCGAGGCGGTGTTGCGCGCCGCGGCCTGCACGCGGGCCGGGCTGATCTGGCGGCCCGCGGCTTCGGCGACGATGTCTTCGAGTTGGTGGGCCTCGTCGATCATGACCACGTCGTGCTCGGGCAGCACCGCGTCGACGGTGACCGCGAGCGCGTAGAGGTGGAGGTTGACGACGAGGATGTCGGCCTCGGCCGCCCGGTGGCGGGCCTTCTCGGCGAGACAGTCGTCGCCTCGGGGGCACCGGCTCGCACCGGGGCACTCGTCGCGGCCGACCGACACGAGGCGCCACGTGCGGTCGTTGACGGTCTCGAGTTCGGCGCGATCCCCCGTGGCCGATGTCGCCGCGAAGACCTGCAACTCCTCCAGGGTCTCGCTGTCGATCGAAGCGCCGCTTCGCTCGTCGTCATCGTTGTCGTCGAGATCGAGGTCGAGACGGTCGTCGGCTTCGAGCTCGTCGAGCCGCTGCAGGCAGAGGTAGTTCGACCGGCCCTTCAACACTGCGAAACGAAACGGCACGTCGACGTGCTCGGCGAGGAACGGGAGGTCCTTCCCGGCGAGCTGATCCTGCAGCGCCTTGGTGGCCGTGGCGATCACCGTCGGCTTGTCCGACAGCACCGCCGGCACCAGATAGGCCAGCGATTTACCGGTACCGGTACCGGCTTGCACCACCGCGTGACCGTCGCCCTCGATGGCGTCGGCGACCGCTCTCGCCATGTCGACCTGGCCCTCACGGCGCTCGCCGCCGGAGGGCAGCGCTGCGGTCACGGCTTCGAGGGCCTCGGCGGTGAGATCGGCGAACGACACGGCGGCTGGCACCCTATGCGGGAACCGCGTCGGCGGGGTGGTGCCGGGGTAGGTTGCCCCCGTGAACCTCGATTCGCTCGACCCGACGCGCATCCCGCGCCACATCGCGTGCGTGATGGACGGCAACGGTCGCTGGGCGCAGTCGCAGGGTCTGCCCCGCACGGAAGGTCACAAGGCGGGTGAACACAGCCTGTTCGAGGTCGTCGATGCGTCGATCGACGCCGGCGTCGAGTGGCTCACCGTCTACGCGTTCTCCACGGAGAACTGGAAGCGCCCGAAGGACGAGGTCCGCTTCCTCATCAACTTCAACGAAGAGATCCTCCAGCGTCGCCAGCAGGAGCTCCACGAGCGAAACGTCCGTATCCGGTTCGTGGGTCGCCGCGACTGGCGAGTGCCGAAGCGCCTGATCAAACGCATGAACGAAAGCGCGGAGCTCACCAAGCACAACACCGGGCTCACCTTCACGATCGCGTTCAACTACGGCGGCCGCGCCGAGATCGTCGACGCGGTCAAGACCATCGTCGAACGCGGTACCCCGGCCGCCAAGATCACCGAGAAGACGATCGCCAACGAGCTCTACGACCCCGAGATGCCCGACCCGGATCTCGTCATCCGCACCTCGGGCGAGTACCGCATCTCCAACTTCTTGCTGTGGGAACTCGCCTACAGCGAGCTGCTGTTCACCGACACGCCGTGGCCCGAGTTCGGGCGCGATGCGTTGCTCGGCGCGATCCACGAGTACCAGACCCGCGAGCGTCGGTTCGGCGGGGTCGACGCCGACGGCTGACATGGCGCTCTACCGCGATCACGCCGTGGTGTTGCGCACGTGGAAGCTGGGCGAGGCCGATCGCATCGTCAGCCTCCACACCCACGACCACGGCAAGGTCCGTGGTGTTGCCAAGGGGGTTCGGCGGACGAAGTCGAAGTTCGGCGCGCGCCTCGAACCGTTGAGCCACGTCACGATCCAGCTGTATCGGGGCAAGGGCGATCTCGACACGATCACCCAGGTCGAGACGGTCGACCGGTTCGTGTCGTTGCGGGCCGACCCCGACCGCTTCGCCCGGGCCCAGGCCCTACTCGAAGCGGTCGATCAGGTCGCCCAGGACCGCGAACCAGATCCCGAACTGCACGTCATGTTGGTTCGGGCGTTGCGCACGCTCGATCAGCACGATCCGCCGCTCGTCGTCGCTGCCTTCTTCCTCAAGCTGTTGGCCCACGAGGGCGTGATGCCGCACCTCGACGAGTGCGTCTCGTGCGGGGAGGACAACCCGATCGTCGCGTTCGACCCCCTCGAGGGCGGCGTCTTGTGCAACGACTGTCGCCAGGGCCGACCCATCTCACGCGAGGCGGTCGAGACGCTGCGCCGGATCCTCGGGGGAGGGCTCGCCGGCGTGCTGGCCGACCCGGTCGGCCCCCACACCGGTGAGGTCGACATCCTCGCCACGTCGTTGATGGAACACCATCTCGAACGGCGCCTGCGAGCGGTCGCAGTGCTCGACCAGACCCAGTACTGAGCGCCTAGAACGGCACGTTGCAGCCCGGGCTGCTGTAGATCCCGAAGTTCGCGTCGTTCTCGTTCGGGCCGAGGCCGTCGCCGAGGATGAACTGCAGCTCGCCGTCGAGGATCGCGTACTGGATGCCGGTGACCTCGAAGTCGCTGGAGTCGCCGAGCCGGCTCCCTTCGTAGGTGACGATGACGTCGTTGGCGCCGTTGTTGTCGATGTCGGCGCAGCCGAAGCCCGAGACGTTGTTGATCGTCGCGCCGGCGAGGAACACGGCCTGTTCCCCGTCGAGCTGGATCGCCCGGAGCTGGCAGTCGACGACCTCGTAGAGGCCGTAGGCCTGGGTGGAGGCGCACCGCCGATCTTGGCGAAGAACTCCTCCTTGCCGCTGCCGTTGATGTCGATGCCGTCGTACGCGACCGCGCCGGTGAGGTCGACGCCCGGGTTGGTGACCGCGATGGTCGTGCCGCCACCGCCGGTGAACGAGACCTGCAGCGTCCACTGCCCATTGAGGCGGTAGGCGTGGACGGTGTCGACATCTCCGTCGCCGTCGACGTCGGCGCCCGCGAGGGTCGCCCCCTCCACCCCGTCGGGAAGGACGCCGTCACCCGGGCACTGGGACGGCGGCGTGGTGGTCGTCGTCGTGGTGGTGGTCGATGTGGTTGTGGTGGTCGTGGATGTGGTCGTGGTCGATGTCGTGCTGGTCGTGCTCGGGGCCTGTGTGGTGGGGGCCTCGGTGGTGGGGGCTTGCGTCGTCGGCGCCGCGGTGGTGCTAGTGGCCGGGGTGGCCTCGTCGTCGTCACCGCCGCACGCGGCGACGACGAGGGTGAGGGCGAACAGGGCGAGGGTGGAGCGTCGCATCATCGGCTGATCGGGACCCAGCGTCCCTGGGGTTCGGACCATTCCATCCATTCGGTCAGTTCGGGGTCCCACTGGATGTAGGTGTCGCGGACGTCGTCCCACATCGGGGCGTCGACCCCGGGGCGGGGCGGCGCATCGGTGGGTGGACCGGTGGGCGTCGGGTCGGGTGCCGCGGTCGCGGCTGGGGGCACGACCGATTCGGGTTCGGCGATGATCTCGGGTTCGGCGATCGGTGTGGCGTCGACCGGCACCGGTTCCGTCGGCGCAGGTGGCGGAGGCGTGTCGGCGACCGGCGGGAACGCCGGCGGCGCACTCGGGGGCGGGAAGACCGGCGGGTTCGCGCTCGCGGGGCTGCGGTACTCGGCCGGTGGCGGGGGCTGATACGGCGACGGCGCGCCCGATGGCGGGGCCGCCGAGGGAGGCGCCCCGGCCGGTGCACCGGTAGGCGGTGGCGGCTGGGCGGAAGGGGGCGGCGGCGGGGACGAAGCGACGGGCAGGCCGACGGGAGGGGGCGAACTCGCACTCGTGGGCGGTGACGACGGAGGGGGCGGACCGCCCGGTACCGGCGGCGGCGGGCTGAACGCCCCGGGCGGGGGTGCGCTGATCGGCGACGCGACCCGGACGGGAGGTCGACCCACCGACGCGGTGCGAACGACCAGGGTGCCGGCGGCGAGATCACCGATGCGTTGGTGGTCGCTTCGGGCGAGCATGGTGACCCCGCCGACGAGGGGGCCGACGTAGGGGAAGGCGTCGACCACCCACAACAGCCCGCGGATGACGTTGGCGCCGAAGCCGGCCTTCTCGAGGGTGTCGGTCTTGACGATCCGCACGCCGGTGATGAGCTTGCCGGGACTCCATCCGGTGATGCCGGGGAGGATGATCGTCGACAGCAGCACCCATCCGAGCCAGATCAGGGTGATCACGCCGGCATCGCCCGAGGTGCCGACATAGACGGTGTCGTCGATCTGCACGCACACGTCGTCGCTGAACTCGGTGATGGCGTCGCACTGGAGTTCGGCGGTGAATGCGTTGGGGAAGACGGTGTTGGTGAACGTCGCCGCCGCATAACCGAGGATCAGGACGACGCCGATCACGGCGTCGATCAGGAAGGCCCCGATCCGGCGACCGACCACGTCGGTGGGATTGAGCAGACCGGGGTCGGTCGGCGAGGGATTCGGCGGTGGTGGCGACACGGGTTGCACGGCCCCAATAGTGGCGCACGGCGGCGGGGCGCGCCGGTAACCTCAGCCCCCATGAGCGACGCCGCTTCCCCCGATCCCGCACTGTTCGACAAGATCGTCAACCTGTCCAAGCGCCGGGGCTTCGTCTTCCAGTCCGCGGAGATCTACGGCGGATTCCGCTCGACCTACGACTACGGCCCCCTCGGCGTGCTGTTGCTGCGCAACGTCAAGGACGCCTGGTGGCGTTCGATGGTGCAGGAACGCCACGACGTCGTCGGCCTCGATGCGTCGATCCTGTCGCCGCCTCAGGTGTGGCAGGCGTCGGGTCATCTCGCCAACTTCTCGGACCCGTTGGTCGACTGCACGAACTGCAACGCCCGGCACCGACTCGACAAGCTCGACGACCCCAACGTGTGCCCGACCTGTGGGGCCGAGGGATCGTTCACCGAAGCCCGCGAGTTCAACCTCATGTTCAAGACCAACGCCGGCCCGGTCACTGAAACCGCCGCCGAGGTCTACCTGCGGCCCGAGACCGCGCAGGGCATGTTCATCAACTTCGCCAACGTGCTCACGACGAGTCGCAAGAAGCCGCCGTTCGGCATCGCCCAGATCGGCAAGTCGTTCCGCAACGAGATCACCCCTGGCAACTTCGTCTTCCGCACACGCGAGTTCGAGCAGATGGAGATGGAGTTCTTCGTGCCGCCGGCCGAGAGCGAGCAGTGGTACCAGTACTGGTGTCAGGCCCGGATGGACTGGTACCTCGACCTCGGCATGAACCCCGACAAGGTCATGCTGCGGGCCCACGACGACGATGAACTCAGCCATTACAGCTCGGGCACCAGCGACGTCGAGTACCTGTTCCCCTGGGGTTGGGACGAGCTCGAGGGCATCGCCAACCGTGGTGACTTCGACCTCACCCAGCACGCGACCCACTCCGGCGAGAAGCTCGACTTCTTCGACCAGGCCTCCGGCGAGCGCTACGTCCCGCACGTCATCGAACCCGCCGCCGGTGCCACCCGCACGGCGATGGCCTTCCTCATGGACGCCTACGACGAAGAGACGGTCAACGACGACACCCGCACCGTGCTGCGTCTCGACCACCGGCTCGCGCCGTACAAGGTTGCGGTGCTGCCCCTGTCGAAGAAGGACACGCTCACGCCGACCGCAATGGAGGTCTTCGACTCGATCAAGAGCCGCTGGATGACCGACTACGACGAGACCCAGTCGATCGGCAAGCGCTACGCCCGCCAGGACGAGGTCGGCACGCCGTACTGCGTCACCGTCGACTTCGACACGCTCGACGACCGCGCCGTCACCATCCGCGAGCGCGACTCGCGGGAGCAGGACCGCGTCGCCCTCGATCAGCTCGTAAGCTACCTCGCCGAGCGGCTCGGCTGAGCGACCCGGCGACCATGGTCGACCTCCACATCCGGGACGAGACCTCGCCACTCACGGACCTCTGCGTGTGCCGCGGCACCGCCATTCCCGACTTCGCCGACTTCGACGGCTACCGCGACGCTCCCGACGAGTCGGCGCGGTTCCCGCCGAAGCGGTGGGACCGTGATCGCTTCCTGGCTCAGCAGGAGCAGCTGTACGAGGTCTTCGACCGCCACGGCGTCCGGCTCCACTTCGTCGACCACGACGACGACCTCGTCTGGCAGGCCTACACCCGCGACACGGGCTTCGTCGTCGGTGACCGATTGTTCTACGCGCCCGAGCGGGGCCTCCCGGAACGACACGGTGAGATCGACGTCGTCATGGGCTCGATCCCGGGCCTCGACGGCCGCACGGTCGAACTCGAACGGGGCCGGATCGAGGGCGGCGACGTGATGCCCGACGACGATCTCGTGTTCGTCGGCCTCGGGACCCGGACCGATCGGGCGGCGGCCGAGGAGTTGGCCGAGCACGTCGACGCCGAGGTCGTGACACTCGACCTCCGCTCGGCCGTCATGCATCTCGACACGCGAATGACGGTCCTGCCGGGGCGGCGAGCGCTGATCCACCCGCCCGCGTTCCGGACCGATGATCTCGCACTGCTCCGTCGACGCTTCACGTTCGTCGAGGTCGATGCCGACGAAGCGGCCGGGCTCGGCACCAACGGGTTCGTGATCGACCCCGAGACCATCCTCGTGCACACCGGGCACGAGCGAATCGCCCGAGCGATCGAGGCCGAGGGCCTTCGGGTCGAGCGGGTCGACTATGCCGACCCGATCGCACTGCTCGGCTCGTTCCGCTGCACGACGATGCCGCTGGCGCGCCGCTGAGCGGCGGGCTTCGGTCGCCTGAAGCAGGGTCAGAGGCCGCTGCTAGGTTCCTGATCGATGGGGATCCACGACGACGACATCGCACGGGTACGCGCCGCTGCGGACCTCGTCGCGATCATCGGCGAACACACCGAGATCAAGCGCTCCGGCCGCAACTGGATGGCCCGCTGCCCCCTACACGGCGAACGCACGCCATCGCTGTCGGTCAGCCCGGAGAAGGGTGTCTACTACTGCTTCGGCTGCCAGCGCAGCGGCGACGCGATCACCTTCGTCCAGGAGATCGACAACCTCGACTTCGTCGGCGCGGTCGAGAGCTTGGCGGGCCGCTACGGCATCCAGCTTCGCTACACGTCGGCCGGCGAGGGCCAGCGGCGGGGCCGCAAGAAGGGGCTGCAAGAGGCCGTCGCCAAGGCGGTCGACTTCTACCACGAGCGCCTCCTGAGCGGGCACGACGCCGCCGAGGCACGGGGCTATCTGCGCAGCCGCGGCTACGACGGCGAGCTCGTGCGTCGCTACAAGATCGGCTGGGCTCCCGACGACTGGGATCAGCTGGCTCGGCACGTCCGGTTGAGCGCCGACGATCTTCGCGATTCGGGGCTCGGATTCGTCAACAAGGCGGGGCGGCAACAGGACGCCTTCCGTGGTCGGGTCATGTTCCCGATCCACGACGAACGCGGCGATCCGGTCGGGTTCGGCGGCCGCATCCTGCCCGGTCACGAGGGGCCCAAGTACAAGAACACCACCACCGAGGCCGAGGTCTACGACAAGAGCAAGGTGCTGTACGGCCTTCACACCCACCGCGACGGGATCGTCAAGGCCGGCGAGGCGATCATCTGCGAGGGCTACACCGACGTGATCGGGTACGCCACCGCCGACATCCCTCGAGCGGTCGCCACCTGCGGCACCGCACTCACCGAGGATCACGTGAAGCTGCTCAAACGCTTCTCGGCCGACCGCATCGTGCTGTCGTTCGACGCCGACGCGGCCGGTCTCGCGGCGGCTGAGCGCGTGTATGCGTGGGAGAAGGAGTACGAGCTCGACATCCGGGTCGCGGCGCTGCCGCCAGGGGTCGACCCCGACGATCTCGCCCGCCAGGATCCCGAGGGGCTGCACCGGGCGGTCGACGAGGCGGTGCCGTTCCTCAAGTTCCGGCTCGACCGGGTGCTCGACGCAGGCGACATGTCCACCCCCGAGGGCAAGGCCCGGGCAGCCGAAGCTGCGCTCGACGTCGTGCGCGAACACCCCGACACGCTCGTCCGCGACCAGTACGTCATCGAGATCGCCGACCGCACCCGCATCGACGTCGCCCGGCTGCGCGAACTGCTCGCCGCCGAACGCCGGCCTCGCCCGGCACCCGCGCCGATGACCCGCTACCAGGAGCCCCGCTCCAGCGTGCCCGAACCCAACTGGGACGACTACGAGCCCGGCATCGATCCCGACGAAGCGCCGACGTTCGAATCCACTCGGCTCACGCCCGAGGACGAGGCGATCCGGCTGATGATCCACCGGCCCGACGAGGTCGGCGGACGACTGTCGGCCGGCCTGTTCGGCGACCCGATCCGCAAGGAGGCGTTCGTCGCGCTCCAGGACGGTGGCGTCATGGCCGCCGCCGACCGAGTCGGAGGCCGCGCCGCGACTCTGCTGCGGCGCCTCGCGGTCGAAGCCGCCGATGCCGACACCGACGACGTGATCGCCGGAGTGGTCCGCCTCGCCACCGATCGGGTGATCCGCGACCTTCAGATCGACGCCCGACGGGCCACCGAGACCGCCGATCGGCAAGGGTTCGCACAGGCGATCGCCTGGTTGAAGACCCAGGGCGAACAGCTCGCTGAGCGGGGAACGCGCGAAGCGGCCGTCGACCAGTTGCTACCGTGGCTCAATCAGCACGCAGAGGGGAGGGGAGCATGACCGGCATCGCAACGACCGTGCCGCTCCCTGAGCCTGCGGCGGCGGAGTTCCGCGCCCTGCTCGATCGGGCCCGGCCGAGCGGTCACCTGTCGCTCGACGCGCTCGTCAACGCGCTGCCCGACGTCGAGTTCGACCCGGGACTCATCGAATCGTTGCAGGCGGCCTGCGCCGCGAGCGGAGTCGTGCTCGACGAGGCCAACGATTCGCCCGTCCCCGACGAGATCCAGGTGCCGGGCCGCCCCGACGGCGCCGCCGAGGCGGTCGACGACGACGCGGCGCCCGTCGACCCCGAGCGCGTCGCGCGGGCCGCGGCGTTCGCGGCCACGATCGGTGATGATGTCGAGGAACCGAGCCGGCGGGCTCGACCAGCCGGGCGAGGGCGGGCGAGGGCGGCAGCTCCGACGATCCGGTGCGCATGTACCTCAAGGAGATCGGTCGGGTGCCGCTGCTCGACGCCCGCCAGGAAGTCCGGGTCGCCGCGCGCCTCAAGCGGGGGCTCGAGGCCGCGGAGCATCTGGCCGTGCTCGACGAAGCCGGCGAGATCGATCGGCTCGAGCCCGGTGATCTCGCCCGCTACAAGCGGCTCGTGCGCGATGGCGACCGGGCCAGTGACGAACTCATCCGCGCCAACCTCCGGCTCGTCGTGTCGATCGCCAAGCGCTACGTCGGCCGCGGCATGGTGCTGCTCGATCTCGTGCAGGAGGGCAACCTCGGGCTGATGCGCGCCGTCGAGAAGTTCGATCACACCAAGGGCTTCAAGTTCTCGACCTACGCCACCTGGTGGATCCGCCAGGCCATCACCCGGGCGATCGCCGACCAGGCCCGCACCATCCGCATCCCGGTGCACATGGTCGAGGCGATGAACCGGGTCAAGCGGGTCCAGCGCCAGATGCATCAAGACCTCAAGCGCGAGCCCACGGTGGAGGAGTTGGCCGCCGAGGTCGACGAGCCGGTCGACAAGGTCCGCGAGATCCTCCGGATCGGGCTCGACCCGCTCTCCCTCGACTCGCCGGTCGGCGACGAGGACGAATCCAACCTGGCCGATTTCATCAAGGACGAGAACGCGGCGGCCCCGATCGAGGTCGCTGCGCGCCACCTGCTGGCCACGGCGGTGGGCGACGTGCTGGTCGAGTTGAGCGAGCGAGAACAAGAGGTCGTGCGGCTGCGTTTCGGCCTGGAGGACGGCCGTCCCCGCACGCTCGAAGAGGTCGGGAAGCAGTTCGGTGTCACCCGCGAACGCATCCGCCAGATCGAGGCCAAGACCCTCGCCAAGTTGCGTCATCCGCACCGTTCGGATCGACTCCGCGACTATCTCGAGGGCGCCTGAGAATCCTCCGATCTCGGACCGAGATTCCGATCGGTCCTGATACCCTTCGCTGCCGACCTTCCGGGGTAGCTCAGCTGGCAGAGCGTCGGACTGTTAATCCGCAGGTCGTGGGTTCGAGCCCCACCCCCGGAGCTGGAAGGACGACCCGCACTTCGGTGCGGGTCGCTTCGCGTCTGGGCGGCGATCGTTTGGTCCCGTCCCGGGCTTCGGTAGTGTGCGGCCACGACCGGCGAAGGGGGTGCGCGTGAAGGTCGGAGTTCTCGTGGTGGCGTACAACGCCGAGTCGACACTGGCCGACGTCTTGCGTCGAACCCCCGGTCGCGACGTCTTGGCCATCCACGAGGTGCTCGTCCAAGACGACCACTCGACCGATGCGACGACCCAGACCGCCGAGCACTTCCGGGCGGTCGAGAACGATCACGATCTCTCGATCACCGTCGTCCGCCACCCTTGCAACCTCGGCTACGGCGGCAACCAGAAGGTCGGCTACGACTACGCGATCGCGAACGGCTGGGACGTCGTCGTGTTGTTGCACGGCGACGGGCAGTACGCGCCGGAGGTGATGCCGGAGTTGGTGGCACCGATCGTCGCCGGCGACGCCGACGCCGTCTTCGGTTCGCGGATGATGCATCGGGGCGAGGCCCGCGCCGGCGGCATGCCGCTGTACAAGTACGTCGGCAACCGCATCCTCACCACGATCCAGAACCGGCTCACCGGGCTCGGGTTGTCGGAGTGGCATTCGGGCTACCGGGCGTACCGCGTGAGCGCCCTCGCCGAGATCGCCTACGGCGACAACTCCGATGTGTTCGACTTCGACACCGAGATCATCTTGCAGCTCGCCGCGGCGAACAAGACGATCGCGGAAGTGCCGATCCCGACGTACTACGGCGACGAGATCTGCCGGGTCAACGGCATGCGCTACGCGCTCGACGTCGTCGTCGACACGACCCGATACCGGCTCGGGCGGGTCGGGTTCGGCGATGGCACCTATCGCAGCCCTGACGACACCTACGAGTTCAAGACCTCGCCGCACAGCTCGCACGGCCGCATCGCCCGTCTCGTCGGTGCCGATACCGACCGGCCCGTGCTCGACGTCGGCTGCGGGTCCGGCGAGTTGGCCGCGGTGCTGCGGGCGAGCGGTCACACCGTCGTGGGTGTCGATCAGCGCGAGCCCGACGGCGCGGCGATGCGCATGGACCGCTTCGTCGCGGCCGACCTCGGCGACGGACTCCCCGACGAGGTGGGGAGCGGCTTCGGCACCGTCATCGCTGCGGACGTGATCGAGCATCTCGCCGATCCCACCACCCTGATGCGGGATCTGGGCGGGGCGACCGGCTCCGACGGCTCGGTGATCATCAGCGTTCCCAACTTCGGTCACTGGTATCCCCGCCTGCGGGTCGCGTTCGGCCGCTGGGACTACGACGAGCGCGGCATCCTCGACCGCACTCACCTGCGCTTCTTCAACCGCCGCACCTTCCTGCGGGCGGCCGCCGAGGCGGGACTCACCCC
>JBCBYI010000082.1:0-16387 GCA_039815945.1 Actinomycetota bacterium | reverse complement strand
CCACCCCAGACACCCCAACTGAGACGACCGCGACCGAGACGACGCCCGTGAGCGACGACGCATGATCGACCATCGCCTCGAGCACGGTCGAGAGCCCGTGACCACCGCCGATCGCGACGACCGACAGCCCGCTCACTTGTCGATGTCCCGATGGACGATCGCAGGTGCGTGCCCGAGCTTGTCGAGCGCCTCGGCCATCTTCTCGGCGATGGCGACCGATCGGTGGCGGCCACCGGTGCACCCGAACGCGACCGTGAGGTAGGACTTCCCCTCCTGCACGTAGAACGGGAGGATCAGCGCCAGCAAGCGTTCGAGACGAGCGAGGAACGCGCCGGTCACCGGCTGTTCGAGCACATAGGCCGCCACCGGTTCGTCGAGCCCGGTCTGGGGCCGGAGTTCCTCGATCCAGTGCGGGTTCGGCAAGAAGCGGCAGTCGAAGACGAGATCGACGTCGAGCGGGATGCCGTGCTTGTACCCGAACGAGGTCACGGTCGTCCGCATCGCCGTCTCCGACCCGCTCGACGCAAACGACTCCACCATGCGGGATCGCAGTTGGTGCACGTTGAGATCGGTGGTGTCGATCATCAGATCGGCCTCGGCCCGCAACGGCTCGAGCGCCTGCCGCTCGGCTTCGATCACCTCGGTGAGCGTGCCCGACGTGACCTCTTCGAAGGGGTGGCGACGACGGCTCGACTCGTAGCGCCGCACCAGGATGTCGGTCGACGAGTCGAGGAAGATCAGCTGCATACGTTCGACCTGGCGGCGCAGATCGCCGATCAGGGGAACCACGTCCTCGTACTGACGACCGGTTCCGACGACGAGCGCGAGGCGGTCACCCGTGGTGCCGGAGCCGTCGGCCAGTTCGGCCACCTTCGGGATCAACGGCGGCGGGAGGTTGTCCATGACGAACCATCCGAGGTCTTCGAGGTTGTTGCCCGCGGTGGATCGCCCCGCCCCCGACATTCCGGTGATCACGACGACTTCGCTCACGGTGTCTCCGATCCGGCGTCGGGTTTGTCGGCGACGAGCGCCAGCAGGCGCGGGGTGGTGCGCACGACGTCGTGCTCGTACTCCCCCGCCTTGGCGATGAAGCCGGGCGGCGGCGCCGGCTCGCGCATCTCGCGCAGCACGAGGCCCGACTCGATCAGGCCGTTGACGTAGCGGCTCAACGGTCGGTGGACGAAACGCACGAAGACGTCCTTTTGTACCTCCTCGACCGTCACCGCCTCGCGGAGGTACGGGCCGATGCGCCAGTAGGTCTCCGGCGGTTCGATCATGTGATCGACGATCATCCCACTGTCGGGGGTCTGCAACAGCGGGTGGTTGAGGAAGAACGCGAAGCGCCCGCCGGGGCGCAGCACCCGGGCGATCTCCGCAAATGCCGAGTCGAGGTCGTCGACGTGCTCGAAGACGAGGCACACGACGACCGCGTCGACGCTCGCGTCGCCGACCGGCAGCGCCTCACAGCCGGACTGGGCGTAGACGGGTCCGCCACCACGATCACGACCGACCTCGACCTGGCTGCGGGTCGGATCGAGACCGATCGCGAAGCCGCCCCGCGCCGCCATCACGGCCCGGGCGATCTGCCCCTCACCGGTGCCCACGTCGAGGACCCGCTCGTAGCCGTCGGTGAACTCCAGGGCGAGCGGGATGATCTGCTCGACGTACTCCGGGTCGACGCCGTCGGTGAACTCTCGTTGCCACCAGTCGGCGTGGTCGTCCCAGTGCGGCTCGCTCATCGAGCCAAGAATGCCCGACTCAGCCGGCCGATGGCGTGACCCGCACGACGGAGCGCTCACCCTGCATGGCGACCCACAGCGAACCGTTGCCGATCGCGACGCCCGACGGGCCACCCCGGTTGCTGGTGCCGAGCGGCGTGCGGGTGATGACGTCGCCCGAATCCGGCTCGAGCTGGACGAGGTCACCGCCATCGGTGATCGTCACCCACAGGTCGCCCTCGAAGACGACGGCGGCGGTGGGGCCTTCGCCGACGGGGAAGGTGCGATCGACCGACGCCGAAGTGGTGTCGACCGCGACGACCGTGCCCTCTTGATGGTTGACGACCCAGAGCGTGTCGCCGTCGAGCGACAGACCGACCGGTCCGTCGCCGACTCGGACCCGGTCGGTGACCGAGAAGGATGCGGCGTCGATCCGCACGACCTCGCCCGTGTCGAACAGGGCGACCCACATCGACGCCTCGTCGGGCATGACGAAGACGTCGGTCGGCTGACCGCCGACGTCGACCTGGTTGAGGATGTCGCCGGTGGCCGGATCGACCTGGGCGACGGCCTGGGCGTCGAAGGACGCCACCGCGAGCGACGGACCGAGCTTGGCGACACCGTCGGGGCCGGGGAACTCGAATGTGCCGACGACCGTGCTCGTGATCGGGTCGATGCGGACGATCTGATTGTCGGCGTAGTTGGTGACCCACACCGCCGAGTTGGTGCGCATCACCCGCGTCGCGCCGGATGCGACCTGGCTGGTGGCGGTGACGGCGTTGGTGGCCGGATCGATCGCTGCGTAACCGCCGAAGGGACCGATCACGGCGACGCCCTCGTTGCCCACGCTGACGAAGCTGGCATCGGCGGCGACCACGATCCGGCGCATGTCGATGCCGGCGACGGCCGGCGGGGCGATGGTCGAGAGTTCGCCCTCGAGCGAGGCGATCGTGGCCGCCTGGGCCTCGATCTCGGCCTCGAGCCCGGCGACGTCGATGCCCGGATCGGCCGCGGTCTCGCCACTGTCGGGGGTGCCTTCGGCGGCGGTCTCGGTGTCGGCCGACTCCGTGGCGCCCAGGGTCGGGGTCGCGTCGGCCTCGGCGGCGGTGTCGCCGTCGCCACCGGCGGACTGCCACAGGAACAGCAGCGCCAAGATGATCAGGCCCACGACGCCGGCGCCGGCGAACAAGGTCGTGCGCGGGAGCGTGATCTGGTCGGCGCCGCCCGCGGTTGCCGGCGGAGCGAGCGGGTCGATCAGGGTCGGGGCCGCCTCCCGGGCGGGAGCGTCGTCGGCCGGCTCGGCGGCCGGTGCCTCCAGACCGAACGGATCGCCGGCCTGGTCGCCGTCGGCGCTCCAGAACGCGTCCTCGGACGCCGCGGGCTTGGCCGGCACCGGGTCGGCGGCGACTTCTTCGGTGACGGACGGAACGACGACCGACGACGGCTGGACCGGCGGCAGCGGCTCGGACTGGCTCGGCTCGAACGGGCGCAGCACCCCGCCGTCGTTCTGCTCTGGCTGATCGCTCATGCTCGGCTCCTCATCCCCTGACGACCCAACGGTAGGGCGTCACGAGCGCCCCCTCGGGGACGCCGAGTCACCCACCCGGCCGATGGAGCGCCTGAAAGACGTTCTCCGCTACCTCGTCGGGAAGCCAGGACAGATTCTTGAGCGTCTCGAGATCGGCCTGCTTCACGGCGTTGACCCCGCCGAGCTCCTTGGTGAGGCGCTTCTTGCGGGTCGGACCGAGCCCGGCGATCCCGTCGAGCGCCGACTTGGTCATGCGCTTGTCGCGCAGCTGGCGATGGAACGTGATGGCGAAGCGGTGGCTCTCGTCACGGATGCGCTGAAGCATGAACAGCGCCTCGGACTGGCGCGGGAGCTTGATCGACTCGCTCTGGCCGGGGATGAACACCTCCTCGAACTGCTTCGCCAGCGAGATCACCGGGATCTCGTCGCGCAGCCCGAGTTCGTCGAGCACCCGCACCGCCGAGGTGAGCTGGCCCTTGCCGCCGTCGACGACGAGGAGCTGCGGCGGGTAGGCGAACTTGCCGTCGCGCTCCTCGATCGACCGCTCACGATCGGCGAGGTACGCCGTGAACCGACGGGTGAGGACTTCCTCCATCGCCGCAAAGTCGTCGTTGCCGTCGACCGTCTTGATCTTGAAGCGGCGGTAGTCGGATTTCTTCGGCAGGCCGTCCTCGACCACCACCATCGAACCGACGTAGTCGGTGCCCTGGATGTGGCTCATGTCGTAACACTCGATGCGCAACGGGGCGTTGGGCAGATCGAGATACTCCTGCAGCTCGTTGAGCGCCCGAGCGCGACTGTTGTGATCGCTACTGCGCTTGAGGCGATGGCGGGTGAAGCTCTCCTCGGCGTTCTGGGTGACGGTCTCGTGGAGCTTGCGCTTGTCGCCACGCTGGGGCACCCGGATGGTGACCTTGCTCTCGCGCAGCTCCGACAGCCACTCCTCGTAGAGGTCGAGATCGGCCGGGAGCTCGGGGACGAGGACCTCCTTGGGCCAGCCGATCGGGTTGTCGTCGAAGTAGAGGCGCTCGAGCACCCGGCTCACGAGTTCGGGCCGGTCCAGCTCCTCGGCCTTGTCGACCACGAAACCCCGGCGGCCCATGACCCGCCCCTTGCGAACGAAGAAGACCTGCACGGCGGCTTCGAGCTCGTCGTCGTGGATGCCGATCACGTCGGCGTCCTCGTTCTTGGGGAAGACCATCTGCTGCTTCTCGATGGCCTTGCGCACCGCCGAGAGCCGATCGCGCAGGTGCGCAGCGAGTTCGAACTCGAGATCCTCGGCGGCCTGCTCCATCTGCCGTTCGAGCTCGGCGACGACCTCGTCGGTGTCGCCCTCGAGGAACCGCACGAGCTCGGCCACCAAGTCGTCGTAGGCATCCTTCTCGATCTCACCGACGCAGGGCCCCGCGCACTTCTCGATGTGGAACAACAGACAGGGCTTGCCGAGCTTCTCGTGGTGGCGGAACTTGTTGTCGGTGCACGTGCGGATCGGGAACGTGCGCAGCAACAGGTCGAGCGTGTCGCGGATGGCGTAGGCCTGGCCGTAGGGCCCGAAGTAGCGGTTGCCCTTCTTGCGCTTGCCTCGCATCACCATCGCCCGAGGCCAGTCGTCGAGCGTGGTGACGGCCAGGAACGGGTACGACTTGTCGTCCATGTAGCGGACGTTGAAGCGCGGCTTGTGGCGCTGGATGAGCGTGTACTCCAGCATCAGCGCCTCGACCTCGTTGCCGACCTGCATCCACTCGACCGTCTCGGCTGTCTCGACCATCTGGCGGGTCCGGCTGTGCAGATTGCGCGGGTTCTGGAAGTAGTTGGAGAGGCGCGACCGGAGGCTCTTCGCCTTGCCGACGTAGATCACCCGCCCCTCGGCGTCTTTGAACTGGTAGGAGCCGGGGGTGTCGGGAATGGTCCCGGCCGGCGGTCGCTGCACCATCAGCTCCGAGACTAGGGCGCCGCCATCCCCATCCGGCTCAGCGACGACCGGCTCGACCGGGCGGCCTACGATCACCGCCGTGGGAACCTTCATCGAACCAACCGCGGTCGTCGAGGACGGCGCCGTCATCGGCGACGACACCAAGGTGTGGGCCCTCAGCCAGATCCGGCCCGGCGCCCGGGTCGGTTCGGAATGCAACATCGGCCGCAACGTGTTCGTGGACGAGGGCGTGATCGTCGGCGATCGGTGCAAGGTGCAGAACAACGCGCTGCTCTACGCCCCCGCCGTGCTCGGCGACGGCGTCTTCATCGGGCCGGCCGTCGTGCTCACCAACGACCGCCACCCCCGAGCGGTCAACGCCGACCTCTCGCTGAAGGACGCGTCGGACTGGGACGCCGACGGCATCACGATCGAGGACGGCGCCGCGGTCGGCGCCCGGACCGTGATCGTCGCCGGCACCCGGATCGGGGCGTGGTCGCTGATCGGTGCGGGCAGCACCGTCACCCGCGACACGCTCCCGTACGGCCTCTACGTCGGTGCACCGGCCCGACGGGTCGGGTGGGTCGGCACCGAAGGCGTACGGCTCGAACCCGCCGGCGACGGACGCTGGCGGTGCCCGGTGAGCGGCGATGAGTTCGTCGAAGCCGACGGCCGTCTCACGCCGGCCTGAGGTTCGCTCAGCGCAGCGCGCCGACCCCGGCGACCTTGGCGACCTCGTCGCAGAACGCATCGGCCGCGACCTCCCACCGGAACCTCGGCGCGGTGGCGAGGCCGGCGGTGATCATCGACTGACGAAGTTCGGCATCGTCCATCACGCGCTCGATGGCATCGGCGAAACCCTGGGGCTCCTTGGGCGGCACGACGAGGGCGTTCACCTCGTGCTCCGCGTAGTCCTCGGTGCCGAGGCGGGTGCACACGATCGGGGTGCCGGTCGCCATCGCTTCGAGCGGCGGCAGCGGGAACGACTCGTACCACGAGGCCGACACGGCCACGTCGGCGCCGTGGAGCAGGCCGGCGAGGGTGGGGCCGTCGACGAGTCCGTGATGCTCGAGGCGCACCGACCGGGGCGTCTTGGGCTGGTTCGGTCCGTATGAGACGAGGGTGACGTCGCGTCCGGCGTCGGTGAGGATCCGGACCGCCTCGACGACGTCGGGCAGGCCCTTCCAGTCGACCGACTTGCCGAGGGTGAGGATCCGGAACGGGCGCACCGGCTCGTCGACCGCAGACGGGCCGGGCACGAAGACCTCGTGGTCGATCGCCGGCGGGATGATCCGCACCGACGACGACCCCATGTCGTCGAGCCGGTCGGCGACCCAGGTGCAGTTCGCGGTGCGCACGACCTCGGGATGGCAGAGCAGCTGCTCGGCGAAGCGGCGGCGGCGGCCCTCGGGCTCGAACAGGCGCTCGTCGTGTTGCACGTGGTGGAGCACCGGCGTCGAGCCGTCGATCGACGACGCGACGGTGAAGGTGTTGGCGCACAACCGAACGTCGACGTCGCCGGGGCGGGCGGCGGTGAGCACCTTGACTTCCCGATTCGGGAAGCCGAGGTTGCCGGGCACGGCGCGGACCACGGCCTTGTAGGGCTTGGCCCGGTAGCCGTGGTAGCGAGTCTCGACCCCGTCGATCGGCGCCAGGAAACGGCTGTCGTCGAGGGTGCCCAGGGTGTCGATCTGCAGCTCCACACCGCGGTCGCGCAGCGCCTCGAGGTAGCGGTACCAGACGATCATCCCGCCGGTGCGGTCGAGTCCGTAGAACTGGGCGGCGGCCTTCATACCAACAACTCCTCACGAGTCGGGGCACTTCGCAGCGCCCGGACGAACAACACGTAGACGACCGCCTCGGCGAGGACGGTTGTCGACGCCGCGGCGATCATGCCGAACAGCGGGATCAGGGCGACGTTGCCGACGACGTTGAGGCCGGCGGCGAACGCCACGATGTGGGCGATGCCCCGGTCGCCACCGACGCTCAGGAGCACCGCGCCGAGCGGGGCGCTCCCGATCGCCAGGGCCTGCGCCCACAGCAGGATCACCAACGGCCAGCGGCCGTCGACATACTCGGCGCCGAACACCTCGACTGCCAGAAACGCCGCCGGCACCGACACGACGATCAACAAGGCGGCGACTGCGGCGGAGGCGGTGGCGGCGGGGCGGGCGACGTCCCAGGGCGATCGGCCCTCGGTGGCGACCGCTCGGGTGACGAGCGGGAGGAGGGCGGCGACGGCCAGGCCTGCGATGGTGGCGAGCCCGAACGGCACCCGCATCACAGCCCCGTACACGCCCGCGTCCCCCGCCCCGCTGAGCGCGGCGACGAGGACGCTATCCATCACGGTGTAGACGGCGGCGAGGGCGGTGATCATCAGCGCCCACGCATCGACGAGACCGGGCGTCGCCGCCGGGAGCTTGGCGAGTTCGGGGCGGGCGGCGACATGGGAGACGCCGGTGGCGAACAGATACGCGACACCGACGGCAAGGGTGATCTGATCCCGCTCGGCGATCGCGACACCGATCGCGACCATCGCACCGCCCCGGGCGAGCGCGGCGGCGGATGCCCGTCGAGATCGGACGGCACCGAGGGCGACCCAGTCGACGTTGCGCCCGCCGTGCCAGGTGACGGCGGCGAGCGGCGCCGCCCACGGGGTCCCGGCGATCACCGCACCGACGGCGAAGGCGACCGCGAGGCCGTCGGCCAGGCGGCCGCGCTGAGCGACGAGCGCCCGCGCCGAGCCGGAACCGGCGGCGACGTCACGGGCACCGCGGCGTTCGGCCCCCCAGTCGGCGAGCAGGCCGGCGTAGCGGGCGACGACGAACGCGACCGTGAGCGGCCCGAACTGATCGGGGCCGATCTGGCGGGCGATGAGGACCCAGCCGACGAACTCCATCGCCTGGCCGAGGCCGCGCAGGGCGGTGAGGGGGACGGCGAAGCGCAGCCACGCCCGGACCCGCACGGTCAGACTCCGACGAGACGGCCGACGCGCTGCTGGACGCGTGCGGCGGCGTCCATACCCTGACGCATCGCCTCGTCCATGTTGATGTAGGTGTAGTTGGCGAGGCGGCCGGCGGTCACGAGCGGGTTCCGCTCGAAGGCGTCGGCCCGCAGCGAGTACCGGGCCTGCATCGCCTCGTTGGCGCCCTCGGCGTCGAGCACCGGGTAGTGCTTGGCCGGCGAACCGGGATACTCGAAGGCGATGACGGTGCCGAGCTGGCTGTGCATCTCCGGGAAGACCCACTTCGTCTCGACGGTACGGGTGTACTCGACCGCAGCGTCGGGCTCGTTCACCACCATGGCGTTCTGAGCGAGCATCTCGTCGGGCAGGTAGTGCGGAACCAGGTGCACGCCACGCCACTCGAGCTTGCCTTCGGAGTGATCGAAGAAGTCGTCGAGCGCGCAGGTCAACAGGACGGGCACGTCGGGCTTCACCAGCGACGCGAGGTTCGACTGGGTGACCTCTTCGCAGAGGATGACCGGCGTGTCGGCGAGGAGCGCCTCGACGAGGGCGCCATAGCCCTGACGGGGCCAGCCCTGGTACGGGTCGCGGAAGAGCGGCAGGTAGCCGTCGGTGCGGAGATCGACCCGCTTCGGGGCGAACTGGCACGACAAGGAGCTCGGCGGGCGACCCCACTGCTTGGTCGTGTAGCCCTCGATGAAGAGGTGATACAGCGTCTCGCCCATCAGCGAGATGCACCACGTCTCGAAGTTCGAGCTGTCGCGTTCGTCGGGAAGGCGCGTGAGCTCGTGCTGGATCGTGCCCCACTCGGGCAGCGCCGCCAGTTCGTCGAGCTGGATCGGCCAGCTGAGCTCGAGATCACCGACGCGGGTCCGCACCTGGTGCAGGTACGGCTCGAAGTCGACCAGGCTCGACGCGAGCCGCCAGACGGCCTCGTCGTCGGTGTGGAAGATGTGCGCGCCGTTCGGCTCATAGGGCAGACCGCGCATCCACGAGTTGCGGACGTGGCCGCCCACGACCTCGCTGCGCTCGACGACCGCGACGTTCCAGCCCGCCTTGCGGAGCATGTGGGCCGCAGTGGCGCCGGTCAGTCCCGCCCCGACGATCAGGCACGGGGGCCGATCGTCGTCCGAGCGCGGGAATTGCTTTCGAATGTCATCCAACGTACGCACGGTCACCTATCGGCCTCTCCGGTCGGCATGTGATGGATCGGGGCCCTTTCGGCGCCGAACGGCAACCGCGACCAGACCGGCGCCGTGTCCTCGGAGGGATGGAGCAACTCCCACAGCACCGGCAGCCAGGCGTCGCTGGTGTAGTGCTGGTGGGCGTAGGACCAGGCGTCGTCGGCGAGGCGGGCGCGCGTCGCCTGGTCGTCGACGAGGCGGCGGGCCTGGGCCACGAACTCCTGGGGCGTCTCGGCGACGAGCGCCGGGAAGCCGTCGGCCAGGCCGGCGAGGGCCGGCGGCGTTGCGACCTGAGGAAGCCCCAGCACCGCGGCTTCGAGCACCTTGTTCTGGATGCCGGCGGTGGAGCGCAACGGTGCGAGGGAGATGGTGGCCTGGTCGACGAGCCAGTCGTTCGACGGATAGTCCTCGACGAGCCCCCAGCCCCGGGCCTCACAGAGCGAGCGCACCTCGTCGGTCGGCGCATGCCCGGCGACGAGAACGCGCAGGTCGGCGTCGGCGGCGGGGCGACCTTCGGCGAGCCAGCGGAGGGCCTCGACGTTCGGGGCGTACCCGAGCGAGCCGAAGAAGACGGCGTCGTAGGGCTTGCGTCGCTCGCGGGTCGGGCGTTGGGCGGGGTCGAGCAGGTTCGGGATCCACGTCGAACCGAGCGCGGCGGAATCGCCCCAACCGGCGGCGACGACGTTGTCGACCAGGTCGCGCGCCTGCTGCTCGAACCGGCCGTGGGCGGTCGCGAGGCGATCGAGGAGCACCCGCTTCGGGCGGCTGGTCGCGAGCGAGGCACGCTGCCGGTACGACAGGCTGAGACGATCGACGAGATCGAGGATCGGCACCCAGGGGCCGTCGACGATCTCGGGCCGGTAGGAGCGAGCGGTCTGCATGATCACCACGTCGGGTTCGAGTTCCTCGAGCCGGCGGCGGATCTCCCGGCCGTTCCAGATGGCGCTCTCGGGGACGAGCGTGCCGGAAGCGAGTCGGGCCGCGTCGCGGGGGTCGACCCCGAGCGTGCGGCCTGACAAGAAGCCCAGGTCGCTCGCGTCGCCGCCGGCGGCGCGGAAGAGTCGGATCCAGGTCTGGGTCCGCCGGACCTCGCCGTACGCGGCGCGGCCGGGTCGAACGACGACGGCGCGGAGCGCACTCACGATGTCGCTCCGACCATCGCCTCGGTCAGCCGCCATCCGAGGCCGGGCTGACGTCCGGCGTAGGTCTTGGCCGACACCCGTCGGTGGTCGGCGACCGCGGCCCGGGTCTCGTCGTCGACGGCGCAACCGCCGACGAGGTGCACGCCGGGTTCGACGTCGCGCAGCTCCACCTTCATCGAGGGGAAGCGCTGGGCGAGCCGCTGCTGGAGGTCGGCGTCCTCGTAGTAGAGGAAGTACGTCTCGTCGAAGCCGCCCACCGCCCGCATGGCCTCGGTCGGCGCCGAGAGCAAGGCACCGGTGACCCAGCGGTCCTGCAGCGACCACTCCCCCGCCTCGTGGCGCAGGGCGTCGACATGGTCGCCTCCGCCGCGCAGCACTCGGGTGGCGACCTGACGCAGGGCGCCGCCGCGAGGGGCGAAACGTCCCAACCGGAAGACCGTGGCGAGGAAGGTCGGGATGGTCCAGTACGGATTGACGACGGCGTTCGGGGTGCCGTCCGCTTCGACGAGCGGGATCGTCACGATCGAATCGGTGTCGCCGCCGTCGAGTGCGTCGAAGTGCACTCGTTCCAGCGCCGTGTCGGGGTTGCAGAGGATCACCCGCTCGGTGGTGACCCGGGCGAGGCCCAGGTTCACGCCCGCACCGAAGCCGACGTTGCGCCCGGGCCGCACATGCACGACGTTCGGGTGGACACACGCGGCATCGCTGAGCGCGTCGTCGTTGTGCACGACGATCACCTCGGCGGTGTCGGGCACCCAATCGAGGGACAGCGTGTCGACGCCGTAGGCGACGATGACGACGGAGGAGGCCATCAGCGACCGTCCTGTCCGAGGACCGAGCGGACGGTGCGTGCCATGATGCGGAGGTCGAGCCACATCGACTGGCGGCGCAGGTACCAGAACTCGTACTGCAGCTTCTCGAGCGCGTCGGTGGTCGACGCCGCATAGCCATGCTGGATCTGCGCCCAGCCGGTCAGCCCGGGCTGGACGAGGTGCCGCAGCTCGTAGAACGGCAACTTGCTCGTCAGCTCGTCGACATAGTGGGGCTGCTCCGGGCGCGGGCCCACGATCGAGAGCGAGCCGCGCAGCACGTCGACGAGCTGGGGCAGCTCGTCGACGTGGGAGCGACGTAGGAACCGTCCGAACGGGGTGATGCGAGGATCGGACTCCGTCGTCCAGGTCCCGGGGCCGTCGGTGCCGACCATCGACCGGAACTTGGTGATGCGGAACACCTCGCCGTTCTTCCCGACTCGGTCCTGGCGGAACAACAACGAGCCCCGATTGCCGACGAGGTTGCCGAGGGCCACGAGCGGGATGGCGAGGGCGAGCACCGGCAGGCCCGCGCAGGCGATGGCAATGTCGAGCAGCCGCTTCCGCCGGGCGAATCGGGCCCGGTGGACCTCGCCGATGTCGAACATGAGTGACACGCGTTCGAGTTCGGTGATCGGCAGGCGCAGCAGCCACTGCTCGTAGAAGAGCGAGAGCGTGCGCACCCGGACACCACGTTCGTGCAGCATGGCGACTTGGTCGACGATGCCCTGGTCGTCCTGAGCAGCGCGATCCAGCACGATCACGGTGGCGGCTTTGCCATCGGCGAAGTCGAGCAGCGGAGCGGGAACATCGGCCCGCGGGAGTGCATCGTTGGGCGTCAGATGGCCGGCGAGTTCGAGCGGGTAGGGCAGGTCGGCGAGTTCGGCCCGGAGCCGGGCGACGGTCTCGCCGTCGGCGACGAGCAGGATGCGATCGGCAGCACTCGTGCGACGCCGCTGGCGCATCGACATCTCGGACACGACGAAGAACCAGACGCCGACGACGCCGGCCCCGCCGAGCAGCACGAAGCGGGGCAGCACCTGCGAGCCGAGGAGCGCCTGCGCGCTCGCCACCGCGAGGACACCACCGATCGCCGCGCCGACGGCTGCGGCGGCCGCCTGCCGACGCGCTCGGGGGACGTCGGGCACGCCGAGCGCATAGCCGCCCACCGTGAAGGCCGCGGCGAGCGCGAGGCCCCACCACACCCGGCTGCCTTCGTAGGGGTACGGGTTCGTGGCGAGGACGCGCGCATGGAGCAGTCCCAGCCCGACGATGGCGACGAACGCCCCGACGGGTGCCCACTGGTTCCGCACGGTCTGCACGAGCTCAGCGCTTCCGGAGTTCAGCGACTGCGATCCAGGCCTGCCAGCGCATCCGTTCGTTCAGGGCGAGCAGACGGCGGTCGATCCAGCTCAGGGCGGCGTGGAGCGGCTTGCCCCACCAGCGCGACGCGAACGGGCTCGTGACGATGGCGAGCAGGTGGTACATCTCGACGTGCACGCCGTCGAAGTACCGCTGGGCCAGCGTGAAGTCCTCACAGCGGAGCGGATGCTCGAACTCGGTTCGGTTCTCGGGCGTGCGCCGGCGATAGGCGTTGATCAGCGGGTTGTGGCCGAGCGGTTCGATGAACACGGCCCGGCCGTCGTCACGAAGAACCCGCGACATCTCCCGGTAGGCGCAGACCACGTCGAGGTGATGCAGCACTGCGGTGCCGATGACACCGTCGAAGCTCTCGTCTTCGAAGTCGAGCGCTTCGGCGTTCATCTCGACGAACTCGACGCCGGTCACGCCGCGAGCGGTCGCCTCGCCTTGGGCGATCTCCACCGCCACGGGCGAGATGTCGATCCCGACGACCTCGACCCCGCGGGCGGCCAACTCGAACGCCATGGCGTCGATCCCGCAACCGAGCTCCAAGACCCGGTCGCCGGGTTCGAAGCGGTCGACGAAGGCTCGGAACCGTTCGTCGGACTCCTGCAATCCCTCGTAGTACTTGTCCTGTGCTTCGCGGTTCTCGTCGCGATAGCGATCGTCGTGAAACGCACGCTCGTTGGCGACGCGCTCGTCCATGCTGATGGCCATGCGGTTCCATCGGCAGATGGGCCGAACGAATCAAGGACGGGACCGACCATGGCCCCGAACCCCGAGGTACGGAATTCAGTCCAAAAGGGGCGCGAGGAAGCGGCCGGTGTGGCTCTCGGGGACCTGGGCGATCTCTTCGGGCGTGCCTTCGGCGACGATCGAGCCGCCACCGGACCCGCCCTCGGGGCCGAGATCGATCACCCAGTCGGCGGTCTTGACGACATCGAGGTTGTGCTCGATCACCAGCACCGAGTTGCCCTGGTCGACGAGGCGACCGAGCACGCCCAGCAGCTTGCGGATGTCTTCGAAGTGCAGGCCGGTGGTGGGCTCGTCGAGGATGTAGATCGTGTGGCCGGTGGACCGCTTCGCGAGTTCCGAGGCGAGCTTGACCCGCTGCGCCTCGCCGCCCGAGAGGGTGGGGGCAGGCTGGCCGAGCCGCACGTACCCGAGGCCGACGTCGACGAGGGTCTGCATGTGGCGGGCGATCGGGGGCTGGTTCGCGAAGAACTCGAGCGCCTCCTCGATCGGCATCTCCAGCACCTCGGAGATGTTCTTGCCCTTGAACGTGATCTCGAGCGTGTCGCGGTTGTAGCGCTTGCCCTTGCAGACCTCGCACGGGACGTACACGTCGGGCAGGAAGTGCATCTCGATCTTGATCGTGCCGTCGCCCTGGCAGGCCTCGCAGCGGCCGCCCTTGACGTTGAAGCTGAACCGGCCAGGCTGATAGCCGCGGATGTTGGCCTCGTTGGTCTGGGCGAAGAGCTTGCGGATGTGGTCGAAGACGCCGGTGTAGGTGGCCGGGTTGGAGCGCGGCGTGCGGCCGATCGGCGACTGGTCGATCGCGATCACCTTGTCGAGATGGTCGATGCCCTCGATGCGCTTGTGGAGCCCGGGCGGCACCTTCGAGCTGTAGATCCTCTGCATCAGCGATCGCAGCAGGATCTCGTTGACGAGGGTCGACTTGCCCGATCCGGACACGCCGCTGACGCACACGAACTTGCCCAGCGGGAAGTCGACGCTGACATTCTTGAGGTTGTTCTCCTCGGCGCCGACCACGGTGACGACGTTGCCGTTGCCGAGCCGGCGGACGCCGGGCACGGCGATGCTGCGCTTGCCCGACAGGTACTGACCGGTGAGGGAGTTCTTGTTCTTGAGCAGCTGCTTGTAGGTGCCGCTGTGCACGATGTTGCCGCCGTGCTCCCCTGCGCCGGGGCCGATGTCGACGATGTGGTCGGCGACCTTCATCGTGTCCTCGTCGTGCTCGACGACCAGCACGGTGTTGCCGAGGTCGCGCATGCGGACGAGGGTCTCGATGAGGCGCTGGTTGTCGCGCTGGTGCAGACCGATCGACGGCTCGTCGAGCACGTACAGCACGCCGACGAGGCCGGACCCGACCTGTGACGCGAGGCGGATCCGCTGGGCCTCACCGCCGGCCAGGGTCGCAGCGTTGCGCGACATCGAGAGGTAGTCAAGGCCGACGTCGAGCAGGAAGCCGAGGCGGGCGTTGATCTCCTTGAGCACCTGCTCGGCGATGATCGTGTCGCGGTCGTTCAGCTCCATCTCGCCGAGGGTCTTGGCCGCGTCGGCGATCGACATCGAGCAGAGGTCGCTGATGCTGTGGCCGTCGATCGTGACGGCGAGCGACAGCGGGTTGAGGCGGGCGCCGCCACAGATCTGGCACGGCACTTGCCGCATGTAGCCCTCGATCTGCTCGCGGGTGGCGTCGCTCTCGGCCTCGTCGTGGCGCCGCATCAGGTACGGGATCACGCCCTCGTAGCGGGCCTGGTAGGTGCGGGTGCGGCCGTAGCGGTTCTTGTAGCGGACCTGGATCCGCCCCTTCACACCCTTGCCGTGGAGCAGGAGATCACGATGCTTCTTGGTGAGCTTCTCCCAGGCCACGTCCTGGGGGATGTCGTACTCCTCGCAGATCGACTCGACGAGCCGGGAGAAGTACCGGCTGCGGCCACCGGCCCACGGCTGGATGGCGCCGCCCGCGATGGTCTGCTCCTGATCGGGGATGACGAGCCGCGGGTCGACCTCGAACACGGTGCCGAGGCCGTCGCAGTGGCTGCACGCTCCGTAGGGCGAGTTGAACGAGAAGTTGCGGGGCGCCAACTCGTCGAACGACTTGCCGTCGCTCGGGCGGGACAGATGCTGGCTGAAGACGATCGTCTCGGGATCGCCGTCCTTGGGGATGATCTGCAGCTCGGCGATGCCGCCCGTGAGACTCAGCGCGGTCTCGATCGAGTCGGTGAGCCGGCGATCGATGCCCTCTCGCAACACGAGCCGGTCGACCACGACGGAGATGTCGTGGGTCTCGTAGCGCTCCAGCTCGAGCTCGTACTCCTCGTTGAGGTCGATCAGCTCGCCATCGACGATCGCCCGCACGAAGCCCTGCCCGGCGAAGTCGGCGAGGAGGGTGTCGTAGGTGCCCTTGCGGCCCTTCACGACCGGCGCGAGGACCTGGAACCGCAGACCCTCCTTCATCTTCAGGATCTTGTCGACGATCTGCTGGGGCGTCTGGCGCACCAGCTCCTCCCCCGTCTCGGGATCGTGGGGGATGCCGATGCGGGCGAACAGCAGGCGCAGGTAGTCGTACACCTCGGTGACGGTGCCGACCGTGGAGCGCGGGTTGCGGCTCGCCGACTTCTGGTCGATCGAGATCGCGGGCGACAGACCCTCGATGAAGTCGACGTCGGGCTTGTCCATCTGCCCGAGGAACTGCCGGGCGTACGCACTCAGCGATTCGACGTAGCGGCGCTGGCCCTCGGCGTAGATCGTGTCGAACGCGAGGCTCGACTTGCCCGATCCCGACAGGCCGGTGAACACGATGAGCTTGTCGCGCGGGAGGTCGAGATCGACCTCGCGGAGGTTGTGTTCACGGGCGCCTTGGATGACGAGACGATCGGCCACCGGGGCACTCTATCGGCCGACACGGTTCGAACACGTGTTCGGCGGCGGCCCGTTTCAGGAGGGTTCGTAGCGGGTGAGCGGTACCGCCAGATCGTTCATCAAGAACACCAGATGCGTCTCCACCGGCGTCCAGCCGG
>JBCBYI010000081.1:0-16543 GCA_039815945.1 Actinomycetota bacterium | reverse complement strand
TCCTCCCCTCCCTCCAAATTCCAACGCACCGATAAAGTTGCGCTGCTCCATCGTGGTGAGCCAGACGGGACGGTCGTCGTCGGCGGGATCGACGTGGTGACCGGCGGATCGTCGAGCGGGATCGGTTCGGCCTGGCCGGGATCGAGGGTGTCGGGCGCCACCGTCTCTACCGCGCTCCCGCCGCCGTCGAGCACCTCGTTGATGGCGACACCACCGGCGACGCCGCCCAGGAACAACACCCCGGCGGCAACCACGCCGAGGAGCAGTCGGGGGAGACGGCGCGGCTCGGCCGGCCAGCCGTCGGCATCCCACCGGGTGATCTCGTGGGCCGGTTCGTGGCCGGCCGTGAGCGACTCGAGCACCCGGCTCTTGAGGTCGGCCGGTACCGGCTGCAGCGGGTAGGCGCCGGCGAGCCCGCCCGGATCCATGAGCCCGGCGCGGCGACGCGAGCAGATCGGGCACTCGTCGACATGGCGGCCGATGCGCTTGCGCCAGAGCGGGCTGAACGTGCCATCCCACTCGGCGAGCAGTTCGTCGAGTTCGGCGCAGTCACGTCGTGCGTGGCGGGCGACGAGCAGCGCACCGAGTGAGCGCTCGACCCGGTCGCGGACCCGTTGCACGAGCTTGTACGCGTTCTGCACCGACACCCCGAGGGCGTCGGCGAGATCCTCACCCTCGAGGTCGTGACGCATGTGGAGCTCGAGGACCTCACGATCGCGGTCGTTGAGACCAGCGCTCGCCTCGGCCATGAGCTCACGCAGCTCGGCCCGGTGCATCTCCGCGGTCATGTCGACGTCGACCCCCACCGCGAGGCCGGCGTCCTCGTCGGGTTTGGTGCGCTTGCGGGCCCGCAGGCGGGCGCGGCACTGGTTGCGGGCGATGGAGTACAGCCACGATCGGAGTCGATCCGGGTCGCGTAGGTCGGCGAGCTTTCGCGCCGCGGTGAGGAAGGTGTCCTGGAAGGCGTCGGCGGCGTCGTCGCCGCTGCTGAGCATGGCGAAGCACAGGTCGTACACCCGGTCGCCGTAGCGTTCGTAGATGTCGCCCAGCGCGCGCTGCTCACCCGCCAGGTAGCGGCGGACGAGTTCCGCGTCGGTGGACAGCGTCGCCATCGCTCCGGATCGTACTCACCGTTCATGACCGTCCTGAGCGCGTTGCGTCACGTCGTGGACACAACGTGGTGCAGGAATCCGACGAATGGGCCGAATGGCCCACTCAGCCCGGACAGGCCTCGATGCTCACCGTGACGGTGGTGGTGGTCTCCAGGCCCCGGCTGTCCTGGGCCGTGACGGCGACGTCGACCGTGCCGGCCGGCAGATTCGGCCCCACCGTGCCGATCCACTGGGTTCCGCTCGGATCGTTCGGGTCCGCCAGCATCGGCTCGACGGCACCGTCGACGTCGAGGTCGACCGCGACGATCGGGCTCTCGTCGGCGATCGTCGCCAGCGCGATGCCGGTCACCGGGAGGCCGGTCTGACCGCCGGCGCACGCGCCGCCGTCCTCGAAGATCGGGCCGGTGACGTTGACGTCGACGAGCGGTGGATTGTCGACGAGTGCCGTCATGGCGAGAGTCACGTCGCCGCCGTCGGAGGTCAGCTCGAGATCGGCGAGATAGTCGCCTTCCGCGATCACGACCGTCCGGTCGAACACCGCGCTGAGTTCGACCTCGCCGCCCGGGGGCAGGGTGCCCTTGGCGGGACCGACGACACCGAATTCGGTCGCCGTCGGGTCGATCGCCACGCTCCACGTCAGGGGTCCGTCGCCGTCATTGCTGATGGTGAAGGTCAGCGTGTCGTCGTCGGGCCCGAAGTCGAGGCTGTTGACACCCACGCCGAGCTCGCCCGCTGCCGGCGGCACCGTTGTCGTCGTTGTCGTTGTCGTTGTCGTTGTCGTTGTGGTGGTGGTCGTGGTCGTGGTGGTCGACGACGGCGCGGCGCTGGTCGGCGGTGGGCCCAGGTCGATCGTGGTGGTGGTCGCGACCGGCGGCGCAGCCGAGATCGTCGTGGTGGGAGCGGCCGTGGTCGTTGGTGGTGGCGGCGTGGTCGCCGGAGGTGGCGCAACGGTCGTGGTGGTGGTGGTGGTCGTGGGCGGGATGGTGGTGGTGACTGCCGGCGGCTCGGACGTGGTGCTCGTCGTCTCGACCAGTCCGGCGACATCGGTGTCGGGCGCGAGTGTCGTCGGCGTCTCGATGGTGTCGGCGGCCGACTCGACGAGCACGGCCTGCGGATCGTCACGCAGGACGGGGAACGCCAGGACGCCGACGGTCGTCGCCACGGTGGCGAAGACGGACACGCCGGTGAGCACGGCCGACGAGACGCCGCCCGAACCACCCCCGGTGGCACCGCCACCCACGGCGAGTTGGGCGAGCACGAGCGCCTTGGTGCCGATCGGGGCGGGCGCCATCGGCATCGCGCTGGCGATCGACTCCCATGCCACTGCGCCCCGGCGGGTCTCCTGGCAGCTCTCGCACGATTCGACATGGCGGGTGACCCGTGCGCGGACGTCGAGGGAGAAGGTGCCGTCCCAGTCGCCCAGCACCCGCTGGAGATCGACGCAGTCGTCGCGGCCCCGCCGAGCGACGAGCAGTGAACCGACCGCCGTCCCGAGCCGCTCCTTGAGGCGCTTGACCATCACGTAGACGTGGGCCGGCTCGACGTTCATCGCCTCGGCCAGCTCGGCCCCTTCGAGCCCTTCGCGCAGGTGGAGTTCGAGCAGTTCCTGATCCCGCGGCTGCAGGCCGGACGCGGCCTGCCACAGCAGCAGACCGGATTCCTCGGCTTCGAGGTCGCGCTCGGGAGGACGGAGATCGGCGACCACGTCAGGCGCTCCGTCGCGGTCGAGCGAGGCTGTCTCGCGGCGACTGCGGGCACGGGCGACGTCGATCACGGTCGTGCGGGCGATCGCGAAGAGCCAGGGCCGGAACTTCGCCCGGTCCTCGAGTTGGTCGAGGCGTCGATGCGCGGTGATGAAGACCGTCTGCAGTGCGTCGGCCGCGTCGGCCGGATCGCGCAGCCGCGCGTAGGCGAAGGTGTGAACCCGATCCGCGTAGCGGTCGTAGAGATCGCCGAACGCGTCTCGGTCGCCGCCGAGGGCGGCATCGACCAGCTGGGCGTCGGTCGTCGACCGGGCCACCTGCCCTCCTCTCCTGTGCATTCGCCGTGGTGGTTCCATCACGCTGGGTGGTGGAGCTGGTTCCAGTGTGCCACGGAGTGTCCCCGGCCCGACAGCGGTCGGACCGGGGAAGCACTCCCGCACTGCGCCGACGTGTCAGCCACCGATCACGTACAGCGCAGCCGCCATCACGTGGACGGCGAGGAGCACGGTCAATCCGGCCAGCAGGCGTCGCTGCGCCCGCGTGGGGGAGGGAGTGGATCGACCGTGCGTCGGCCGGGTGAGGGCGATCGAGGCCATCAGCCGCCTCGTCGTTCGCTCGCCCGGACGACGAGAGCAGTGGGGTTGGGAAGGGACGTGACACCCGGATCCTCGACGAGACGCTGGCCGGCGGTCGCCGGGCGGTGAGGTGGCTGCATTGGCTCCTCCTGGCGGGACCAGGCGTGGTGCGGCCGCTGGGTCAACCAGAGGCGGTGGTGGCTGATGGACCGGACGAACAGACGCGCTCGCGCACCGTGGAGCCGTCCGCGATCACCGCGATCACGACGGACTGCTTGCAACGTTCTGCCTCCCGCTCGAGGAGCGAGAGGTCGACGACGCCGTCGGTGCGGGATACCTCGGGAACCGTTCCCTCGGTAACCGACGTCGTCGCGACCACGAACGTGGCCACGAGGACGAGCAGTGCCAGCACGATCGCCACGCCTTCCTGGATCCGACCGCGACGATGGGCATCGAGATCGGACGGGTTGGGATGGGTCGAAGGTGTCGACACGTCGGGCTCCTGATGGACGAACACGTGCTGTTCGTCCGGTCAGGAGGGGAGACGGCCGGGCGCGACGGGGGCTGACACCCCAGCGACGGATTTCTTTCGAGAATCTCCGGGGGCTAGGGAACCCGCGGATAGGCGAGACCGGCGAGCTCCTGGACCAGGCGGACGACCTGGTAGCTGTAGCCGGCCTCGTTGTCGTACCAGACGTAGAGGACGCACCGGTTGCGATCGGCGATCGTCGCCTGGCTGTCGACGATGCTCGTGCGCTCGGCGCCGACGAGGTCGCTCGACACGAGTTCCGTCGAGGTCGTGTAGTCGATCTGCTCGCCGAGGTCGACGCTCAGCGCCGCCTCGCGGAGCACCGCGTTGATGTCGGCGACGGTGACATCGCGTTCGAGCGTCAGGTTGAGGATCGCGAGAGAGACGTTGGGCACCGGGACGCGGATGGCGTTGCCAGTGAGCTTGCCGGCGAGTTCGGGCAGTGCCTTCACCACAGCGGTGGCCGCCCCGGTCTCGGTGATCACCATGTTGAGCGTCGCCGCTCGGCCCCGCCGCTCTTTCTTGTGAAAGTTGTCGGTGAGGTTTTGGTCGTTCGTGTAGGCGTGGACGGTCTCGACATGACCGCCGACGATGCCGAAGCGGTCGTTCATCACCTTGAGCGGCGGCACGATCGCGTTGGTCGTGCAGCTCGCCGCCGACAGCACGGTGTCGTCCTCGGTGACGATGTCGTGGTTGACGCCGTAGATGATGTTCTTGACCTCACCCTTGCCCGGCGCAGTGAGCACGGCGCGCGCCGCTCCATCGGCCTGGAGATGGCGGCTGAGCCCGTTCATGTCGCGCCAGGCACCGGTGTTGTCGATGACGATCGCGTTCTTGATCCCGTGGGCGGTGTAGTCGATGTCCTCGGGCTGGGGGGCGTAGATCAGCTTGATCGGGTTGCCGTTGACGATGATCTGCTGGTTCTCTTCGTCGGCGATGACGGTGCCCGAGAACGGGCCGTGGATCGAGTCGCGCCGCAACAGGCTCGCTCGCTTCTCGACGTCGGTGTCCTTCTGTGGGCGCAGGACGATCGCACGGAGGCGGAGCTTGGCGCCCGAGCCGGCCCGGTCGATCAGGATGCGGGCGAGCAGGCGGCCGATGCGGCCAAAGCCGTAGAGCACGACGTCGGTCGGCTCTTCGAGGAGACGACCGTGGCCGGTCATCACACTCGACAGCTCCTCGTGCAGGTAGGCCTCGAGGTCGTCGGTGTCGGCTTCCCGGAAGCCGGCGGTCAGCTTGCCGATGTCGATCTTGGCCGAGTCGAGTTGCATGGTCGTGAGCGCCACGATGACCGGCATCGTCTCCTGGACCGAGAGTTCGCGGCCGATGAAGTTCCGGGCGTAGCGATGCGCCTTCATGATCTCGATCGACGTGCGGACCAGCTTCTTGCCGAAGATGTAGAGGATGACGTCGTTCTCTCGATAGAGACGCCCCATCAGCGGGATCATCGCCTCGGCGGTGGCTTCGTCCTCCCGCCAGCGTTCGAAGTGATCAGAGCCAGTGTCGGTCATGGTTCCCTCGTCGTCCGCGCGCCGTTGCGCATGCGTGGAATGTTCGCACGGTAGTGGCGGGCCGGCGGACGACCGAGCACCTCGTCGGGCGTAAATCGGGGTGGTTTTCCGCCCGACGTTCGCCTACTCGGATTCGGGCATGGGTCGTGGGGTGCCGAGCTCGATGTTGGCCACCAGTTCGTCGGCGCGGGCGAGGAACTCGTCGGGGCTCCGATCTCCGGAAGCGACGATGACCAGCGGCTCGAACTCGCCTTGCTCGACGTACCAGACCCGGTACCGGTCGGCATTGCCCAGGAAGGCGTAGGTGAGGTCGTTGGTCGCGAAGCGGATGCAGCCCTTGGAGATGCACTCGAGTCGGGTGTCGTCGATCACGACGTCGAAGGTGGTGGCGGTCGTGCCGTTGAGATCGACCGTGCGGATGTCGTCGATGACGATGCCGGGAACGGCGGCGTCGATCCATGTGTCGATGTCGCCGGCGTCCACGTAGCGCCACTCCTCATCGACCCGAGTCGGCTGCGTCGGATCGATGAGCCGGGCCGCCCGGATGAAGACGACGTCGTTGTCGCCCGGCCCCTGGGTGAACGCGTCACCCAAGACGAGTCGACCCTGGGTGTTGCGGTGGGCCGTCCACCGCTCGCCGACGTCGAGGACGAGTTCGGTGCCGACGGTGTCGACGACGTACTGATCCGCCTCGAGTCGGATCGGGACCTGGGTGATCGGCTCGAGCGGCAACGGTCCGGCGCTCACGGCCTCCTCGTCGGCGTCGGTCGGCTCCGGAGCGAGAGAGGTCGTCGTGGTCGTCGTGGTCGTCGTGGTCGTCGTGGTCGTGGTGGTGGTCGGATTGATCGTGTCGATCTCGTCGTCCTCACCGTTCGTGACGGCGACGATGCCGACCACGAGCAGTACGGCGGCGGCGAGCGCCGCCACGAGTCGGGTGGTTCGGGAGGTCATCAGGCTTCCTTCGGGGTCGGGGATGATCGAAGGGAGCTCGGCAATGTCGGCGGTGCGGAGATCGGGCCGATCCGCGACGGTCAGGACATGTCGACGCATGCGCGCCAACTCGTCGGTCGTCGGCGCATCACCCTCGGCCTGGCGAACGAGTTCGGTGAAGGTCGGTTCGTTCACGATGCACCTCCCAACTCGTCACGGAGTCGCCGTTTCGCACGGGTGATCAGCGACTCGACCGCACGGGGTGAGCGGTCGAGATGGTCGGCCAGCGCCGCGACCGTGAGCCCGTCGACGTAGTGCATCGTGAGCACGATCCGGTGGGTCACCGTCAGCGCGTCGAGCGCCTCTCGGACCCGGATGCTGTTCGTGGTCATCTCCGCGATGTCGAGGTCGTCGTCGACCGGCACGAGCCGGATCTTGCGCTCGTAGTTCGTCTGTCGGCGAAGGACGTCGATCAAACGATTCGAGGCCACTCGGATCAGCCATCCCGCCGTGATGTCGCCCGGAGCGAGATCCGACCGTACGGCGGCGACGAACGCCTCCTGCGTGATGTCCTCGGCGAGTGCGCGATCGCCGCATCGCCGATGGACGTAGCGAAAGACCTCAGGTGCCTCGCGGTCGAAGAGATCGGCGATCGCCGATTCTTGTCGCCCGTGGTCCGCCGTCTGCCTTGCTCCCATCGCCCTCTCCAACGATCGGCAGCCGAAAACCCCGCACGGGCCGAGAGGAAATCAGCCGAGCTCGGCGATCGCTCGATCTCGCAGTTCGAACTTCAGCACCTTGTTGCTCGCGTTGAGCGGCAGCGAGCCGACCACGGTCACTCGGCGCGGGCACTTGTAGTTGGCCATCTCGCCGCGGCACCACGAGATGATCTCGTCGGGATCCGGTGTCGTGCCGGCGGCCGCGACGACGAAGGCGTGACCGACCTCGCCCATGCGGTCGTCGGGCACGCCGACCACGGCGACCTGGCCGATGTCGGGATGGGCGAGCATCAGGCTCTCGATCTCGGCCGGGTAGGCGTTGAACCCGCCGTTGATGAACATGTCCTTCACCCGGTCGGTGATGTCGATGTTGCCGCCGTCGTCCATCACGCCGATGTCGCCGGTGTGGAGCCAGCCGTCGGCGTCGATCGTCTCGGCGGTCTTCTGCGGATCGTCGAGGTAGCCGACCATCACGTTGTAGCCGCGGACGACGATCTCGCCCGGTTCACCCCGAGGCACGTCCACACCGTCAGGGTCGACGATGCGGACCTCGACGTCGTCGATCGCACGACCGGAGGTGTTGGCGATGATCTCGGGGTCGTCGGTGTGGCGACACATCGTGGCGATGCCGGTGGTTTCGGTGAGGCCGTAGCCGGTCACCACCTTCTCGAAGCCGAGTCGCTCGCGCATCGCCACGATCATCTCGACCGGGATCGCCGCAGCGCCGGTGACGGCGAGGCGCAGGGTCGACATGTCGAAGGTGTCGAGGTCGGGATGGTTGAGGATCGTCTGATAGATCGCGGGCGGCCCCGGCAGCATCGACACCCGGTCGACCGGGATCCGGGCCATCACCGACGGCACGTCGAAGACGGGGTGGGGGAGGATCGTCGAGCCGGTCATCAGGCACGCGAGGATCCCGGCGTTGAGGCCGAAGGAGTGGAAGAACGGGTTGATGATCAGGTAGCGATCGCGGTCGAGACCGATCACGTCGCTCCAGGATCTGAACGCCCGGCAGGTGGCCGAGTGCGTGAGCATCGCTCCTTTTGGTGCCCCCGTTGTGCCCGAGGTGAACATGATGTTGCACAGGTCGTCGGCGCCGACACCTGCGGCTCGCTCGGCGACCGCGGTGGGGTCGACGGCCCCGCTGCGCTCGATGAACGACGCGAAGTCGGTCGCCGTGGCCGGGACCGACCCTCGCAGCACGACGATCTCCTCGAGCTTGGCCGGCAGGCCGGCCTCGGTGAGCAGCGACACGTAGTCGGTATCGAGGAAGTCGGTGACGGTGAACAGGATGCGGGCCTGGCTCGCCTCGATCACGTACGCCGCCTCGCGACCTTTGAAGCGGGTGTTGATCGGCACGACGATGCCGCCGGCGACGTGCACGCCGAGGGCGGCGGTGGCCCACTCCCAACAGTTCGGCGCCCAGAGGGCGACCCGGTCGCCGGCTTCGATGCCCGAGGCGATCAGGGCGGCCGCGGCACGGTGGATCTCGGTGCGGAACTCGGCGAAGGTCCAGCTGATTTCGCCGTCGGCGATCGCCTCGACGTCGGCGAACCGGGCCGCGGCGTCGTCGACGAGTTCGGGGATGGTGGACCAGGGCGCGGTCACGCGTGGGTCCCCGTCACTTGCCCATCGTCGTCCAGGAGAAGTCCTCCCAGAGCTTGCGGCTCTTCCAGCCGTCGTCGGTGCGGACGAGTTCGTGGTTGTACCAGCCGCCACAGTCGAAGTAGCCGGCGTCGACGCCGGCGAAGTGCATCGGGTTGTAGAACATCGCCCGCACGGTGGCGGTGTCGCCGTCGATCTCGACCATCTCGTTGCTGACGAGATGCTGGGTGGCGCCGAACATGGCCATCGTCGGCTCCATCCAGGCGACGATCTCGTCGAGCGTGCCCTTGATGCCGCCGGCGGACGTGTAGTCGATCTCGGCGTCGTCGGTGAACAGCGAGCGGTACAGCTCCCAGTCCTTGGCATCGACCGCGTGGGCGTACGTGGTCAAGAAGTCGGTGATGGCGAGTCGGTCGGAGAGGTGCTGGAGATCCACGTCGCGAGGTTGGCACAGTGGCCGCGTCGCGACGAAAAGCTCACCGCCTCGCTTCGGCCAGATGGTCGGGGACGGCGAGGCCCATCTCCGCGGCCAACGGGTCGAGCCCCGACGCCACCGGCCCGCCGATGGCGTCCATCATGCGGTTCATCTGCTGGAAGTTCGCGGCGACCATGACGAGTCGGTCGGTCGCGTCACGGCCGATACGGAGCTCGGCGCGAATTCGCGCGTCGGGGTACTCGGTCGTGTCTCGCAACACGACCGCGTCGGTGAGGGCGAAGATCTCCTTCGCGTGCTCGACCCCGCACTCGTCGGCGCCGCCGACGATGCGGTCGGGCTGGATGTCGCTGCCGTGGTGGGTGACGCTCGCACGGAGCATCGAGGTGTGGGCGAGCAGTCAATAGAAGCAGTCGTTGAGGTACGACGTCCGCGCCGCCACCAGTTCGATCTGGGCCCGGGTGAGGTCGTCGCGCACGTACGCGGGATCGCCCATCTCGCGCATCGGCATGTAGAGCACGTCGGACACGTCGATCCACAGCTCGGTCGCGCCCGGTACCGCGGTGTAGGCGGTCGGCGGGAAGGCGGGTCCGTCGGTCGGCACCCAGCCGTCGACGACATCGATGTCGGGCACGGTGGCTTCGAGCGGTGCCCCGGCGACGGCGGCCGGCATCGGGGTCGGGTCGAGCCCCAGCCCGAACGCGGCGGTGTCGATCGCGGCGAGCCGGCCGATCACCCCGACCAGTTCGACGTACGCCTCGACCCGGACGCCGTCGGCCGCCCAGCGTTCGACGTCGGCGCGCCGGATCGACGCAGCATCGGCGGCGACCTTCCGTGCGGCTTCGACCGCGGTGACCGACAGCGTCGTGTCCGGCGCGTCGAGCCCGGCCATCGCGGCCCGCGCGACCGCCACGATCGCGAGCTTCTCCTCGCCGGTCCACCAGACGCCGGCGCGGGCGAACTCGTCGGCGTGGCGGGCGGACAGCGAATCGAACTCGGCGATCAGCGGTGTCGTCATGACCCCATCATCGCTCATGGCACAAGCAGGATCTTGCCGGTGGTCGAACGCCCCTCGAGCGCCGTGTGGGCCGCCGCCGCGTCGGCGAGCGAGAAGGTGTGGCCGATGCGGACCTCGAGGTCGCCGTCTCGCACCCAGCCGGTGAGTTCGTCCCATCGGGCCTCGCGGGCCTCGGGGGTGGCGATGTGGGTGACGAGGGTCGGGCGGGTGAGGTAGAGCGACTTCGCCATCAGCACCAGCGGCGAGATCGGCGGCACCGCGCCCGATGCGTTGCCGAAGGTCGCCATCGTGCCGCGCGGGGCGAGCAGGGCGAGGCCGGCGTCGAAGGTGGCCGCCCCGACACCGTCGTAGACCACGTCGATCGCGTCCTTGCCGACCGCGGCCTCGACCCCCTCGACGAGGTCGACGTCGCGGTAGAGCACGACGTGGTCGGCGCCGGCCGAACGGGCGAGCGCTCCCTTCTCGGGCGAACCGGCGGTGGCCACGACCTCCGCACCGCGCAGCTTGGCCATCTGCACGAGGAGGCGTCCGGTGCCGCCGGCGGCGGCGTGGATGAGGCACCGGTCGCCGGGCTGCAGCGGCTTGGTGTCGGAGGCGAGGTAGTGGGCGGTCATACCCTGCAGCGGGAGCGCCGCAGCGGCGTCGAGCTCGATCCCGTCGGGAACCGGCATCAACGCCTCGACCGGGGCCACGACGTGCTGGGCGTAGCTGCCCGGCAGCCCGACCCACGCGACCCGGTCACCGACGACGAGGTCGGTGACGTCGGGTCCGACGGCCTCGACTACGCCCGCACCCTCACTGCCGGGGGTGAACGGCAGCTCGACGGGGTACAGCCCGGAACGGTGGTAGGTGTCGATGAAGTTGACCCCGGCGGCATGGACGGCGACGAGGACCTGCCCCGGACCGGGTTCGGTCAGCTCGACCTCGACGGGCCGGAGGACGTCGGGCCCGCCGGTCTCGTGGAAACGGACGGCGGTGGTGGTCGGCATCGGGGCTCCTCGGTGGTCGACGGTCAACATCGAACGGCGACGTACGCTCGACATCATGGCCGGTGGCTCCGTTCCCGAACACAACATCGTGCTGACCGGCTTCATGGGAACGGGGAAGTCCTCGGTCGGGCGGGTGCTCGCCGCCGTGTTGGACCGCCGGTTCGTCGACACCGACGACCTGATCGTCGAGCGCCACGGTCCCATCCCGACCATCTTCGCCGACCACGGCGAAGCCGCCTTTCGGGCTCACGAGCGGGCCCTCGCCGACGAACTCGCCGACCAGACGGAGCTCGTCGTGTCGACCGGTGGCGGCATGCTCGTCGACCCGGCCGTCGCCGAGCGCTTCGAATCGACCGGACGGGTCTTCTGCCTCACGGCCTCACCGACGACGATCGTTGCCCGGGTGCTCGCCGACGGGGTCGCCGAGCGGCCCCTGCTCGACACCCCCGAACCCGAGACGGCGGTGGCCGATCTGCTCGCCGGTCGCGCCGAGGTCTACGCCCGATTCGAAGCGGTGCCGACCGACGACCGCACGATCATCGAGATCGTCGACGACCTGCTCGACCGGGTGAGGGTCGATCAGCGATCGACGTGAAGGGTGCGCGTGGCGATCAGCCAGCGACCGATGTTCTCGCTGACCGCCGTGTCGGGGTGCGTTCGCGCACGACCACGTTCGTGAAGTGGTGGCATGACTGCTTCTCGCCGATCCGCCCAGCTTGGGCCTGGGCCGCGTCGGCCTCGATCGCCGCTCGCCCTTCGACGGTCTGGTCGACGGCGTCGCCGATGGCGAGGTGGTCCTCGGCGCTCACGGGAGCCGGCACCGATTCTCGGTGGCGCCGATGCCGTCGATCGAGCAGCGAAGGACCGAGCCGTCGGCGAGCCACTCCGGTGGCGTGCGGGCGGCGCCGACCCCGCCCGGGGTGCCGGTCGCGATGACGTCGCCGGGCATGAGCGTGGTGATCGTGCTGAGATCCTGGACGATGTCGACGACACCGAAGCACAGCTCCGATGTCGAGCTCTGCTGCTTCACCACACCGTCGACCTCGCTGCGGATCTCGAGACCGCTGCCGTCGCCGAGTTCGTCGGCGCCGATCAGCACCGGGCCGAGGGGGCTCAGGCCCTCGAACATCTTCCCCGCCAGGAACTGGGTGGTGCGGCGCTGGAAGTCACGCACCGAACCGTCGTTCATGACCGTGTAGCCGGCGACTGCGGCGAGCGCCTCGCTCGGCGACGCATGGCGCACCGGCGAGCCGATCACGATCGTGAGCTCGACCTCCCAGTCGACGTGGGTCGACACGTCGGTGGGGGGAAGCACGAGATCGTCGCTGGCGCCGATCAGGGAGTTCGCGAACTTCGCGAAGTAGGTCGGCGCGCCGGGACGTTCCCGCCCCATCTCCTCGATGTGGTCGAGATAGTTGACCCCGACACACACGATCTTGTCGGGGGCGGTGACGAGCGGAGCGAGGTCGGCGGTCTCGCGGGGGATGGCGTCGCCGGTCTCGGGGACCTCGCCGCCGGCCCGCAGCACGGCGCCCACGTCGGCCGCGTCGAGGATGACGATGTCGTCGCCGTCGACCCGCCCGGCGCGGGTCGAGTTGCCGATGCGGACGGTACAGAGTCGACTCATGCCGGCCATTCTGCCAAGCGCTCGCCGAGGAGATCGATCTGCTCGGCGTCGAGGTTGGCGAAGCTGATCCGCAGCATCCGCTCGTCGGTCGCAGTGAATGCCGTGCCCGGGATCGCGAGCACGTCGTGGTCGACGACGAGGCGGCGGACCAGTTCGTCGGTCGGCGTGTCGTCGGGGCCGCGCACCCAGCCGAAGTAGGCACCGGACGCTACGAGCTCGAACCCGCCCGGTCGGTCGGCCATCACGTGCTCGAACCTTCGTTGGAGCCCGGCGATGCGCCGGGCCTGCTCTCGGCGCCAATCCGTGGCGTGCTCGAGTCCGGCGACGCAGGCGACCTGGCCGATCGGCGGGGCGCAGATGGCGACACAGTCGAGGATCTTGAGCGCTTCGAGACGAGCCGGTTCGCCGGCGACGACGGCGCCGACCCGATAGCCCGGGATCGCGAGGTCCTTGGAGAACGAGTGGAGGCTGACGACGGTGTCGCGCCACGCCGGATCCCGGAAGAGTGGGTGCGCGGGTGCCTCGGTCGGCCGGAACGACCGATACGTCTCGTCGACGATGAGCGCGAGGTCGTGGGCCCGGGCCAGCTCGGCGAACGCGTCGATGCGTTCGGGCGGCACCGTCACGCCCGTCGGATTTCCCGGGGTGACGAGGACGATCGCGGTGGTGCGGTCGTCGACAAGGGTGGCGGCCTCGTCGACGCTCGGGATCAGCCCGCCGTCGTTCGGGATGCGGCGGGCCTCGATGTCTTCCACGTCGAGCCACATGCCGTGGTTGAAGTAGAAGGGATCCTGCACGAGCATGTTGTCGCCCGGTCCCGCGAGGGCGGAGGCCACGACGCAGAAGGCCTGATTGCAGCCGGCCGTGATCATCACGTCGTCGGCGCGGAGATCGGCGGCGTACGCCTTGGTCAGGTCGGTCGCGAAGGCCGCCCGCAGCTCCGGGAGCCCGGCCTGCGGGGCGTAGGTCGCGATCGACGGGTCGCTCGCCGCGCCGGCGATGGCGTCGATCACGACGGGGGGCGGCGGGTACGAGGGCGCCGCCTGGGACACGTTCAGCATCGGCCGATCGTTGACCCGGTGTGCGACCAGCGCCTGGGCCGCGCTGATCGGCGAGGTCATGAGATCCGTGATCGTCGGGGAGAACCGCATCGTGCGAGAGTGTGGCCCAGCCCATGACCACTGTCGATGCGTACCTCGAACGGATCGGGGCCGAGCGGCCCGACACCCTCGATCTCGCCGCGCTCGCCCAGCTCCAGCACGCCCATCTCGTCGCCGTGCCGTTCGAGAACCTCGACGTGTTCCATCGGGTGCCCGTGTCGGTCGATCAGGAGGCGGTGCTCGCCAAGATCGTCGGCGGCCGGGGCGGATGGTGTTTCGAGAACAACGGCGCCTTCGCCTGGCTGCTCGATCAACTCGGCTTCATGGTGCGGCGCCTCGGCGCGGCGGTGCTGATCGACGGACCCAACACGCTGATCGATCACCACACGATCGAGGTCCAGCTCGACTCGGCGCACCTCGTCGACGTCGGGTTCGGAGATTCGTTCACGGTGCCGCTCGACCTCAACCACAGCGGTCCCCAGGACGGCGGCAAGGCGCCGTTCGAGTTCCTCGCCAGCCCGCAAGGCACCACGCTCACCGAGCACGAGGACGGCGTGCCGGCGGCGAAGTTCCGGTTCAAGCGGGTCGCTCATCCCCTCGCCGACTTCGCCGGCGCCTCACAGCGGCTGTTCGACGACACCGACGCCCATTGGCAGCGCTGGCCCTTCGCGACCCGGCTGCTCGGCGACGGCGCCGACCGCGTCACGCTGCTCGCCGACCGCCTGAAGGTCCGCCGTGGCGGGGTCGTCGAGGAGACCGACGTCGCTGAAGCCGACTGGGACGACGTCCTCTGGGAGTGGTTCCGGATGTCGCCGCCGGTCTAGTCCGAGGCGTCGCGACCGACGCTCCAGTCGAATTCGATCGGGGGCACGGTGCGTTCGAAGCCGTCGGCCTGGAACAGCACGAACCTGCGGCGGTCGGCGAACCGGGCGACCATCACGCCGGGGAAGGTCTGGCGCTGATTGCGCAACAGGGTCACGGTGTCGTTGTAGAACTCGCGGGTGCCGGCGATGCGGTTCTCGGCGTCGGCGATCTCGCGCTGCACCCGGGCGAACGTGTCGACGCTCTTCAGCTCTGGATGGTCCTCGATGACCGCCAGCAGCGTCCGGATCTGCTCGGTCTGCTCGGCGGCCTCCCGATCGGCCTGGGCCACCGTCTCCTCGGTGGCGCCGGCCCCGCCGAGCGGATCGCGGGCCCTGGCGATGCGCTCGAGGAGATCTCGTTCGTGGTCGGCGGCACCACGGGCGACCTTGGCCAGCGCGGGGATGAGATCGTGGCGCCGGGCGAGTTGGACGTCGATCAGGCTCCACGCCCGGGCGGCCGACTGCACCTGGTGACTCAGCCGGTTGTAGAGCGAGATCGCCACGCCCGACAGCAACAGCACGGCCACGCCGGCGATGCCGAAGCCGCCCCCGCCGGCGGCAGCCGTCACGAACGCCACGATCACGAAGAACACGGTGCCGTAGCCGGTCCAGCTCCGGTGCGACTCCTCCTCGCGGGTCGAGATCAGGAACGGCTTGCCCCCGCTGATCTGGGGTTCGACGACATCGTCACGCAGCGACGCCTCGCCGGAGACGAAGAGGTCGTCGCCGATGGCGATCCCCCGCTCGGTCTTGCGGTAGCGGCCGGTGCGGTTTTGATCGAAGGAGAACAGCTTCTCGAAGAAGCTCCGAGGGTCGTCGACCCGGAACGTCTCGCTCGTGAACTGCCGCGGGCTGACCGTTGCCCGATTCGGCACGATGCGGACCGAGCCGGCGTCGTCGACCAGATCGAAGAACGGCAGCTCGTCCTCGAGTTCTTCGATCGGGTGCCACTCGGTGGTCGTCTTGCGCTTGCCGTTCGCGTCGGTTCGGGTCTTGCGGCGTTCCTCCTCGAGCGTGAAGGTCCACGACACACTCGGGGTCCGGGTCTCGTGGGAGATGGTCGGCGCGGGCGCCCACGCTCGACCCTTCACCTCGTTGCGGCCGGCGTACACGGCTGCGGTCGGGATGGTTTCGAGGTCGGCGTAGATCCGACGCCGACGGTCGAGCCACCAGGCGAGCGCGATCGCGATGACGGTGACGACGAACCAGCCCATCACCGTCGCCCTATCGATTCGAACCCCCCGCGCACGGTCGCCACGGTAGGCGACCGATGCGACGGCTAGCGGGCGTCGGGGTCGACGACCTCCAGCGAACCGCCTCGAGCCCACAGGAGGATCGCGAGTCCGATGGCGCAATACAGCGCACCACCGACCGCCATCGGCGTGATCGTGTCGACGATCTGGCGGTCGACCTGCGACGCCAGGACCGAGCCGAGGCCGAGCGTGAAGGTGCCCCGCAGTGCGGCTGCCGTGCCGGCGATGCGTTCCATGGGCTGCAACGCGAGCGAGATCGCCGTGGTCGACACGAGCGTGCCGGCGGTCGAGGTCACGGTGACGAGCACGGCCCAGACGAGGAACGCGGGCACGCCGTCGGTGGCGAGCGCGGCCGCGAGCATCACGAGATAGGCGACCAGGTTCGCGATGTAGGCGAGCAGGGCGATGCGGGCCGCGCCGATGCGATGCACGTGGCGGCTCGCCTGCCATACGCACAGACCGTTGACCGCGGAGACGCCCGCGAAGGTGGCGGCGAACCATCCCGGCCGCCCGTACACCTCGTCGACGATCGGCTGCGAACTGCCGAGGAAGACGAAGAAGGCCCCGAAGCTGAAC
>JBCBYI010000080.1:0-16646 GCA_039815945.1 Actinomycetota bacterium | reverse complement strand
TGGCTCGACGAGAATGCGTCGTCGAGCGAGGCGCTCAGATCACTCACCGCCTGCTGGAGCACCGGGGTAGCGATCGTGGTGGCCACGAGGATGAAGGCGACCACCGCCCAGAACTGCTGCTCGATCCAGTTTCCGGTCCCGATCGGACCGAAACCGGACGCCGCCCGAAGTCGCGGGTTCCTCACCATGTCTCCCATCCGCGGGAGCCCAACGCCGCCCGCCCCATCGCCGCTGCAGTTCTTAGCAGTCGGCCGACGACCACCACAAGTGGTCGTCGGCAGGATTCATCTTGGGTTCAGATGCGCCACTCGTCTGTCGTGGGGCTGACGGAACGGCAGGTCAGCGGTCACGTCGAGGGCGTGACCGGGGCCACGGCGACCACCACGGTGCGTGACCCTGACGTTGTGTCAGGCGTCGATCAGCACGGCGATCAGCGTGGCGACCATGCCGACGGTGAGCGCGACGTAGGAGTACCGCAGTAGCCGGTACTTGCGAAACATCAGCACCTGCGACGCCTGGTAGAGGTCCTCGAGGATCGCCCCGTAGATCGTCGGCCCCGACTCGAGCACGTCCTGCATCCGGTCGAAGTACTCGTCGTGGTCCATCGTCGCGACATGGCCGAAGAACAACACGTTCGTCGAGCCGTCCGAGTTCTTCGACGACACGCCGCGGGGCATGACGGCGAGCGCGGCGAACAACCCCGACACCACGGCGGTGACGGCGAGCAGGATCGAGGCGAGGGCGGGGTCGGTATCGCCGGCGACGTCGGAGAACACGATGCTCGCCATCACGAATGACGCGCCGAGCACCACGCTCGCCTTCTGATCGGCCATCGCCGAAAGGTGCAGCGTGTTTTGCTGCGCAGTGCGCAACACATAGTTGATGGCGTCGGCGTGTTCGACACGCTCCGGCTGCTCGGTGGTCACCTTGCGATCCCGTCTGGTGGAAGACGCCGAGCAGCGTAGAGGAGCAAGCGGGGGTTCCCCGCCATGTCGTCGGTAGTTTCCGCGCGAGATGATGGAGTCATGACCGATCCGTACCCGCCGCTCGCCCACGAGCGGGTCCGCTTCGAGGTCATGCGCATGTGGTGGCGTGACCTCCTCTTCGTCCACTACCCGTACCCGCCCGAGGTCGTGCAGGTGCTGTTGCCCGACGACCTGACCATCGACACCTGGCCCGACGCCGACGGGGTCGAACGGGCGTGGGTCGCGCTCGTGCCCTTCGAGATGGTCGTCGGCACGCCCGGAGGGTTGAAGCTGCCGATCGTCGGCACCTTCCCGGAGACCAACGTCCGCACCTATGTGCGCGGCGTCGACGGCACGCCCGGCGTGTGGTTCTGCTCGTTGGAGGCGGGTGGGCTCCTCGCCTCGCTCACGGCCCGGGCGTTCTACGGACTCCCCTACTTCTGGGCCGACATGTCGATCGATGCCGGCCGCCGCGAGACCGACGGCGTGTGGCGCTACGACTCCGTTCGCCGCTGGCCGCGCCGCCGTACGAGCGAGGGCGCCGTGCCGGCGCACCACAGCGTCGTCCGGATCGGCGAACCGATCGCCGACGACGACGTCTCGGATTTCGAGCGGTTCCTCACCTCTCGCTGGGGGCTCTACTCCCGCTTCCCCGCCATGGACTCGCGACGAGCGACCACCCTCTACGCCCCGGTCGACCATGGTCGCTGGCCGCTGTTCCGCGGTGAGTTGCTCGAACTCGACGACGAACTCCTCGACGCCGCGGGGCTTCCCGAACCCGAGGGTCAGCCGGTCGTGCACTGGACCCCCGGCACCGAGGTGCGGATCGGCCGTCCTCGCCGCGCGAGCCGGGCCGGCATCCGCCAGCCGGCGGCGGTTCGCTAGGACGCCGGCGCCTGGGGAGGCCTGCCTCCCCCACGAATCGTGGCGCCTGCACCATTTTCGGCGCGAGCTCCCATCCGTACCGTCGGCGACATGGCCACCGAACCGTCACGTCTTCGCGCCTCGGCGCGACTCCCGCTGCTGATGATCCTCGTCGCCTCGCTCTTCTCAGCGCTGCTGACCACGGCACCACCGGCGGTCACACCCGCCGCCGCGGCGCCCGGGTTCGACGACGTCCCCGACGGCGTCTGGTACAGCGATGCCGTCGCCTGGCTGGCGGCCACCGAGATCACTACCGGGACCTCGGAGACCACCTTCTCGCCCGCCGAAACGGTCACGCGGGCGCAGATGGCCGCCTTCATCGCCCGCTACCTCCAAACCGAAGGTGAGCCCGGCGGCCACGGCTTCGACGACGTTCCCGCCGGCGCCTACTACGACGGTCCCGTGTCGGTGCTGGTCGACCGCGGCATCACGACCGGGACGAGCGACACCACCTACTCCCCCGGCGACGTCGTCACCCGCAAGCAGATGGCGACGTTCCTGTACCGGCTCGCGGGCGAACCGCCAAGCGACGCCGCCAATCCGTTCGTCGACAACCCGGCGGGCACGTGGTGGTACGACGCGGTCCGGTGGCTGTTCGACCGCGGCATCACCACCGGCACGACCGACACCACGTTCTCACCCGACGACGTCGTGACCCGGGCCCAGATGGCGACGTTCCTGTGGCGCCTGGCCGGCGAACCCGACCCCGACGAGCTCGGCACCAACCGGGTCGACGAGGACACCACGGTCGTCGCCGAAGAGGCCGACGTCGAGTTCACCATGCTGTCCGAGACCGGCGAGTCCGAGATCGAGTGGCAAGGTGACGACGTGCCCGAGACCGGCGACATCGTCGCCCTCGACGCGACCGAAGAGACCCCCGACGGCTTCCTCGGCAAGGTCGTCGAGGTCGACGGCGACACCGTCGTCACCGAGCCAGCGGTCCTCGAAGAGGTGGTGGCCGACGGTGAGTTCGTCGTCGACATGAGTCTCGAGGAGAACCAGGAAGGGCTGCTCGCGCTCCAAGGCCTGCTCGAGGACGTCTTCGAGGATCCCGAGATGGGCTGTGGCGGTTCCGCGGGGATCACCGTGACCGCCGGCCTCGGTGTTGAGCCGTGGCTCACCCTCGAAGGCTCGTGGTCCCCGGGCGACGGCGTTGAGGCCGCCGTCGGCTTCGGCGTCACCATCACCGCCGACATCACCGCCGAAGTCGGCGGCGCGATCAACTGCAGCGCTGCCATCAGCACCACGCCGAAGGAACTCAAGCCGATCAAGTTCTGGGTCGGTTCGATCCCGGTGTGGATCGAACCGGAGATCTCGTTCTTCGGCGAGATCTCGGCCAGCTTCACCGCCGAGGCCGGTGTCGCCTTCGTCTGGGAGGAGACGGTCGGCGTGACCGTCGAGTACGCCCAGGGCACGTGGGGCGTCGTGTACGACGCTCCCGGCGACGCCGAGACCTCCCTCGACCCGTTCTTCGGTGGCGAGGCCGTGCTCGACATTCAGATCGGCGCCCGCCTCGACATGCTCGTGTACGGCCGTGGGGGCCCGTACGCGACCCTCGGTCCCTTCTTCACCGTGACCGCCCAGATCGACGATCCGTGGTGGGCGATCGACGCCGGTCTCCGAGCCTCGGTCGGCGCCAGCTTCGACCTGTGGTTCTGGGAAGGCGAGGTGCAGTTCGCCGAGATCGATCTGCTTCGCTATCGACTCGCCGACGCGGAGACGGCCGGCGATCCGTTCCCGGGGGACGACGATCCGGACTTCGACTTCGTCGCCCCCGGCATCGCCCAGCCCACCGACATCGCGATGGGCCGGGCGGCGATGTGCACGATCATCGCCGGCATCGTCGAGTGCGTCGGCTTGAACGACGAGGGCCAACTCGGCGACGGCACCCAGACCAACCGTTCGTCGCTCGTGTCGCACGGCCGTGAGACCCTCAACGACGGCACGCCGCTCAACGCGATCGAGGTCCAGATGGACTCGAACCAGGGGTGTGCGCTCTACGACGATGGCTCGCTGCGCTGCTGGGGCGACGTGCCCAGGGGAAGTACCACGTCGGACTACTACGACGATCCGCGGATCATGAGCGGTCTCAACCAGCCGGTGCGCACCTTCGAGGTGGCGGGCAGCCCCAGCCCCGGTTTCGGTGCTGTCTGTGTCGTGCTCGAAGACTTCACCGCCCGCTGCTGGGGCGACGAGTACGCCACCGAAAGCTCGTACCGGCCCCGGCAGTCGCCGCGTGATCCGGGCCTCGCCTCGGTCGTCGACGTCGCCGTGACCGGCACGAGCCGCTGCTTCGTGATCGCCGACGGCACCGTCGAGTGCTGGGGCAACAACAGCCGGGGCCAGCTCGGTGACGGTACCGAGACCGGCCGCAACGAACTCGCCCCGATCCCTGGGCTCACCGACGTGAAGGAGCTCGAAGCGGGCAGCTCGAACTTCTGTGCCCTGCACTACGACGGCACCGTCAGCTGCTGGGGCTACAACCGCTACGCCCAGATCGGCAACGGCACGTACGGCATCGGCCAAGACACCTCGGTCCCGGCCAAGGTCCTCGGCATCGACGACGCCGTCGCCGTCGAGATGGGCCGGCTCCAGACGTGTGTCGTCCACGAGTCGGGCGACCTCAGCTGCTGGGGCTACGACCCGGACTACCAGCTGATGGGCCAGCCGGGTGACTACGTCACAACCCCGGTGACGCTGATCGACGTCGACCTCGACGCCGGCGATCCGGCCGTCGTCGCCGTCGACATCGGGTCGAATAGCTCCTGCGTGCTGTACGCCGACAAGGTCAGCAAGTGCTGGGGCAACAACTTCTACGGCCAGCTCGGCAACAACAACACGACCACGGCCTACTCGCCGCAGACCGTGCGCAACGCGCCGGTCTGACCCTCCCCGCTCGGCTCGGCCGCCTCTCGACCGGGTGGCCGGGCACGGAACGGATCAGCCGAGCTCGGTGCCGTAGATCCCGACGAAGCTCACCATCTCGCCGGGATAGCCACCCAGGTTGTGCACCAGGCCGAGCTTGCGGCCGTGGTCGGCGATGCGTCGCGCCTCGGGCGCCTCACCGCGCAGCTGCAGCCAGATTTCGTAGAGCATCCGCAGGCCTGATGCGCCGACCGGGTGGCCGAAGGCCTTCAGGCCGCCGTCGCTGTTGACCGGCAGACGACCGTCGAGGCGGAACGCGCCGTCGAGCACGTCCTGCCAGGCCTGGCCCGGGTCGGAGAACCCGAGGTCCTCCATCAGCACCAGCTCGGTGGGCGTGAAGCAGTCGTGCACCTCGGCGACGGCGATCTCGTCGCGCGGTGAGGTGACACCGGCCTGGGCATAGGCGTCGTCGGCCGACCACGCACACTCGGGCAGGGTCGTGTAGTCGTAGTCGGGGTCGAGCGAGCCCGCGCCGGTGCCGGCGACGAACGACAGCGCCTTCACGTACAGGGCGTTGTCGGTGTACTTGTGGGCGTCCTCGGCCCGGCACATGATCACCGCAGCGGCACCGTCGGCCACGCCGGCGCAGTCGAAGACCGAGAGCCGACCGGCGACCGCGGCCATCTGGCAGATCTGCTCGGCGCTGGTCTCGCGACGGAACTGGGCGAGCGGGTTGCGGGCGCCGTTGAAATGGTTCTTCTCGGCGATCTTGGCGACCGAGTAGCGGATCTCGTCCTCGTCGACGCCGTACTTCTCGGCGTACGCCGGGAGGATCAAGCTGAACATCCCTGCCGCGGTGAGCGTGCGCTGGGTGCCGTCGGTCGGGATCGGGAAGGCGTTGAGACCCTGGTAGCCGCCGTCCTTCACCTTCTCCGCGCCGAGGGCCATCACGACGTCGTAGGCGCCCGACGCGACCGCGTAGGCGGCGTTGCGCATCGCCTCGGAACCGGTCGTGCAGTAGTTCTCGACCCGCGTGATCGGCTTGCCGTGGATCTTCAACGGCCCACCCATGGCGAGGCCCGACGCCGCCGACTGCGACGTGCCGAACCAGAAGGCGTCGACGTCGTCCTGGCTGATGCCGGCCGATTCGTACGTGAGCTGGGCCGCGTCGATGATCAGATCGTCGAGCGACTTGTCCCAGTGCTCGGTGAAGGGCGTGCAGCCCATCCCGATGATCGCGACCTGGTCCTTGATGCCGTGCGACGCCATTACGGGGTCCCCCTCACCGGTTCGACCTTCCAGAAGTAGTTGTGGATCTCATCGGCGGTGAAGAGCCGCCGAAAGGTCGGCCGCACCCGCAGGCCGACCTCGATCTCGTCGGGTCCGCAGTCGGCGAGCTCGAGTGGGGCTCGACCCCCGCCGTCGAAGTCGACGATGGCGAACACCACCGGCGGGCTCGGCGAGTAGACGAGCTTGTCGATCGTGAAGCTCACGACCGTGCCGAGGGTGTCGGCCATCGGCACCGGCTCCATGTCGTCGACGGCGCCACCCTTCTCCGACACCCGGGCCGGCGGGAGGTGGATCATGCCGGAGCTTCGATCTCGGCTGCCGACGAACCCGAACTTCCAGTCGTCGCGACGGTGCGACGCCGCGGCGGACGGCCGGTTGGGCAACGGCCGGTTGGGCGGCTCGACCGAGACCATGCCCCGCCACGAGAGGAACGTCCCGTACGACACGGTCGTGCCCGACGCGATCTGCTCGGCCGTCGACGACCCCGGCGTGTACGACGCGATGGCGTCGGTCGTGCGCAGCACGATGACCTCGACGCCATCGGCGAGCGTCATGACCGCGATCGTCTCGCCGGGCGAGGCGTTCTCGAGCGCCGAAGCGAGCACGAGCAGCGGATGGGCGGTGCCGGTGTTGCCGACCGAGCCGGCGAGATCGTCGACCTTGGCGTCGTCGCCCACGCCGAGGCGCTTGGCGTTGCGGGTGACGGCACGGCCGTGGGTGCCGGTGACGATCAGCTTGTCGACATCGTCGGCGGTGAGTGAGGTGGCGGCGAGGGCCCGTTCCCAGGCCTGACTCATCAGCGGTGCGTAGGTGACCTCGCCGAAGCGCTCCTCCCACGCCCGGGATCGGTCCCCGCCGGGAATCCGCCAGCGCTCGAGGAACTCCTCGGTCGCGACACCGGCGCCGAGATACTCGGCGATGACCGGACCGTCGGTGTCGTCGCCGACGAGGATCGCGGCGGCGCCGTCGCCGCCGGCGGCTTCGTCGGCCGAGGTGGCCAGGCCGCCCCGCTGGTCGGCGGTGACCACGAGCGTCGTGACGCCCGCGGTGAGTGCGGTGCGGAGCGCGCCCGCACCGCAACGCAGGGCGCCGCCGAAGTCGAGCGCACCGACCTCGGGCGCCAGCCGCAGCGCAGCGTGCACGGCGGTGGCATTCGTCTTCTCGAGATACGCGGGCGACGCGGTGGCGAACCAGAGGGCCTGCGGTTCGACGTCGGCCGAGGCCAGAGCCCGTCGAGCCGCGGCGACGCCCATCGTCGTGGTGTCCTCGTCATAGGAGGCGACCGATCGCTGGCCTCGTCCACCGCCCTTGCCGAAGAACGCCGCGACCTCGCTGCGATCGAGTCGGTGGTGCGGGATGTGGGTCCCGGCGGCGATGATGCCCCGCATGGCGCTCCTGACGCGATGACGCCGAGCCCTGCTGGCCCAGCCCCGCGTCAGCAGACTACCGGCGCGTCGCCAACGCAAATCCGTCGCTCACGCATCCGGTCCACGATCGCCTCGCCGGGTCGTGGTCGGCGGCGTGGTCGTGGTCGTCGCGGACGTCGGCGAGCAGGCTCAAGCCCACCGACCCGGCGCCGAATCCGACGATGACCATGGCGGCGACGACCACCCGTTCGTACCAGCGGCGACCCGACGACAACGACGACATGGGGCCGATGCTGGACCGAGCGGGTGAAGACGGCTCCAACGCGACGTGAGAATCGGTCAAACTGCGTCATGGCCGAACCCCGTGGTGACGAGACCGTCGAACTCCTCCAGACCCTGATCCGCAACGCCTGCGTGAACGACGGGCACATGGAATCGGGACAGGAGATCCGCAACGCCGACGTGTTGACCACCTACCTCGAAGGCACCGGCGTCGATGTGCAGCAGTACCACGCCGCCCCCGGACGGACCTCGCTCGTCGCCCGCATCGAAGGCACCGATCCCGACGCGCCGAGCCTGTGCCTGAACGGCCATACCGACGTCGTGCCGATCAGCCCGGACGGCTGGGACGAGGATCCCTTCGGTGGCGAGGTGATCGACAACGAGGTGTGGGGCCGCGGGGCGGTCGACATGCTTAACCTCACCGCCTCGATGGCCGTCGTCACCCGGGCGATCGCCCGCTCCGGAACCCGTCTCAAGGGCGACCTTGTCTTCTTCGCAGTCGCCGACGAGGAGGCCGGCAGCGCCTACGGGGCGCGATGGATGGGCGAACACCACCCCGATGCCATCACCACCGACTACCTCCTCACCGAGAACGGCGGCCTCCACATCGGGAGCGAGGAAGACCCGGCCATCACGATGGTCGTCGGAGAGAAGGGCGTCGCCTGGCGCCGCCTGCGAGTGCGGGGCACGCCGGGCCACGGGTCGCGGCCGTACCGCTCCGACAACGCCGTGGTGAAGGCGGCCGCCGTAGTGCAGCGCATCGCCGAGTACAACCCGTCGCCCACGTTCCACGAGTACTGGCGACCTCAGGTCGACGCCATGGGTCTCGACCCCGAGCTGCGAGCGGTGCTGCTCGACGAGGGCGCCATCGACGAGGCGCTCGCCACGCTCCCCGCCTCGGCGCCCGCCGGCAGCTGGCATGCGTGCACCCACACGACGTTCTCGCCGAACGTCGTCGCCAGCCAGACCAAGACGAACATCATCCCCGACGTCGTCGACATCGACGTCGACATCCGCACCCTGCCGGGCGAAACCCACGAGGATGTCGAGGAGCACCTCCGCCAGGCCCTCGGCGACATGTACGACCAGGTCACGGTGGAGGTCATCTTGGAGGAGCCCTCGACCCAGTCGCAGATCGACACGCCACTGTGGGACTCGATGCAAAAGGCCGTCGCCAACCCCTTCCCCACCAGCCGCATCGCACCGACGATCAGCGTGGGCTTCACCGACGCACGCGTGCACCGGGATCTCGGGGCGGTCGCCTACGGCGCGGGATTGTTGAGCCCGACCCTCACCCCGGCCGAGTTCGGCTCACGGTTCCACGGCCACAACGAACGCATCGATCTCGAGTCGCTCGATCTGACGACGCGCTTCTACCACGACATCGTCCGCGACCTGCTCGGCTAGAAGCCGGCCGCCGACCCGGCGAGCGCTCGAGGATCGGCGGCCCCGGCGAGCGAGCCGTGCTCGGTGATCTCGATCAGGTGGGCGTGCCCGAACTGGGAGTGCTCGGCCGTACCGAGCTCGTGGCCGCGGGCGGAGAGCGCATCGGCGATCGCTTGGGGGACGTGCTCCTCCAGCTCGACCTTGCGGCTGACACCCGGCGCCCACGTCGAGAAGCCGGTGTCGACTGCGGGGGCGATGCGCCACCGCCCGCGGCCGACGGTCTGACCGGCACCACGACCGTGGCGGAGGGAGGCGGCCAACATCTGCAGGACGATCTGAGGCTGGGCGTCGCCGCCCATCGTGCCGAGCACGGTGCGCAGGCGACCGTCGGGATGGGTGACGAGCGCCGGTGCCAGGGTGTGGGGCGGCCGCTTGCCGGGCCGATATTCGGCCGGGTGACCGGCCTGGAGCGAGAAGCCGAGGCCGCGGTCGTGCAAGAAGATGCCGCTCGAACCGGCGACCAGGTGGGCGCCGAAGCCGCTGGCGTTGGAGTTGATGAGCGACACACCCATGCCGTCGCCGTCGATCACGCACAGGTAGGTCGTGTCGCCGTCGAAGCTCGGCGTGGCGACGTCGCCGGCCCGGTCGAGCTCGATCGCCGCCCGCCGGTCGGCGATGCGTTCGGGGTCGAGGAGCCGGGCCGGGTCGGCGCCGTCGAAGAGTTCGGTCGGGCGGTCATGGCCGGCCTGGATCGCCGCTTCGACGAGCACATGGGTGCCGAGGCCGTCGTCGTCGAACTCGATCCCGTCGGCGATCGCCGCGGACAGCAGCGTGAGATAGCCCTGGCTGGTCGGCGGCACCGACCAGATCTGATGTCCGAACGCATCGACCTTGATCGGGTCGACCCAGCGCGCCTGCGGAGTGGCCAGATCACCGGGGACGAACTCGTCGGGACCCGCAGCGAGCAGGCCCTCGCCGAACTCGCCCTCGTAGAATCCGGCGCGACCCTCTGCGGCGATCGCCCGCAGCGTGCGGGCCGACCCGGGTCGGCGCACCACCGCGCCCGCCGGCGCGGCAGCCGGCAAGTCGTTGTGCTCGACCTCGGCGACGAGGTGGAGGGTGGCGCTCAACGTCGGATGGATCGGGAAGCCCTCGTCGGCGTAGCGGATCGCCGAGCCGAACACGGTGGCGAGATCGAGCTTCCCGTGCCGCTCGTGCAAGGCGAGCCAGCCGTCGATCGCACCGGGCACGGTCACCGCCCGAATGTCGTTCTTCATCGGCACAGCCGTGAGCCCCTCGGCCCGAGCGGCCTCGGGGGACGCCCCTGAACCGGCCATACCCGAGGCATCGAGCGCCGCCGGCGCCCCGTCGGTGTGGTGCACCAGCGCCCACAGGTCACCACCCATGCCGCACATGTTCGGGCACGTCACCGACAACACGGCGTTGGCGGCGATGGCGGCATCGACGGCCGAGCCGCCCTTGCGCAGCACGTCGACGCCGGCCTCGGTGGCGAGATGATCGATGGTGGAGACCATCGCGTTGGCGGCGTGGCGAGTGACGACAGGCGGCAGCATGCGCCGAGCCTCGCGCAGGCGGCCGCGCAAAGCGCACCCGACCGCAGCGAACGAGGACTACCAGTCGGACAGGCGGTCGATCAGCCCCTCGAAGACGTCGTCCAAGAAGTTGCCGGCGAAGAGATCCTCCGCCTTGCAACTCAGACCCGGGATGTCTGGGCACACGCCGGGTGTCGGTAGACCGACCGCCGCAACCGACGGCGGGATGATCCAGCACCCATCGTCCTCGAGCACCGGGGTCGTCGCCGGACAGACCCGGTCGAGCCCGCCCTCCGGCAGCGGCGGAAGGATGTCGCCCGGCGGGATCGTCCAGCAGCGACCGGCCGCCGAGATGGGAGCCGTGGCCGGACACGCCTTCGCCCGGCCGTCCTTCGGGATGCCCGGGATCGACTCGCTCGCGCACCGCTCTCGGCCGAACGGCAAGGGCACGCACACCTCGATCGTCCTGGGCTTCGTCGTGTAGCAGCGCCCCTTGTGCTCTCGATACGGCGCATAGCAGTCCTTCGCCCGACCCCCGGACGGCAGCCCGTCGCTGGTCGCCGACGGCGTCGTGTAGCACAGGCCGTCCTCCTCGAACGGCCCGATGGTCGGACACCGGGTCGGCTCGGGGGTCGACGGGAAGGTCACGAGCGAGACCGTGCCGCCGTTGAGGATCGAGTCGACCGCCTCGCTGGTGATGGCCTGCCCGTCCTCGACCAGATCTGCGACCTGCTCGAGCACCGTGTCGAGCCACTCCGGTTGCGGGACCCCGGTGGCGTCAAGCACTTCGGGGATGTCTTGGATCGCGCCGAACGGATCGTCGATCACCCGCTCGATCACCTCGACGAGCAGCCGAAGATCGGCCAGCGCCTGCTGCCCCTTGAACACCACACTGTCGAACGACAGATCGATGTCGGCATCGACGGCCAGGCCCAACGCCGAGACCCGTCCATCGAGCACGAAGTACTGGGCGTCGCGGCTGAGTTCGAGGTCGAGCACGATGTCGCTCCACTCGAGCGGGCCGAGCTCCCACGCCGAGAGGCGGCCCTCCGCATCGAGCCCGTCATCGGTGAGGCGGAAGTCCATGAACGCGAACCGGGTCGGGGCGGCGCCACCGATCGCGGCATACACGTCGCCGGCGACGACAAAGCCCGCGGGGATGCCGAGCCGCTCGCTCGGTTGGGGCGCGAAGCGCAGCTCGATGTCCCGCAGGTCGAGCCCTGGGTAGTCGCTGGTATCGATCGTGACCGGCGTGCCCGCTGCTCGTGCCATCTCCTGTTGCACCAAGAGGAGATCGTTGGTCGAGATGCCCTCCGCGCTCGCACCGGAGACGATGAGGTTGATGGGTACGCCAGCGGGCGAGAGATCGACGGCCAGGGCGGCGTCGATGTCCTTCGTGCCGATCCGCACATCGCCGGCGAAGCCGAGGCCGACGACGCCGGAGGGCGCGACGCTCAGCTCGATCGCGAGATCGTTCACCACGAGCCACGACACACCGAAGGGCCGCTCCCAGGACCGCTCCGTCTCGAGCGCACCGAAGAGCGCGAGCTCGACACCGAGTGGGGTCTTGGCCAGCTCGGCACCGACCACGAAGGTGAGCGACTCACCGTCGATGCGCACCGTCATCTCGCCTTCGAGCCCGACGGAGGGCTGGCCAGAGACCACCAGCGACAGGCGGCCACCTTCAAACCAGTCCGGCGCGTCAGCCGGCGCGATCTCGGGAAGCTCGACCGCGAGCGCGAGGTCGGCGAGTCCACCGTCCCCACTGCCACCGGACCCGCCGAGGAGGGACGACGGCAGCGTTCCGATGAGCGGGAACACACCGCCGTCGTAGCCGAGCGCGTCGAGCGGATCGCCGACCGGTGTCTCCGAGAGATCGAGTTGGCTGAGGACCGACAGACCGGGCGCGAGCACGAGGTCGTCGGCGCGGCCGTCGAAGAAGCGCTGAGCTGGCCCGGACAGCTGGGAGCGCTCGAAGCGGCCGTCGAGGTCGCTGAGGACGAGCGTCGTCGCGGGGAAGGCGAGATCCCCGACGAGGGAGTCACCGAGGGCCGGGAACGCCCGACCCAGGGCCAGCTCGTCGAGCCCGACCCCGACGATGACCCCAGGCTCGCCTGCCGGTGACTCGACGCTGAACAGCACGTCGGCCGGCTCCCCCGCGACCTCGGCGGCGGCACCCACCGCGACCGTCGGCTGGGCACCCGCCCGAATGTCGACGAGCACGTCGCGCAGCACGATCTCGGGCAGTGCGCTCGGCGCAGCGATGGCGGCGGCGTCGGCGAGCAAGGTCACCACATCACGGCTCGACACCTCGTCGATCGCCGCGGTCATCTGTACTTCGGTGGTGTCGCCACCGGCAGCCAGCTCGAAACTGAGCGCAGCCGACCGCCCGGCGAGGCCGACGTCGGTTGCGAACCCGAGGCGGACGTCGTCGGCGTCGAGATCGGCGCTCATGGTGAGCATTTCGAAGTCGAGCCAATCGACGCCGAAGGGCGCCGCCCACGGTTCACGCAGCTCGCCGACCAGACGACCACGAGCTGCGCCGCCCGCCGACTCGACCGAGAGGCGCGACGCAAAGGTCCGGATCGCCCCGTCGAGTTCGGCCTCGAGCACCCCAGCGAGGCCGAGCTCGACATCGTTCCCCGCAACCGTCATGGTCACCGCCCAGGGCTCCTCGTCGCTCGCGGTCAGCCAGCTCGGGAGGGCAGGCGGTGCGATCCCGGGGAGGGTCAGCACGGCCACGGCGTCCGTTGGACCACCGGCGCCGCTCACGACCCCGAAGCCGGTGCCCAACGCCGCTCGGAGGCCGACCGGCCCGGCGCCGCTCACACCGAACGTGTCGCGAACGATCGCAGGCACCGCCGTGGTATCGATCCGGGTGAGGAGATTGACGCCGGCCTCGACGACGAGCTCATCGGTCGGGCCAGCGTCACGGCTGATGAGATCCCACGCGTCGCCCAGATCCCCGGCGGTCACGACCTGACCGGTCTCAGCGAGCACGAACGTCGCATCAGGGATGGCGACCTCGCCGACCGAGCCGGGGAAGCCCAGGTCGGCGAGCGTGCGCCCCGATGTGCGGATCGTCGCCAGGATCGACGGCGTCGATCGGCCACCCCACCGGGCGATCGCGGCCACCTCGGTACGCCCGCCGAGCGAGGTCGTCTCCCCCTGCAACACGATGGTTCGGGCCGCCTGGTCGACCGTGAGCTCGACAGCGGGGATCGTCAGCGGATCGAGCCCCTGGATCCCACCGAGGCCGATCTGAGTGACCCCGGACGTCGACGTCATCGCCGCCACCTCGGCGGCTGCTGTCTCGAACGACATCGACGACAGGTCTGCCAACGGCCCGGCGGCCTCGGCGGCGGGGACGATCTCCACGACATGGATCGACGTCGAGTTCGCCCAGGCGTCGAAAGCGGCCATCAGTTCGTCGGCCGAATCGATCGAGCCCGACGGGTCGATCTCGGCGATCGCAAGCGCGATCAGCTCGTCGATGTCACCGACCTCGGTGGCGTCCAGGCCGAGTCGTCGGACGATGCCGTCGGCGACGGCATCGAGGTCGCCGTCCTCGCCACCGAAGGTCTCGATCAGGCTGTCGACCACCATCGCCTGGTCTTCGGCCGACAGGCCCGGGAGCACGTCGTCGATCAGATCGGCGACGAACGAATCCGAACCCGAACCCAGTTCTTCCAGGACCGTCTCGGTGAAGTCCGGCGTGGCCGGGTCGGCCGTGATCTCGACGTCGGGGTCGCCGCCGAGGAACACGAATGCGCCGATGACGACCACGATCGACGTGAGGCCGGCGCTGGCGAACACCGCGGGTTGGCGACCCCAGGCCGCGCGGACGTTGTGCAAGAACCACTGCATTCGACGAGCAAACCGAACCGGTCCCCGCCGGTCAGGGAGAACATCGGGAGAACTCGTGGGGATCGTGGAGATCCACGGAAACGCAGCCGATCACGGTGGGGGCGCGGCCGCGAGTTAGGGTCTCGCCGACCAGGGGTGGGGTCGATCGTGACAGCGCAGGCCCGGCAGGACCGGGACGACAACCGGATCGCGTTTCGTGACGTCGTCGTCGATTTCAACGCGCGCACCCTCGAACGCGGCGGCCAACCCGTGCACGTCGAGCCGCAGGTCCTCGACGTGCTTCGTGTGCTCGTCGAGCACAAGGGGGCGGTGGTTTCGAAACTGGAACTGCTCGACCGGGTGTGGGGCGATCGGTTCGTGTCCCCGGCGACGCTGACCTCACGAGTCCGAGACCTCCGGGCCGCTGTGGGCGACTCGGGCGATCAACAACACACGATCCGTACCGCTCACGGCCGCGGCTTCGCCTTCGTCGCCGACGTCCTCAGACCGGCCGACACGGCGCCAGGCACGGTCACCGCCGTCGGCAAGCCGCTCATTGGGCGAGCCGCGGAGCTCACCGCAGTTCGCGACCGCCTCTCGACCGACCGCCTGACGACACTCGTCGGCCCCGGCGGCGCCGGCAAGACACACCTCATGCGCCATGCCGTGAGCGATCGCGAAGCGGTGATCAGTGAGCTCGCCGCCGCCCGTGATGCCGCCGCAGTCGAGCGCACCGTGCTCGCCGCTCTCGGTGGAACCGAGCGGGCCGACGGGGACCACCTCGGCGCGATCACCGCCCTCCTGTGCGCTGCACCGACGCTGCTCGTGCTCGACAACTGCGAGCACGTGATCGACCACGCCGTCGGCCTCACCCGTCGGCTCCTCGACGACTGCCCGACGCTGACGGTCCTGGCGACCAGCAGGCGGCCGCTCGGCCTCGCCGAGGAAGTGGTGGTCCGCATCGGGCCGCTCGCCCCCGACGACGCCGTCGCCTTGATGATCGACCACGCCCAACGCCACGGCATCGAACTCGACGCGAGCGACCGCACGGTGTCGAGCATCTGCGAACGGCTCGATCACATGCCGCTTGCGATCGAGTTGGCGGCGTCGAAGAGTCGAGCGGTTCCGCTGCCGAACCTGTCGAGCATGCTCGACGACCGATTCTCTCTCCTCACGTCGGACCGGGCCGATGTCGCCGAACACCACCGCTCCCTCGACGGCGCGATCGCGTGGTCGGTCGACCTGCTCGACGATCACCGCCGCGACGTCCTTCGTCATCTCAGCGTCTTCGGCGGCTCGTTCACGCTCGACGACGCCGCTGCGATCGTCGCCACGACGAGTGCGGCCGCCGTCGACGACCTGCTGGCCCTCACCGACCTCTCGCTCGTGTCCTTCGACCCACGCCGCGGCACGTACCACCTCATCGAGTCCATTCGACTCTTCGCCGAAGGGCTCGGCCTCGACGACGACATCCGGGAGCGGCACGCCCAGCACGTGATCGAGCGACTGGAAGGTTCGCCGACGCCGGGAGTCGACTCGGTGGCCGAGCACCTCCGCGGTGTCCGGAACCAATGGCCCGATCTCCGTCAGGCCGCAGCATTCACCCGCCGAGTCGATGCCGCGGCGCTGACCCATCGACTGATCGCGGCGACCTGGCCCTATGCCGATCAGACCTACACCTACGAAGTCCTCGAGTGGTGCGACGACGTGATCGCCCGAGACCACGACGCCGGCCGAACCCACGATCCGGAAACCCACCGGATCGCCGCCACGCTGGCCACGCATCGAGGCGATGTCGAGACCGCGGCAAAGCACGTGGCGCTCGCCGCTGATGCGCCCGACCCGGCGACCCTCGCGCTCACGTCGCTGTGGTGGCAGTACTCCATGGGCGACATCGACGCCGCCGACCAGAGCGGCGAGACGATCCGGACTCGCGATCGCGGGCGCGGCACCTACGCGGAGATCGTCGGCTTGATCTTCTGCCACTTCCTCGATTTCGGGGCGGAGCGAACGGTCGACCCTCGCGACGTCGAACGAGCTGCCGAGATCCACGAAGCGGGCGACGAGCTCGCCCGCCAGGGCATGGAGCTGTGCTCGATCCTGCGACTGGACTGGGCAACGCAACGCGCCGAGGTGATCGAGCGACTGTCGGAGGTGATCGAGCAGGC
>JBCBYI010000007.1:0-38605 GCA_039815945.1 Actinomycetota bacterium | reverse complement strand
CGGGTGGGCGGACCCGCGCGGATTCACCCGAACAGTCGGCGGATCTGCCACCCGATGACGACGACACCGAGCACCCGTCGCCACGGGTTGACACCGCGCACCAACTCGTCGGAACCCCACCACACGAAACCGACGACGGAGACCAGCCGCCCGATGGTCGAGAGCGAACCGCCGAAGAGCGCGGCGACAAGCCAGCCGACCACGCCGACCACCAGGGGCGGGTTGGGAAACTGGGCGACCGTGATGCGACCCGTGTGCCGGTTCTCGAACCACCAACGAAACGAAGCCGGCCGCATGCCTGCATCATCGCCGAGGCCGGCACCCCTTGACGGGTCGGCGCCGACGTGGTTGATTAACAGCGTCGTTAATTAACGCTGGTGTTAACCATGTCTGCCACCCTCGTCCTCGAATCCGACGCCGACGATCGCCTCAGCGAGATCTTCGCCGCACTCGCCCACCCCACCCGTCGGGCGATCCTCGGCCGCCTCGCCCAGGGCGAAGCGTCGGTCGGGGAACTCGCCGAACCGTTCGAGATGTCGATGCCGGCGGTGTCACGCCACATCCGGGTGCTCGAGAAGGCGGGCCTGGTGCAGCAGGGCCGCCGAGCCCAATACCGCCCGTGCACGCTCGACACCAGCCCGCTCGCCGAGGTCACCGAATGGACCGAGCAGGTCCGTGAGGTGTGGGAGACGAGCTTCGATCGCCTGGACGACTACGTCCGCCGAATCCGGAACCAACCTCCTCAGAAGGAGAAGAAGCAATGACCGACGTCAAGTCCGTGGAGATCGAGCGCACGTTCGATGCGCCGATCGCGACCATCTGGCAGATGTGGACCGAGGCCGAGCACTTCGCCTCGTGGTACGGCCCGATGGGCGCCACCATCCCGACCTGCACGATGAACGTCGAGCTCGGCGGCCGTCGCCACATGTGCATGGAGATGGAGACCCCCAACGGCACCATGCAGATGTGGTTCGTCGGTGAGTACACCGAGATCTCGCCCATGACCCGCCTCGTCTACACCGAGTCGATGTCGAACGAGGCGGGCGACGTGCTCAGCCCCGCCGAGATGGGCATGCCCGGCGACGGCCCGTCGGTCACCGAGGTCGTGGTCGAGCTCACCGACGCCGGCGACCGGACCCACATGAAGATGCAGCACATCGGCATCCCGCACGACTCGCCCGGCGGCATGGGTTGGAACATGGCCCTCGACAAGCTCGAAGGGCTCCTCGCCGGCTAGCCGAAGCGACGGCGGATCCGCTCGCGGCCAGCCTCGATGGCCTCCTCGAGCCGCGTCCGCCAGTCGGGCGTCGCGGCGCGCCACGCGAACACGGCGGGGACGGCCTCGGCCCACAGCAGATCATCGGACGGCAGTTGCCGGGGCATCGGTGCCTCCGGTGGCTGATCGAACACGACGCCGGTCGCTGCTTCATGGAACGTGTGGAGTCCGGCGACCCAATCCGGGCCCCGGAAGCCGAGTTCCCACGGACCCCGGTCGCGCACGATGTGTACGTGTTCGTCACCGCGCTGCAGCCGGAGCAGCTTGTTGCCGTTCGGCTGGTCGCGGGTCAAGAGCCGGGAGATCTCGAAGCCCTCTCCGATCAGCCACTCGATCGTCGCCATGACGTCGTCCGGCGCGTCGAGATCGTCGATGTGGTCCACGTCCGCAGTCTCGCAGACCGGCCGATCGCCGGCGTGGGAGGATTCGGGGCATGGCCTCGTATCGATCCGTCGACTCCCTCGGCTCGGCCTTCTCGGTTCGTTCGATCGGCTCGATCGGCTCGGTGCTGTCGGTCGGCAGCGCTGGATCGGTCGTCTCGATCGGCAGCGCTGGTTCGGTCGCGTCGGTCGGCTCGGCCGGCTGCATCGCCTCGATCGGCAGCGCCGGTTCGATCCTGTCGATCGGGTCGGCCGGCTCGATCCTGTCGATCAACAGCTCGGGTCGGATCCTCGCAGTGAACGACGAGCCGGTCCGTCGTGAGGTCACGGCATTGGCGGCGCTCGCAGCCCTGGGCGTCGCCTTCGCTCGTCGGATCGGCTAGGCGAGCCGCGACACAGCCGGCGGCCAACGACTAGAACGGGCGGCCATGACGCTCGCTGACGACATCCTCGGACTGCGCCGCTCCTCGGGGGCCATCATCTTGATGACCTACCGAGGCGATTGGTGACCGTACTGCTGCGCCCAGCTGGTTCGGCTGGCAACGACCTACGACCGCATCCACGGCGCCGGCGCTGAGCTGGCGGCCATCTCGGTCGACGACGACATCCGCCAAGCGGGCATGGCCCAGCGGTGGGGGTTCACCCACACCCGGTTCGTGTCCGACCCCGGCGGCGAGTCGATCCTGCAGCCGCTCGGGCTCTTCGACCCCGAGGAGCGCGGCGGCATCGCCTTGCCCGGCATGGTGATCTCCTCGCCCGACGGCGAGGAGATCTACCGCTACCAGGGCCGCGACTTCGCCGACCGCACCAACGATGACGACCTGTTCGAGAGGCTCGACGGGCTCGACCTCCCGGCGGTCGACCCGGCGCCGTGGACGGGCGACGACGTCGACGTGCCCGACGAGTTGCGCGGGTTCTTCCGCCCCGACGACATGGGTCCCTACTTCCGGGGCAACTTCTACGGGGCCGCGGCGATCGGTGGCCGCCTCGAGGACAAGGCCTCGCGAGCGATCGCCCGCCAGCACCGCGAGATGTCCGACGCCACCCTCAAGGCCTGGGACGACTGGCGGAAGCGTTGATCGTCGTCCTCGGCGACGTGCGGGTCCGCCCGGACGTCGTCGACGACGCATTGCGCATCAGCCGCGAACACGTGGCTCGCTCACGCACCGAGCCGGGCTGTATCAGCCACGACGTGCTCGTCGATCCTGACGAGCCGCTCCGGTTGGTGTTCGTCGAACGATGGGCCGATCGCGATGCGCTGGACGTGCACTTCGCCGTGCCGGAGTCGGTGGCGTTCGCCGCTGCGCTCGGCGAGATGGCGAGCGAACGCCCCCACATGCAGATCCTGCCGATCGTCGAACGCGACTGACGGTTCACCGAACCGGGCGGCCGACCTGCGAACCTGGGGACATGGCTTCCCGCACTCGTGCTGCCCGCTACGCGAAGCGTCGCAAGAACCGCATGGCCAAGCGCGAGCACGATCTCACCGACGAGCAGTGGGCCGATCTCCAGGAGGCATGGGCGGGCTGCGCCTACTGCGGTGCCACCGGCGTGCCCATGCAGAAGGACACCGTCCTCGCCATCTCACGAGGCGGCCGTTACACGATTGACAACGTCGTGCCCGCCTGCCGCTCGTGCAACGCGAGCAAGTGCAACGACGAGGTCACCGGCTGGATGCGCCGCAAGAAGCTCGACGAGAAGCGCTTCCTCATGCGCCAGTACGAGATCCGCACGGAGCTCGAAGGGCGCGCAGCCGACGCTTCATAGACTCGGCGACCTGATGTCCGAGTTCGCCCGCCTGGTCACGATCGACCCCAACTCGATCGACGACATGCTCGTCGCCGAGGCCGGCGCCGCGCTCGCGGCCGGGCAGCTCGTGGCGATCCCGACCGAGACGGTCTACGGACTCGGGTGCAATGCACTCGATCCCGATGCGATCGCCGGCGTGTTCGCAGCCAAGGGCCGTCCCGCATCCGATCCGTTGATCGTGCACGTCGACGGGGTCGACATGGCCGACACGCTGGTGGATGGCGGCCTCCCGGAGGTCGCCGCTCGCCTCGCCGACGCGTTCTGGCCCGGCCCGCTCACGATGGTGCTGCCGAAGACGGCGCGCGTCCCCGACGCGATCACCAGTGGCGGCCCGACCGTTGGGGTCCGGTGCCCGGCCCACCCGGTGGCCCGAGCATTGATCACCGAAGCGGGCGTGCCGGTCGCCGCGCCGAGTGCCAACCGCTTCGGCCGGATCAGCCCGACCACCGCCGAGCACGTCGTCGAGGAACTCGGCGATCGCATCGACGTGATCGTCGACGCGGGCCCGGCCGATCACGGCGTCGAGTCGACCGTCGTCACGTTCGACGCAGGCGAGGCGGTGATCCTCCGCCATGGCGCCATCACCGCTGAGGCGCTCGCCGAACACGTCGCCGTCCGCGACGTCGAGCGCACCGACACCGAGGCGCGCGCCGCGGCGCCCGGGCACGACGTCCGCCACTACTCCCCTCGCACCCCGGCGGTCGCCACCACCGTCGCGCCGGGCGACGCCCCGCCTGGAAACGTCGCCTACGTCGGCTATCGAGACCGGGAGGTGCCGCTGCCTCAGGGCTGGCGGTTCTTCCCGCTCGGCGACCACCACGACCTCGAGACCGTCGCGCGGCATCTCTATGCGAACCTGCGGCGCCTCGACGCAACAGCGCCCGACCTGATCGTGATCGAGCTCGCCGGTGCCGGCGGTATCGGTCGAGCGATCGACGACCGCCTCGGACGGGCGGCATCGGGTGCCGTGGCGACCACGGCCGACGAACTCGCCGATCTCGTCGTGGCCCGGCTGGGCTGAGTCAGCGCTCCGGCTTGCAGGCGCGGAGATGATGGGGACAATGCTCCCCGCGGTCGACCACGACGACCATCGCGGTCCAGGTGGCGATCTGATCCGCGATTTCTTCGACTGAGGTGAGCGCCTCGAACTGCGGCCGCTCCGGTCCGACGAGGCGAGCCAGCTCGGCGCGAGCCTGAATCCGATACCACTCGTTGCGATTGCGCAGCTCGACGTCGACGAAGCCGGCTTCGGTCAACGCGTGGCGATAGCGCTCGGGGGATGCCATCCCGAAGCCGAGGTCTTCCTTGGCGAGATAGTCCTGCATCTCGGGCGAGGGCTCGTCGTCGTGGGCGATCAACCAGTCCGAGGCGACGAACCACCCTCCGGGCCGTAGGACCCGCATCACCTCCGCGGCGAGCGCCGCCTTGTCGGGGACGTGCACGATCGAGTCCTTCGAGAAGACGACGTCGAACGACGCATCGGGGAACGGAAACGGGCCGGGCGCCACGAGCTGCAGCTCGATCCGGTCGGCGAGTCCGACCTCGTCAACATGGGCCTGTGCGCGAGCGCGACCGGGCGCTTCGACATCGACGCCGATCACCCGCCCGACGTCATGGCGACGAACGAGATCGACCGCCGGCCCACCCGCACCGCTGCCGATGTCGAGCACCGTCGCCCCGGCCAGGTCGATCCCCGAGACGATGCGGTCGACCTCGTCGGGTCCGCCCGGCGACATGTAGCCCGGACCCCACATTCGGGCGAGGAAGTCGATGCTCTCGTCGTCGTAGTGCAGCTCGCTCGACATGTCCGGAATCGTCGCACGGCGGCGGAGACGGTGTCAGACCCCGACCGGTAGGGTCGCCGTATGCGACGGGCCGACAAAGCCGACCGGATCGGGAAGATCCTCGACGATCTGTATCCGGAGCCGCCGATCCCGCTCGACCACACCGACCCGTACACCCTCACGGTCGCGGTGGCCCTTTCGGCGCAGACCACCGACAAGAAGGTCAACGAGGTCACCCCGGCATTGTTCGCCCGGGCGAACACCCCCGAGAAGATGGCCGAGCTCTCTCCCGATGAGATCCTCGGCTACATCAAGCAGGTCGGCTTGGCCCCGACGAAGGCGAAGAACCTGTCGACGATGGCCCATCAGATCCTCGACGCCGGCGGCGAGATCCTTCCCGACTGGGATTTCCTCGAGTCGCTCGCCGGGGTCGGCCACAAGACGGCCGGTGTCGTGATGGCCCAGTCGTTCGGCGTTCCGTCGTTCCCGGTCGACACCCACATCCATCGACTCGCCCATCGCTGGGGCCTATCGAACGGCACCACCGTCGAGCGCACCGAAGGTGATCTCAAGGCGGTGTTCCCTGAAGACACGTGGAACCGGCGTCATCTGCAGATCATCTTCTTCGGACGTGAGTACTGCCCGGCCCGCAATCACGACTTGGCGACGTGCGAGATCTGCTCGTGGGCCGCCACCAAGAAGCAGATCGCCCTGGAGGCGAAGCCGACCCGGAAGACTGCGGCGAAGCCGACCCGGAAGACTGCGGCGAAGCCGACCCGGAAGACTGCGGCGAAGCCGACCGAGAAGAAGACGTCGGCGCGGGGCTGATGGTGGAGTCGATCCGGCTCGCGTCGTGGAACCTTTGGTGGCGCCACGGCGATCTCCTCGCTCGGGAGCCGGCGATCCTCGACACCCTGCAGCGACTCGATGCCGACGTGATCGGTATGCAGGAGGTCTGCTCTCGCGAGCCCGATCAGCCCGAGTGGCTGCGTCGCGAGCTCGGCTACGAGGTGGTGTCGTCACCCGACGGTGGCGACGATCGCTACACGATCGTGAACGCCATCGCGTCGCGGTGGCCGATCCTCGACTCGGCCTGGCGCTGGCTCGACGTGGGCGACATGCCCAAGCACCGCACGGTGTTGTGGGCCCGGATCGACACACCCGTCGGGCCGTGGGATGTCTTCACCACCCATCTCAGTCATGGGTTCGATCAGAGTGCGCTGCGGGCACGGCAACTCGACGAGATCGCGGCCTGGATCGACGAGCGTCGCCGGGGCGACGTCGGCGCGGTCCTCCCGCCCGTGCTGGTCGGCGATCTCAACGCCGTACCCGACAGCGACGAGATCCGTCACCTCACCGGCCGGTCGGCACCCGCAGTGCCCGGCCTCGTCTTCAGCGACTGTTGGGAACACGTCGGCCCCGACGACGGGGTCACCTACTCGGCGGCGAACCCCTACGTGACCAACTCGGCGTGGCCCGAGCGTCGGCTCGACTACGTGCTCGTGTCGTGGCCGCGGCGCCGCCCCAACGGAAACCCCTCGGCGGCGCACCGGTTCGGGTTCGAGCCGGTCGACGGCGCGATCGCTTCGGACCACTGGGGCGTGGCGGTCGATCTCACGGTGGCTCCGTCCGGCGACGAAGTCGGCGAGCGGTAACCACCCGGCGACTCGGAGGGTCACGCGGCCGTCTCCAACTTGTTCACCTGCGACCGCAGCGCAGCTCGGGCGCGCGCCGGCGTCGACGGTTCTGGGGTGTCGTCGAGCTTGTTCCGCGCGACTGCGTACAACTGCCCGGCGTCGATCATTCCAGACCGTCGCCGTGATCGGCTCGGGGCTTGCCGCCGCCGTGGCGGTTGACCATCCGGGCGCCCCACACGACGAGACCGAGCAGGACGCCACCGAACACGAGCCCGGCGAAGACGGTGCCGGGGCCGGCGGACTCCTCCTGACCGGCGGTGAGTTCCTCGTACAGCGGACCGACCTCGGCCAGCGGGGTGGTGAGGCGTTCGCCGGGTGAGTGGTCGAGCTGGGCGAGCAGGATCTCGTCGAAGAGCTCAGCGCTGGCGTCGACGACGCTGATCAGGTAGCCGACCTCGCCCTCGATGTAGAAGCCGAGCTGGGCGAAGTCCTCCCCGTCGAGCACCCAACGCACCCGGGTCACGCCGGGTTCGACGGGATGCTGATCACGGACCACGGCTTCCTGGTCGGCGTTCTCGGCATCGGAGTTGCGCAACGCCGACTCCATGCGATCGGCCATCGTGGCATGCCCGGCGAGCGCCGCCGGGAGGTCGCGATAGTCGAACGCCGAGATCTCGACGATCGACGTCCCCTGCTCGAAGGTGGTGCGCCACGGAAGTGAATTCCACTCGTCGATCATCCGGATCGAGTTGTTGGGTCCAGAGTCGACGAGCCCGTATCCGCCGGGGATCTCCTGGAGCACGAGATCCCGGAGCGACGCCTGGGCCGTGGCGGGCGACGCAAACGACAACAGCACGGCCGCAACCCATCCTGCGAACAATCGACGCACGTCCGGACCCTACGGGTTCGAACCGGTCGCGTGGTGGGTCGGCCACCGAGCGAGTCGAAAGAACAACGGTGAAATTTCAGTCCGACGTCGTGACGATGTAACCCACCAGCCACGTCGGCTCGGAACAGTACGTTTCCGTGACGGGGCGGCACCAACGGATGCACTTCGTGTGGATGGGGAGTCGGTTCCCGTACCACTGCCGGCGGGCGGTGGAGTCCGCCGTCGACGCGATGCCCGACGCCGACGTGGAAATCCATCTGATCGGCGATCGACCCGACGCTCCGCATCTCGTTGCGGTCGAGGCCCTGCGCCGCGTGCGGGTGCGAGAGGAGCGCTTCGAAGATCTCCTCGAGGTGTGCCCCGGCGGCGCAGCCCCGTACCTCGATCTGCTGGCCCGTCTCCCGGCCGGGAGTCCGGCGTCGGTGAGCAACCTGGCCCGACTGGCGATCCTGCTCCGCGACGGTGGGGTCTACCTCGACACCGATGTCGTGGTCATCCAACCGCTCGACGACCCCGACGAGATCGGGGCGTTCGTCGGCATGGAACAGGTCTGGGCCGGAAACCGACCGCGGGTGTCGCGAGGTCTGGGCATCACCGGAGCAGTCCGGGCCGCACCATGGGCGGCGTCGTGGCTGGCGAACCGGATCAGCTGCCGCCTCACGAACGGTCGGTTCGTGCGCGATCAAGACGTCAGCCCGCCTCGGTGGAGTCGGCTGCAGGCGAACAACGCAGTGCTCGGCGCGCCGATGGGGAGCGAGTTCATCTCTCGAACCCTCGAACGGGCCCTGACCGTCGATCCGTCGGCCCGGTTCGCGCTCGGTCCGTCGTTGCTCGACGACATGTGCCGGGCGGAGCCGGACCTGGTGCGGGTCATGGCGCCCTCGCGGTACTACCCGATCCCGCCCGGCCAGAGCTATCGCTGTTTCGAAGACGCCCACTTCCCCCTGCCACCCGACACGCAGGTGCTGCACTACGTGGCGAGCAATCACAAACGACTCCTCACCGGTCTCGACATCGACGACCCCCGCTTCGACACTCGCCAAGCGCCGTTCTGGCGGCGGGCGCGTGAGGTGCGCGAAGCGATGACGGGCAGTCATCGAGGACGGTTGAGGCTCCTGTGACCCGAGTCGCTCGGAACACGACCCTCATCGCCATCGGTCAGGCATCGGTGAAGGCGACGCAGCTCGTCCTGGCGGTGCTGTTGGTGCGGCTGATGAGCCCGGCCGAGTGGAACGAGGCTGCGTTCTTGCTCTCGATCTACCTCGCGGGCACGACGATCGGGAACCTCAATCTGCACCACGGAATCGTCTTCTTCCTGCCTCGGGTCGAGGCGGGCAAGCGCCGCAATCTCGTCATGCAGAACGTGCGGCTGCTGCTGGCGATGGGCACGATCATCATGCTTGGTCTGATCGCTGCGAAACCCCTGTTCGTGGGTGGTGCGCTCGGCGACGGCAACGTGCTGCCCTGGCTCGGGCTCGCGATCGCGCTCGAACTCCCCGCTGCGTGTTTCGGCATGACCCTGATCGGGCTCGAACGCTTCGTCGGCGTGGCGATCTGGGATCTGGCCGGAACGGTCCTCGTGCTCAGCGGTGCGATCATGCCGGTGTTGGCCGGCTATGGCGTGGCCGGTCTCGTCATGGGCTTGATCGTCGCCGGTGCGATCAGGTTCCTGTCCGGTGTCCTGCTCGTCTACCGCTCGCTGCCCGGCAGTGCGGGTGGACTCGGGCGGGCCTTCCTGCTCGAGCAGTTGCGATACGGCATCCCGCTCGGCGCCACGATCGCGGTCGCGATGCTCAACCGTCTCGTCGACAAGTGGTTCATCGCCGCATTCGAGAGCGACGACTTCGGGATCTACGCGGTCGCCGCCCAGGAGGTCCCGCTGCTCGCGGTGCTCCCCTACGCTGGAGGCGCGGCGCTCATCACCAAGCTCGTCGACGCCTTCCACGAACGCGACCTCGCCGGTGCCCGAGCCCATTGGATCCAGCTCACGAGCTCGATGTCGCTGCTCGTCGCACCGCTCGGAGTGGGCCTGATCCTGATCGCGCCCGATCTGATCCCGTCGGTGTTTGGCCGGGAGTTCGCCGCCGGCGTGCTCCCCTTCCAGCTGTTCACCGCGGTGACCGTCCACCGGGTCGCGGAGTACGGCATGTTGCTGCGAGCGGCGGGCAAGACTCGCGAGCTGCTGATCGTCGCCAGCGTGACCCTCGGATCGAACTTCGTGCTCGCCGGCTTCGGCGCCTGGGCGGGCGGCATGACGGGCTCGGCGGTCGGCACGCTGGTCGCCAGCGCGATCGGCTGGCTCACGGCGCTGCACTTCATCGGCCAGGCCCTCGATGTGTCGGTGCGCCGGGCCTTCCCGTGGGCTCGGTGGCTGAGCGCCGTCGGTGTCAGCACGGCAGCCGCGTGCGCTGCGTACCTCGTGGCTGTTCCGGCCGACGTCACGAGTATGGCCCGGGCGGCGTTGCAGCTCGCGGTGTTCCTCGTGCTCGTCGTACCGGGAATGCGATTCCTCGCCCGCACGGAGGCGTCCCTGCCGCCCGACGGCCCGACCGAACGACCCCCGGCCGCGATGCGGTCGCTCATCTGACGAGGAAACCATGGCGATTCCCCACGAGTTGACGACCCCGGCTGACACGACAGCCCCGAGCGAGCCGCAAGAACGCGCCGGGCGCAACATCGACGCCTGGGGCGACCCCAACACCCGCCGCTTCCTGATGGCGCAGTTCCTGTACCTGACCTCGGATTCGATGACGGCGCTGACGCTCGCCGGGGTGGTGCTGATCGGATCGGAGAACACGATCGAACCGCGAGCGGTGGTCACTGCACTCGCGTTCGCGATGATCCCGTACGCGATCGTCGGACCGCTCTCGGGCCAACTCGCGGATCGATGGCTCCGCCGGCGGGCGCTGGGCGGGCTGAGCGCAATCCGAGCCCTGCTCATCGCCGGGGCCGCCATGGCGGTGGCCATCGACTCGATTCCGCTCGCGATCGTCTTCGCCGCCCCGCTGATGTGCGTCGGACGGCTCTTCTACATGCTGCGGGCCGCGTCGCTTCCCCGGGTTGCGCCGCCGGGCCTGCTCGTTCGCGTCGACGCCTGCTCGCTCTACACGTCGATCACCGCGAGCGCGCTGGGCGCCACGATCGCGGCAGTGAGCGTCTTCGGTGGGCCCTCGGTCGTGTTGGCGGCCGCCGCCGCCATGCAGGTGATCGCCGGCCTGATGTTCGTCACGTTGCCGGTCTCCCTTGGCGGCGGAGAGCGAAAGCGAGTCTTCGGGGGTTGGTCGACCGCCGGCCGGGCCCTGCTGACGGGCACGACCCGGCGAGCGGTGGGCGTCACGATCGGTCATCGCTTCTTCGTCGGCGGACTGTTCGGGACCTTGCTCATCGTCGCATCGCACGACTTCGGCCTCGCCGATCGCGCCCACCTCGTCGGTCTCGTCGTCACGGGCATCGGTTCGTTCATCGGCACGCTCACCGCTCCGGCGCTGCGGTTCTGGCTGGGGATCGAACGACTGGCGGTGGCCGGCTACGTCCTCCCCGGCCTGTTGCTCCTCGGCGCGATCGCCATCGGCGTCGACCACACCACCGGACAAGTGACGATGGGCCTCGCCGCGATCGCAACCTATTTCGCGTTCCAGAACGTCCGGGTCGCCACCGACGCCGTCGTGCAGACCTCCACGGCCGACGCCGATCGGGCCAAGCTCTTCTCGCTCTACGACGCCGCGTACAACGTCGCCTACTACGGCGGCGGCGCGCTCGCGATTCTCGCCGGCTTCCATCTCCGCCCGACGTTGGGCATCGCGGTGATCGCCGCCCTCTACGGCGCCGTCGCGATCTGGCTCGTCACGTCGCGCGGGGAGCTGCAGCTCGCCGGCTCGGAAGGAACCTGATGCACATCCTCCAACTCGCCAACTTCTACGGCGCCCAGAGCGGTGGTTTGCGAGTCGCCCTCGACGAACTGGCCGAGCAGTACCTCGACGCTGGAGCGCACGTCACGACGATCATCCCCGGTGATCGCAATCGGCGCACCGTCGCGACGAACGGTCGCACGTTCCTGACGGTACGGGCCCCGCTCGTACCGGCGATGGGCGGCTATCGACTCATCGTGAATCCGGGTGCGGTTCAGCGGATGATCCAGGTCGTCGGGCCCGACGTCATCGAACTCTCCGACAAGACGACCCTGGCGGCTGCAGCGACGCGTATCCGCGACCAGCGGGTCCCGGTGGTGCTGATCTCCCACGAGCGTCTCGATGCCGTCGTCGGCCAGTCGTTCTCCAGCCGTATGCCGGTGCTACGGGCGATGCAGGTCTTCAACAATCACTGGGGCGACCGGGCCGACGCCGTCGTGTGTTGCTCGGATTTCGCGGCCGAAGAGTTCCAGGACGATCGGGAAACACCGATCGAACGCATTCCGCTCGGCGTCGACCTCGACACCTTCCGCCCCGGGCCCATGCCGGCCAACACCCGTCCCCGGATCGTCACCGTCGTCCGGCTCACGGTCGACAAGGACCCGCAGCTGCTCGTCGAGACGTGTCGTGAGCTCCTCGACCGAGGCGTCGATCACGACTGGACCATCTACGGCGACGGTCCGCTGCGCCCCGAGCTCGAACAGATGGCCTGCGGCCTGCCGATGACCTTCGCCGGGTATGAGAAGGACCGCCGGACGCTCGCTCGCAAGATCGCCGAGGCCGATGTCGGGATCTCTCCCGGACCGTGCGAGACCTTCGGCCTCGCGGCGTTGGAGCTGCTCGCATGTGGAACGCCGGTGGTCGTGCCCACGCGTGGCGCACTGCCGGAGCTGGTGCCCCAGCACGTCGGTCGCTCGTGTGTGCGCAGCGCTGGCCTCTTCGCTGATGCAGTGGAGGAGATCCTCGACGAGGACCAGACGACGATCCGGGCCGCTGCCCGCGCCCACGCTGAGTCGTTCTCGTGGAAGGCCTCGGCCGAGCGGTTCATGGGTCTGTACGGCGAGCTCGTGGCCCGGCAGCGCACCCACCCGACGTTCGCCCGCCGTCGTCGCGCCGCCTAGGCGGCGAGGTCGGGACGATCGCCGAGATCCACCGGCCCTGACGGTCAACTCTGCGCGGCCGCAGCGCGGGCCGCCAGCATGGCGGTGACGGCGACGGCGTTCTCGGCATCCCGGGCGAGGAGGCGGCCGATCGTCTCCTCATCGACCCCGAGGTCGCCGAGCACGGCGGCGGAGTCCTCCCCGAGGCGGGGGGCGTGCTTGGCCGGGAACGTCTCGGCGGTCTCGCGCACCCCGCCGAACGGCACGGGCGGGCGGGCGATACGCATCGGTCCACCGTCGGGGTGTTCGGTCTCGATGATCGCGCCGAGGTGGCGGACCTGGGCGTCGTCGAACACCTCGTCGAGCGTGTTGACCCGCGCAACAGGGACACCGAAGGCGTCGAGCGTTTCGCACACCTCGGCGACGGGAACGTCGGCGATGAGGGCGTTGACCTCGGTGACGAACTCGTCGATGTTGGCCTCACGCAAGGCCGGCGTCGCGAAGCGAGGGTCGGTGTGGAGCGAAGCCTCACGCCAGATCGAGAACAGCTCGATGGCGTTGTCGCTGACGAGAATGATCGACACGGGGCCGTCCGCGGCCTGGAAGGTCGGGAACCAGTCGGCGAGCTCCCCGGGCCCGGCACTCACACCGTCGCCGACGAACGTCCGAGACCACATCACGTCGGGCCACTGGTAGCTGAGGGCGGACTCGAGCATCGTGATCGGCAGGTGCTGGCCCCGGCCCGTGCGCTCCCGTTCGAGGAGCGCCGCGGTGACCCCCTGGGCGGTCGTGAGCGCGGTGACCTTGTCGAAGATGATCATCCGGACGTTGTCGGGATCATCGGCCCCGCCCTGTGCCGCCGCAGTGCCGGCGGTCGCCTGGATGAGTGGGTCGAAGACCCGCCGGTTCTCGTACGGCCCACTGCCGTAGCCGGTGATCGACGCGTAAACGAGCTCGGGCCGCATGGCCGAGAGGGCCTCGTAGCCGAGGCCGAGCCGGTCGAGCACCCCAGGCCGGTAGTTCTCGATCAGCGCGTCGGCGGTACACACCAGATCGAGGAAGATCGCCCGTTCGTCGTCGGCCTTGAGGTCGAGACACACCGACTTCTTGTTGCGGTTGACGGTGGCGAACATCGCCGCCATGCCGTTGCGGGCCGGTCCGAGGAAGCGGGCCGTGTCACCGGTGAAGGGTGGTTCGATCTTGATGACCTCAGCACCCTGATCGGCGAGCGTCACCGCGGCCATCGGACCGGAGACGGTCGTGGTCAGCTCCAGCACGCGATAGCCGGCGAGCGGGCCGGTCCGTGGTTCCCCCATGGCGCGACCGTAGTGCGGATCGTGATGAGCAGCCCGGGGAGGGCGTCACGCGCAGGCGTCGATCCAGTCGATCTCGAAGGAGAAGTCGCCGTCGAGTCCGTCGGCGAGGATGACACCGATCTGGTCGGCCCGATCGGGCTCGAAGGGATCGGCGGTCACCAATGACCCGAAGATCCGAGGCTCCATCCCAGTCAACGGAACGGCGACGATCTCCCAACTACCGCCGGTCGCCGGGATCGGGTTGTAGTGGGTGACCCGAGTTGATGCGGCGTCGTCGGCGAGCAACTCGTAGGAGCGACCGTCGGTGCGGATCCTCATGACGAGCTCACCGGCTCCCGCGAGCTCCCCGTCGACCGCACCACGAATCGATGAGAACCCACCGCCCTGCGTGACGATCGTGCCGGTCCAGACGAGCACCCCCGCGTCGAGCCCGCCTCGGGCATCGGACCGACCGCCCATGACACCGTCGTTGACGATGAACCAGTCCGGCTCGTCGAAGTCGGCCACCCGCACGCAGGTACGCCCGCCAGTGGTCGTCGGACTGGACGTGCTCGTCGGGCTGGACGTGCTCGTCGTGGAGGTGGTCGTCGTGGTCGGCTCGGCGGGCACCGTGATGGTTGTCGGCTCCGCCGGATCGACTGCGGCCGCGACCGGCGCGTCGTTCGACGCGCTCGCCTCGGCTTCGTTGCCATAGCGATCCGCCGGCGAGGCCGAGCCGTCGCCGCAGGCGGCGAGGAGGACGATCGAAGCAACGACGAGACGCAGGCGCACAGGTCCAGTGTGATCAATCGGCGAGGGCTACTCGCACTCCGGCGGCGCGGCCGCTCAGGAGGACCGGGCGAGCCCGTCGAGGATCAGGTCGAGGACGTAGGTGAACTCGTCGACCTGGCCGTGATGCTCGTGGTGATATCGGGCGTGCTGGGCGATGTGGGGATACCGAGGGTCGGCGAGGACCGCCTCGATCCGAGCCTGAGCCTCGGGCGTGTCGGTCGGGTTCTGGCCATAGGCGACGCGCTGGCGGGCGAAACCCTGGATGTGGTTGGTGAGCGCGTGGAAACCGAGATCGGCCACCGCGTGGGGCAGGTCGGCATTGGCGAGGATGTCGAGGAGCGCCTCCATGGCGGCGAAGCGATGCGGCCCCGGCCAGGCCTCGGTCCACAGCGGGATCGACCACGGATGACGGATGAGCGCCTCGTGCGTCGAGATCGCGAGATGCCGGGCGGCGTCGGTCCATGGGCCAGCGGGGCGCTCGAGGTCGATTTCGGCGGCGACCTCGTCGGCGAGGGCGTCCATCAGGGCGTCGCGGTCGGCGACGTAGTGGTAGATCGACATCGCACCGACGCCCATCTCGGCGGCGAGCTTGCGCATGCTCAGCGGCTCGACGCCGTGCTCGTCGGCCATCCGGAACGCGGTCGCGACGATCGACTCGCGGGTGAGGACGGGCTTGCCGTCGCGCTCCTTCTTGGGTCGGCCCACCGGTGTGACATCCATCTCGTTGACGATCCTCGTACAGCGTACTACAACTGGTGCCATGCTTCTTCGTACAGCGAACGAAAACCTACTCAGACCTCGACACCTCTCGAGCTTGTGGATCTATGTCCTGTTGAGCATCGCCTTCCGCGACATCCACGAATTCCTCCGGGAGGGCATGATCAGCGAACTCGCCACCGACGGGACCGTCCGCGGCACCCCGGTCCGCGACTCGACCCTGCTCGCGGCCGGCGTGGCCTACCAGTTGCCACTCGGCATGGTGCTGCTCAGCAGGGTCCTGCCCGGTCGCGCGAACCGCATCGCCAACCGCGCAGCCTCGGTGATCACGGCCGCCGGCATCCTGGCGATCTGGCCCAAGGACGCCGACGACCTCGTGTTCGGCGTCTTCCAGCTCGCTGCTCTCGCCGCGATCGGGGTCATCTGCCACCGCTGGACCGACGACACCGTCGAGTCCCCCGCCCTCGCGGACGTGACCCGATGATCACCTGGACCAATCCCCCGGCGGTGCAACACCGCATGGACCGCATCGAACGACAGGCCCGGATCACCGCACTCTGGCTGTTCGTCATGCTCAACCTCGTCGTTCGCGATCTCCACGAGATCGTCAAAGCCGAGTTCCTCGCCGAGGCGCTCGAAGGCACCTACAACGGACGCGAGGTCACCGAGGTCATGTTCCTGTTCGGCGGGATCATCGTCGCGGTGCCGATCTCGATGATCGCGCTCACGTGGTTCCTCCCCCGCCGGGTCAATCGCTGGGCGAACATCGGCGCCGCTGCGTTCTTCGGCCTCTTCGTGGTGCCGACCCTGACCGGCGACCTCGACGATGTCTTTCACGGGGCGCTCGAGCTGATCGGCCTCGCGACGATCATGCACCTCGCCCGCACGTGGCCGACCGCTCCGTCGACGCCGGCGTGGCCGGCGACGTGAGGAGCCGGCGGATCAGTGCTCGGCGAGCCGCACCAGACCGTCGAGGATGAGGTCGAGCACCAACTCGAAGCTCGGTCCAGTGTCGCCGTCGAGGTGCTCCTGGACATGGGCGATCGTGTGTGGATGTCGTTCGGCGTCGAGCGAGTCCATGAATGCCCGGGCCAGATCGTCGATCGACCCGCCATCGATCGACTCATCCATCTTCTGGGCCTGCAGGGTGTAGCCCAGTACGTGGTTGACGACGGCGTGGTAGCCGTGGTGCCCGAGTTCGTGGGGCAGGCCGCTGCGACCGAAGGCGGCGAGCAGGTACTCCATGTGCTCGATGCGATTGGCGCCCGGCGTGTGGTGGAGCCACAGCCCCGGCGCCCACGGATGACGCACAAATACGTCGCGGGTCGAGATGCAGTGCTCGCGGATCCCCTGCAGGGGCGGCGTGTCGGCCCCGGGCACGAGGATCGCGGCGGCGACCTCGTCGACCATCGAAGCCAGCAGCTCGTCCTTGTTGGCTACATGGCGATAGAGCGCCATCACCTTGTAACCGAGCTCGTCGGCGAGGCGCCGCATCGTCAAGGCGTCGACCCCTTCGGCGTCGGCGATGGCGATCGCGGTCTCGATGATGCGTTCGGCGTCGAGCGGCGCTCGGGCGTTGGTGCTGGTGGCGGTCAAACCGATGTGATCCGTTTCACTCGACCGAGTGTGGACAGCGTACAACGTACGCGGCAGGATGTCCGCACCACGCGTACAACGTACGCATCATTCCGAATCCCCCACTCGACCACTCGAGGATCCCGATCATGCACACCCCCATCTCGACCGACCCGTCCACCGAACCGACGCCCGCCGACCACGCGGCACCCTGGCGGATGCCTGCCGCCGTCGCCCGAACCTATGGCACGGGCGAGGTCGTCGAGCTCACCGAGATCGACGTTCCCGTCCCCGGCGAAGGGGAGGTCCTCGTCGAGGTGAAGGCGGCCTCGCTCAACGCCCTCGACTGGCACTTCCTCACCGGGACGCCCTACCTCCTCCGGATCCAGAACGGCCTCCGTCGGCCGAAGCGGGTCGTGCACGGCGCCGACATCGCCGGCCGCGTCGTCGCTCTCGGCACCGATGTCGACAGCGTCGCCGTCGGCGACGAGGTCATCGCCGAGGCCAACGGCGGCGGGTGCGCCCCCTACGCCGTGGTGAAGACGAAGTACCTCGTTCCCAAGCCGAGCAGTGTCACGTTCCAGGATGCGGCCGCCGTGCCGGTCGCGGGGCTCACCGCCCTGCAGGGCCTGCGAACCCACGGCGACGTACAGCCCGGCGACCGGGTGCTGATCAACGGTGCCGCCGGCGGCGTGGGCACGTTCGCCGTGCAGATCGCCAAGGCACTCGGCGCTCACGTCACCGCCGTGTGCAGCGGCCGCAACCTCGAGATGGTCCGAGCACTCGGCGCCGACGTCGTGGTCGACTACGAGACCGAGGACGTCACGGTCGGCGGTCCCCGGTTCGACGTGATGCTCGACAACGTCGGCAACCACAGCCCGAAACAGGCGATCTCGATGCTCGAGCCCGGCGCCCGTTTCGTCCTGGTGAGCGGCCCGAAGGACGGCAACTGGCTCGGCCCCATCGCCCACATGATCCAGGCGTCGTTCGCCTTCCGTCGAGTCGAGCCCTCGTTCCATCAGTTCATGGCCGACCCGAACCACGAGGACCTCACCACCCTCTCCGAGTGGCTCGCCGTCGGCACGATCGTTCCCCAGATCGATCGTGTGATCGGACTCGACGGTGTCGCCGCAGCGCTCGACGAGCTCGGCACCGGTCACGCCCGAGCCAAGATCGTCGTCGAGCCGCAGCGCTGATCTCGGCGAGGAGCGTGCGCAGCGACTGATCGACAACCTCACGACCCGGCTCGCGGCAACACGAAAGCGACGCCGTCCCTGATCTCTGCGGGAACGCGAAACGGCCGCCGGTCGGAACCGGCGGCCGTCTCACAACTGGAAGTCAGTGCGGCGAGATCACTCGATGCGCATGCCGGAAAGGGCACGGCTGATCACGAGCTGCTGGATCTGCTCGGTGCCTTCGAAGATGTCGTGGGTCTCTCTTGGACTTATCCACTGGTGACCGCTGGTGCTGTTTTCGTTGCCTGACCAGGTGAAACGCCAGGTCGTGTTGTCCGCCGCTGACCGCTGATCATCCCTACGCCGAGCCGGAAGTAGGGATGAAAGTAGGGATGGCCCACCGTTCGGCCTCGCCATCAACGAGGTGGATAGCCCTCGGCAACCCACCGTTGCAAGGCGGCCGCGTCATCCCCGTCGCCGAAGCCCGAGAACTGGAACGAGACGCCTTCCAGCCACGGCCGCTTGATCTCGCCGACGAACTGCACCGCTGTCGCTGCAGTGCCAGTACGGCGGTAGACCGCGACCGGTGAGTAGAACTCGAGAGCGTCGCCCTCTTGATGTCCACCCTCTTCGCAGAGTGCAGCGAAGAGCGGGATGCAGTAGTCATTCGAGCCCCAGTCGCGCAGGGGTGACGACTCCCAGGCAACCACATCCCACTGGTTGCGGCCGGGCAGGTTGACGGGGTCAGCCTCGAAGTAGATGTCCGGGTTCGCCCGAATCGCGTCCAGGTCCGGTGTGTCGAGTTCGGAGTAGATCATCTCGCCATGCACGGCGTCGTCGGCCTCGTCACTCCAGTACTGCGCAACGAGCAGCGTGACGGACTGAAGGGTGGCGTCGGAACCAAAGACGGCATCGATTGCGTCCTTAAAGCGCCCGCTCAGATACGCGTTGCGAAGCTGAACGGTCTCTTCCGGCGACAGGGTCCGGATGATGTCGTCCTCTGCCTGAGCTTCGTGGAATGCCGGCGCCAACGTCGGCGTGGGATCAGACCCTGCGACTTCTCCCGATCTCTGCCGGGCTGCACCGAGGCGCCTCAGCAGCCACCGCCTCATGCGTTCGCCATCGCCATGCACAGAAGGTCGACACTTCGTCGCCGATCATCGACTGACTGCCGATGCAGGTAACTCTCCAGCACCAACGGGACGCCGGCAGCCGACTGCGCAACCGACCAATCGAGGCCCCACGTCGAAGCATCGACCCGGTGGTGAAGGTCGCGCCGCCCGTCGTTCGACGAAACATGCACTTCCTCGATTCGGTCGTACTCCTGAAGGCGGGCCCAAGTCTTCGTTGACATGACTCCGGCCGAGAGCTGAATGAAGATGTGCGACACGTCGACCGCCAGTGGCAGCGCGGAGTCCATGGCCCATTCGAGGTCGTCACCGGTCCCGAGGTGATAGCCCGGGTACATCGTCTCGAGAACGGCCGGGCACCCGAGTGCCATTTCTCGAAAGGCTCGCTTCTCCGCCGGTTCCGTCTCCTTCGGTGGATGGACCGACTGCCAATCACCGAGCAAAGTCATCCCGTCCCAGACCTGCGCCCTCGGAGCCACTGGGCTGTAGCCATGGTGCGTGCGAACTGCGATGCTTGCGTTGGTCAGCTGTTCATCGAACCCGCGAGTCGGAACGCAGCCCGGGGTCAGCTGAAGCCCGACGTCTCCAAGGGCCAGCAACTCGGCCGCGGCAGATGCCATGGGCCGGCCCTGAAGGCACGAGAGCGCTAGAAACAACACACCGTCCACAGTACGTGCCCGCTTCTCGACCCGTACCCCCAAATCGGGCCAACGAATGTCAGCGCTGAGCCGATGCCTCGTGCCGGAAGCGGCCGCGGAAGTCGCGGTTGAACCTGGCCACCCCCTGCTTGACTGGGGTGATGCTCGTTTCGATCAGTTGCGCGGGGCCGAACTCGTCTGACCTTGGGTTCTTGCTGCACAAGCATCCCGATCGGGTGCGTTCGGTCGACGTGGGCAACGGGCGGGCGCACGTCTTCTACCCGGAGGCGACTGAGCAGCGAACCACTGCAACCCTGCTGGTCGAGGTCGATCCGGTGCGGCTGAGTCGACGCAGCCGTGGCGACCGGTCAGCGGCGACCCTCGAGCCGTATGTGAACGACCGGCCGTACGCCGCTTCTTCGATGCTGTCGGTTGCGATCGGCAAGCTCTACGGCACGGCGCTATCAGGCACCTGCGAGACGAAGCCTGAACTGGTGGACCAACCTCTCGACCTCGAGGTTGTTGCGCCGGTCGTTGGTGCTCCACACAGCGGCGAGCTGATCGCCCGACTGTTCGAGCCCTTGGGTTGGACGGTCGACGCCGAGCTGTTGCCACTGGACAGCTCGTTCGAGAGCTGGGGCGACAGCCGATACGCATCGCTGACGCTGCGCGGACGTCAGACGGTCAAGGATGCGCTCGCCCACCTCTACGTGCTGCTTCCGGTCCTGGACGGCAAGAAGCACTACTGGATCGGCGAGGACGAGGTCGAGAAGCTGCTCCGTCGTGGCGGAGACTGGCTCGCCGCACACCCCGAGAAGGAAGTGATCTCGCGCCGTTACCTCCGTTTCGGTTCGCTCGCCCGGGAGGCGTTGGCACGCCTGACTGAGGGCTCAACCGACTCGGACGAGCGCGACGAGAGCAACGAGGCGAACGAGGACGCGCTCGAACGACCGTTGAGTCTCAACGACCAACGACTCGACGCAGTGATGGCCGCGGTCACGGCTGCTGGCGGCGGATCTGTCGTTGACCTCGGATGTGGCGAAGGGCGGCTCCTGCAGCGTCTTGTCGCTGCGCCGGAGGTTGGCAACGTGCTCGGCGTCGATGTCTCGCTTCGCGCGCTTGAACGTGCGGAGAGCCGGTTGCGACTCGATGAGATGTCGGAACGTCGTCGGGAGCAGATCACACTTGCTCAGAGCGCGTTGACCTACACCGACGACCGATTGCGCGGGCACGACGTGGCCACGGTGATCGAGGTGATCGAGCACCTCGACGCCGAGCGTCTCGACGTCTTCGGTCGGGTCGTGTTCGGCGATGCGGCGCCGCAGACCGTCGTGGTGACCACGCCCAACAGCGAGTACAACGTCCACTTCGAGCGCCTGCCCCACGGCCAGTTCCGTCATGGAGACCATCGCTTCGAGTGGACTCGGGAGGAATTCGCGGACTGGGCGGAACACGTCTGCGACGAGTTCGGCTACACGGTTTCCTACGCCCCGATTGGGCCGGTGAACGCGACGACCGGCGCGCCGACGCAGATGGGCGTCTTCTCCAAGACAGCGGGCGAGGCGGCATGACCGAGCAGAGTTACACGATCGATGTCCCTGAGCTCGGCCTGATCGTGCTGGTTGGCGCATCGGGCTCCGGAAAGTCGACGTTCGCACATCGACACTTCGCTTCGACCGAGGTGGTGTCGAGTGACCAGTGCCGCGCACTCGTGGGAGACGACGAGACCGATCAGTCGGTGACAGCACCCGCCTTCGCCCTGTTGCACGACATCATCGACAAGCGCCTCGAAGTGGGCCGGCTCACCGTGGTGGATGCCACCAACGCCAAGCGAGAGGACCGCAAGTCCCTCCTCGAACTGGCCCGCAAGTGGGATGTCCTCGCCACCGCGATCGTGTTCGACCTGCCGATCGATGTCTGCTTCGAACGAAACGGCCAACGCTCAGACCGAACGACCCCCGACCATGCGATTCGCCGCCAGCACAAGGCAGTCCGTCGCTCGGTCAAGGGGCTCCGCAAGGAACGGTTCACCCGGGTCCACGTGATCGACTCGGTCGACAAGCTCGACTCGGTTCACGTCGAGCAATCCAGGCTCTGGACCGATCGACGAGACGACAGCGGCCCGTTCGACATCATCGGCGACGTGCATGGCTGCGCCGACGAGCTCATCGCGCTCCTCGACAAGCTCGGCTACGAGACCGACGCTGCACCCATCGCGCACCCGGAGGGCCGGCGAGCACTCTTCCTGGGCGATCTGGTCGATCGCGGACCGGGATCAGACCGAGTGCTTGAATTGGCGATGGCGATGGTCGATGCCGGAACCGCCTTGTGCATTCTCGGCAACCATGAGAACAAGCTCGGCCGCGCCCTTGCCGGGCGCAACGTCACCGTCTCGCACGGCCTTGCCGAAACCCTCGAGCAGCTCGATGCGCGCCCGCCAGAGTTCCGTGAGCAGGTCGCAGCCTTCATCGACGGCTTGGTGAGCCACTACATCCTCGACGAGGGGCGCCTCGTGGTTGCCCACGCCGGCTTGCCCGAGCGATACCAGGGCCGATCATCGGGCCGGGTGCGCAGCATCGCGCTCTATGGCGACACCGACGGCGAGACCGACGAGTTCGGCCTGCCGATCCGCTACCCGTGGGCGGAGGACTACCGAGGACCAGCGACCGTGGTCTACGGGCACACGCCTGTCCCTGATGCCGAGTGGTTGAACAACACGATCTGTCTCGACACCGGCGCGGTGTTCGGCGGGCGCCTCACTGCGCTTCGGTGGCCCGAGAAGGAACTCGTCGAGGTCAACGCCGAACGTGAGTACTACGAACCGATCCGACCACTCGCCGCAGAGCCCGTCGAACGGCCGCCACTTCTGCTGGATGTCAAAGACGTCCTCGGCAAGCACTTCGTCGAGACGAGTCTCGCCGGGCGGATCACGATCGACGCGGAACGATCGAGCGCGGCCATCGAAGTCATGAGCCGCTTCGCCACCGACCCTCGCTGGCTGGTCCACCTACCGCCGACCATGGCGCCCGTCGCCACCAGCAAACGACCCGACTTCCTGGAACACCCCGACGACGCCTTCGACTACTACCGCAAGGCGGGCGTTGGTGAGGTTGTCTGCCAGGAGAAGCACATGGGCTCGCGAGCGGTCCTGATCTTCGCCCGCACCGAACAAGCCGCGCTCGAACGATTCGGCATCACCAACGATGCCGCCGGCGTGATCGTCACCCGCACCGGCCGACCCTTCTTCGCCGACATCGCCAAGACGAAGTCGCTGCTCGACCGCGTGCGAGCGTCGATCGACGAGGTTGGGCTGTGGGAAGAACTCGGCACCGACTGGCTCGTCCTCGATGCCGAACTGCTTCCGTGGTCAGCGAAGGCGATCGACCTCCTCAAGAGCCAGTACGCCGCCACCGGCACTGCGGCCACGACCATGCTCTCGGCTGCCTCGACACTGGTCGATCAGGCGACGGCGCGAGGCGTCGATGGAGTCGAAGAACTGGCGAGACGCACCGCCAGCCGCCTCACGCACACCGAACGATACGTCGACGCCTATCGGCAGTACTGCTGGGACACCGACGGGCTCGACGGCATCGAGATCGCACCGTTCCAGATCCTCGCGAGCGAAGGCGACGTCCACGCCCGCAAGCCGCACCGGTGGCACCTCGACCACATCGACAGACTCGTCGAACACAATCCCGACCTGTTCCGTCGCACCGAGCGCCGTTTCATCGACCTAGCCAACGAGGCTGCGGTGGCCGAGGCAACCTCATGGTGGCTCGACGCAACAGGAGCCGGCGGCGAAGGCATGGTCGTCAAGCCCACCGAGTCGATCACCAGCAACAAGAAGGGGCTCGTCCTCCCCGGCGTCAAATGCCGCGGCCGCGAGTACCTCCGCATCATCTACGGACCCGAATACCTCGAACCCGCCAACCTCGAACGACTCCGAGAACGATCCCTCGGCCGAAAGCGATCACTGGCCATCCGAGAGTTCGCGCTCGGCATCGAAGCCCTCGACCGGTTCGTCGCCCGAGAACACCTGTTCCGAACCCACCAGTGCGTCTTCGGCGTCCTCGCACTGGAGAGCGAACCCGTCGACCCGAGGCTCTGAGGATCAGCGCCGTCGCGAGTGCGTTGCCACCCCCGTTAGGCTTCGGGAACCCTCCGGGCGCCAACGGCGCCGAAGCCTAACGGGGGTGGCGGCAAGGTCTGAAAAAATCAATACCCCGGGCGCATGCCGAAGCATTAGCGACACCGGGGAATTACTCCGGACGGTACCGTCAACCGGGATGAGTTTCAACCCTGCGTTCGAGTCGGCGGTCTCCACACCGCGCTTCGACCGCTTCCGCGCTGTCGCCAGAGACGACGAGCATGCGTGGGAGTTGTACCGCTGGAACATCGAACTCACCAGCAGTTTCGCACCTCTGGCTGCGGACCTGGAGGTGGCGCTGCGCAACACGATTCACCACCAGCTGACCGACCTCTTCGGCTCGGAGATGTGGTGGGCGAATTCCTCGCTCCTGCTCGACGACATCACGGCGGAGATGCTGACCCAGGTCGTGCAGAAGTACCGGAAGAAGCTCGACAGGGGCTCGGTCGGCGCTGGCAAGGTCATCTCCGAGCTGTCGCTGGGCACGTGGGTGAGGATCCTCAGCAAAGGCGGGCACTCGGCGCTCGGCCGCTCAATCGACTACGACCGACGGCTCTGGCGCCCGGCACTCCGCCAAGGTTTCGCCACGGGGGAACTGAACGAGCAAGGCGAACCGCGACGACCGACCCGCAAAGAGGTCCACGCGCGTGCGGAGCGCTTCCAGAAGCTTCGGAATCGCTGCGCTCACCACGAGCCCATCATCGAAGGGCTGAAGGAGCCGGGCACCGGCGCCATGCTCGCACTCGACGACGTCTGGAACGGCTCCGTAGAACTCCTGAAGTGGATCTCACCCGAGCTGGCCCAGCTCCACTCCGCCTCACCGGCCTTCCTGGAGATCCTCGCCCGTCGTCCCTGAGCCCACCCACCGTGGTGAAGGAAGACCTGGGCCCAACGCACTCATTCCGAACGAAAAAATGACAGACACAACTGCAGGTCCTGGGGGACCAGCTTTGGGAGACCGGCGGGAGGTCCGAAATCGCCACCGTCGGTAGTCTCCCTCGGCACGCATCGACGTTCGGCCGTGCCCGGCAGAGACCGCTCTCCCGTTGGCAGACCCAGCGTGTCTTCGCGTCGGTGCGGCCCGCCAGGCCCTAACCAACCGTGTCAGCAGAAGGGGCCGACGAAGCCCACAGATCAGGTCTCCCGGTCGGACGTCCTTGCGACGCACTGCGGCCACGTCGGGTGATGGGAGATCACTCTCGGCGATCTCCCACGAACCTCCCACGGCCGGTCCGTCAGGACCTGCAGATGTGTCTGTGGATTTTTCGGACGGATCAAGACGGTCGTCGGAGTTCGCCGACTGGCGCCCCTTCGCGTGCGCTTCGGGTTGCCGGCGAGCGCTTGGGAGGACGGGTTCGATGGTTGGGCCGTCCCACTTGCGGACAGCAGCGGGCCACAGAGGGGCATGAGCAAAGACACTCCGAATCCCTCATCCATTCTCGGCACGGCGACAACCGATCGACGTGGACTCATCGATGTCCCGGCGCTCGCAACCGAGCTTGGCGTCACGCAGAGGTTCATTCGCCGACTCGTCGCCGAAGACCGCGTGCCGTTCCTGAAGATCGGCAAGTTCGTCCGATTCGACCCCGCCGAGATCGATGACTGGGTGAACGATCACCGGGCTGGCCGGACAGTCGATCCTGATCGATAGTGCGAGTCGGCGCTGCTCTAAACGGTCACCCCAGGGCAGCGAGCGGCGCGACGAGCGGGTGCGGATCGTCGCCGAGGATCACCGTCACTTCACGGCGAGCTCGAGTGAGCGTCACGTAGAGAAGACGCGATCCTTCGATGAACGGTTCCGCTTCACGACCATGGAAGTCATCGTCGTCGCAGAGGATCACCACTGCATCAGCCTCGCGGCCTTTCGTTTGGTGAAGGTTCATCACCTGCACCGCTGGAAGGCGCCGCCTTCGACTCTCGAACATGGCTCCGAGTCGGAGTTGGCTGACAGCGGTACTGAGAGTGCTCGTCTGACCAACAGGCATCCTCGCAGACTGCCGAGCGAGTGACTGAAACGCCGGAGCCGCGCGCTGCCATGGAGCGTCGCTGTCGTTGATGCCAAGAGATACCCAGGCAGTCGCGGCCACGTCGGCAACATCCGAAAGCGAGCTAGCCGCTGCGTCAGCCACGGCTGCCCGAAGATCATCGACTCGTCCCTGCAGAACAGTCGGCAAGGCAGTCCCGGCAGCCAAGGATCGAGCGAGAGCAGGCGCCGCTCCACGCGAGCATGCGGTCAAGTAGGTACCGAATGCGACGCTTACGATCGGCCAGTCCACCTCGCCGTATGCGTATTGAGTGAGAGCAAGCATCGCAGCAAGAGCATCCGCCTCGGCGTCAGGCAGACCCACGAGGTAGTTCTCGATACCCGCCTCGGCAAGGCGAGACGACAGCTCAGCGACGCTCTGATTCGTGTGTGCAAAGACACCAAAGGTCCGGCACCCGCGTGTCCAGGCTGCGTCGAGTGCAGAGCCGATGGCCGAGACTGCGCTGTCATCACGGACTCCCGAACGCACAAAGAAGCGGTCGAGCTCGATGGCGTCGCGCACAGCAGGGTCACTGAAACGGCGCTGCCGTACCGCGGTAGCCAGCGCTGGTATTGCGCCGCTCGGGTCTCGATGCGATGCCGGCTCGAGTTCGACGGCCCGGTCAACCCATGCCCTTGTGTCGTGCATCCGCTGAGGTGTGACTCCGCTCTTCGCAAGGAAGCCATAGATCAGTTGGTGCTCATCGCCAAGCAGCAGCAGGCGGGCGTGTTCGCCGAGCCGCTCCAGCAGTTCCCACTGGCTATCGCCAGTGTCCTGAAACTCATCGCAGATCACCATGCACCAGCGTTGTTCGAGCAACTCGGCAACCTGCGGGTTGTCCAGAACGCGTCGGGCAAGCGGGGCGAGGTCGTCGTACACAAGGCGGTCGGGCGCCTTGCCGAGCAGCTTCAATTGGGACGCTGACTGCACTTCAGGGTTCCGGTCGGTCAGTCCAGCCAAGTGGCCGAACCGCCGCACCAGCCGATACGCGAACGAGTGGAAGGTCGAGACTTCGATCCGCTCTTCGACCGGTGCGACGATCGATCGCGATCTCGTGATGATCTGGTCGACAGCCGTTCGTGAGAAAGTGAGAAACAGCGCTCTAGAGCTCGCATTGTGAGATCGTTCGAGCTCGGTACGGGCAGCCCACAATGCAACCGTTGTCTTGCCTGTCCCCGCTCCCCCGGTCACCAGCATCGTCCGATCGCTCGCACCGGCCACTTCCTGTTGACGCTGCGTCAGTTCGGACCACTTCACAGCTGGAGTACACCGGTAAGTCGATTGGCCCCGGAGTCGACAATCGCCTCAAGGGTTCGCCGAAGCATCGGCGGAACGTTCTTTGGTGGCAGAAGATCGACGAACTGAGCGTGGAGGCCACCGTTCTTCTTCAACACAGCGACCACGGTCTTCAACAGATCCTTGCCCGTCAGCGTGTCCAGATTCGGAGGCACGGCTACGTCGAAGGTCTCGCAAACAACCCGAACGGTCGAGATGACGACATCATCCGCAACCCCGTCAACTAGCGCCCGCTCGATCGCAAACCCATCGGGGAGCCGGACCACTCGATCCGCCGCCGCCTCGGCTGCAGCTAGCGCTGTCTTGCCGTCGACGCCCTTGTCGCCGTCGATTAGCGCGATCGTGTGGAAGCCGAGTCGCCTAGCCAGTGAGGCGAGCCGAGCTACAGCCGATGCGCCACCTGATCCGTCTGCCACACCTGCATCGATGACCACGATTCCATAGGCGGCGGGGAGAGCCTTCTTCGACCGACGAAGTCGTCTGACCGCGAGAGCGTCGAGCGCTGCCCGGTCATGGGGCCCTTCCACAATCACGACGACGGCAGCCGACGCAGCTGGAAGAAGCTGAAGGCTGAGATGGCGAGCAGCGACGCGATCCGCCTTCGTTGTCAGCGGTTCTAGCTGGGCGATCTGGCGGCTGTCGTCCCGGAAGTGGAGTCGAAGGACCTCGTCAGGCGAAAAGGCCTCGATGGCAGCCGATCGCCTTGTCGAGATCCAGGATTGCTCGGCATCCTGGCGGAAGACCGCCGCGAGGTGCCGAGCACTGATCGAGTCGAGGTCTTCGCCAAAGTCATCGACGATCACAACTACCCCCGTGGAGTGAAGGGCGGCGATCGCCTCACCGGCCTGGACGAGCGCAGAGGCTGTGGCTCCGTGCCGCGCTAGCGGAAGATGGCCGGGAGGACCAAGATCGATCGCCGGATGAAGCGTGCGCAGAACGTCGGACAAAGAGCCGCCCTCTGGAGCGAACTGGACCAGGGTGTCGTCGGCAGCGTCGATCCCTAGGGGCCCCTCGACCGGTTCGAGAACCTTGCTCACGGACGTCTTGATATCGGTCGTCTTAGCGAGAGCTTCTCCTGCCTCGGCGACGGAATCGACTAGATCATCGAATGCTCCTGCGAGGCTCCCGCCGTCGACACCATCGAGGATTCGCCTGAAGTCCGATCTCGGTCCAAGCCTTAGCGGCCGCCTACGGCCCCCGACCACGACGACCGGCAGTAGATCGAGAAGCCGCCTCGATACCCGGGCGTAAGTGCCGCTTGCCGGATCGGATTCATCAGGGAAGTCCACCCAGTGGACCGCCTGTTCCTGATCGGCGTCCCACTCGATTCGGTAGCAGAGCCTGACAACCCACGCTGTCTCATCCGTGCCTGCATCGGTTGGCCTACGCGACCCCGCCAGCGAAGCCCGGTCGATATCCCAGGCTTCGAGGTGGTCGAGAAAGTCCTGTTCCAGCTCTGCGCCGAGATCGCCAACTACGACCTCGACTTCCGCCCGCCTATCGGTGTCGAGCATCCAGAAGTCAAGTTCAGATGGGGTCGTGTACCGAACCCCATCCGAAGTGAGAGCACGTCGGAGCCCCTCGATCAGATCTGAGCGTCCCGCCCGCGGCTCACCCAGGAGCGCCACGTGCCCAGCGGGCTGAAAGGTCAGATCCTCGAACCCGCGAAACCGTCGAAGAGAGACTTCAATGACTCGCATGCGCGACCCCTTCTACTCACTCGCCATCCGATCGCGCGCAGGCTCGCGAAGTCGGCACACCGTGACGCAGAAACCAGGTTACGAGACGGTCGGGACAGGGAGTGCCATCTCTGAGGTCGGGGCAGCTCGCCCCGGACGAACTCAACCAATCAAGAGCGAGGGTCCGAAGGCTCGTCGAGCGTGTTCCCAAGGATCTCGGCCAACGCCTCGTCGGCTCGCTCTACGGCATGGGCGTAGACCCGCAGCGTCATCGCTGGGTCGGCGTGGCCAAGGCGGTGAGCGACCGTCCGAACGTCTTGGCCGGAGGCGATCGACTGGGTGGCTGACCAGTGACGGAGGTCGTGGAGTCGCCAGCGGCCGTCGATGCCGGCCAGCTCGCGGGAGCGGCGCCACCACCAACCGATGCGGTCGGGGTTTGGCGGGTCGGCGTCGGGAGTGAAGAGCCAGTCGGTCACGTCGGCGTACTTGACGGCCTTGTCCCCCACCATCTCGACGAGTGAGGGGCTGAGCGTCACGACTCGGCGGCTACCGGTCTTCGTTGGCTGGAGCCTCGGGGCCCGCTCGTCGTCGATCGTTGACACGATGATCTGGCCGTCGACCACCACCTTGTCGTCGACGAACTTCTCCCAACGCAGCGCGGCCAGCTCGCCGCGGCGAGCGCCGGTCTCGGCGGCGAGGCGGAACGCGAGCGGGGCCATCTCGTGGACTTCAGCGGCGACCTCGATCAGCGCTCGGACCTCGTCATTCGTCAGCGTGCCCTTCTGCTGGCGCTTCGGTTGTCCGATCGGTGCGGCCGATGCCGGGTTGGTGGCGATCCACTCCCAGCGGACCGCTTGTTGGAGCGCCGCTCGTAGGACCGTGTGCTGGTTCCGGATTGAGGCCTCTCCGGCACCTGACTTGCGGAGCCGAGCGACCCACCGATCGATGTCCGACACGCCCAACGAGGCGACCGACATCGAGGCGATGGGATCGCGCTGGATCAGCGCCGAGCGGCTCGTCTGATCGCGCACGGTCAGCGGCGCCCAACTCGGGGCCTTGATCTCCAACCACTCGTCGAGAAGCTGCCCCACTTTGCGGCCGCCGGCGTTGCGTGCCGGCTTGACCGTCAGCTCGGCGGCCACCCGTTGCGCGTCGCGCTTGGTGCCGTGGACCGTTCGGGAGACCTGGGTCGGGTTCCCCTCACGGTCACGACCCGTGTAGCCGCGCACCTCCCAGACGCCGGAGCGTCGCTCGCGGATGGTGGCCATGAACGTCCACCATAGGCGCGGTCATCCCTACAAGAGTAGGGATGACAGTAGGGATGGACCGATTATCCACAGGATATGACCGCTGCTGACCGTTGGTCACCGCTGTGACCGAACGGCCTGCAGGGGACACAAACCCCCAGTTCAGAGCTACTCGATGCGCAGACCGGAGATGGCCCGGCTGATCACGAGCTGCTGGATCTGCTCGGTGCCTTCGAAGATGTCGTGGATCTTGGCATCACGGTGCCAACGCTCGACCGGGTACTCACGGGTGTAGCCGTAGCCGCCGAGGACCTGGATGGCACGCTCGGTGGTCCAGGTGGCGACACGACCGGCCTTCATCTTGGCCATCGAGCCTTCGGCGTTCTTGAACGAACGGGTCTTGCCGAGCGAGGCGGCCTTCCAGATGAGGGCACGAGTGGCCTCCACCTCGGTGGCCATGTCGGCGAGCATGAAGGCGATGCCCTGGTTCATGATGATCGGGCGGCCGAACGCGTGACGCTCCTTGGCGTACTCGGTGGCGTATTCGGTGGCGGCGCGGGCGATGCCGAGCGCCTGGGCGCCAACGGCGGGGCGGGTGGCCTCGAAGGTCTGCATGGCGGCCTGGGCGTTGCCCTTCTCGCCACGACGGACCTTGGCGAGACGCTCGTCGAGCTTCTCCTTGCCGCCGAGGAGGCAGTTGCCGGGGACACGCACGTCGTCGAGGACAACCTCGGCGGTGTGGCTGGCCTTGATGCCGTGCTTCTTGTACTTCTGACCCTGGGTGAGACCCGGGGTGTTCGGCGGAACGATGAAGCTGGCGTGGCCCTTCGAGCCGAGCTCGGGGTCGACGACGGCGACGACGACGTGGATGTCGGCCATGCCACCGTTGGTGATCCAGGCCTTCGTGCCGTTGAGGACCCACTCGTCCTTGGCCTCGTCGTACTTGGCGGAGAGGCGGTAGCCGTTCACGTCGGAGCCGGCGTCGGGCTCAGAGGCGGCGAAGGCGCCGGTGGTGATCTTGGAGCCGTCGCTGTAGCACTGCGGCACCCACTCCATGACCTGCTCGGGCGTGCCCGACGCAGCGATGCCGGCGGCGGCGAGGCCGGAGCCCATGATCGCCATGCCGATGCCGGCGTCGCCCCAGAAGATCTCCTCGATGGCCATGACCATGGAGATGCCGGTGGGGTCGTTCATCATCATCTCGGCCATGAACTCCCAGCTGTACAGCCCGATCTCGGCTGCCTGCTCGACGATCGGCCAGGGAAACTCTTCGCGCTCGTCCCACTCTTCGGCGTTGGGACGCATCACGTCGACGGCGAACTCGTGCAGCCACTTCTGCAGCGTGAGCTGGTCTTCGTTCAAGGACATGGAGAAATCGGACATCGGGGGCTCCTCGGTGGGGTCCGACCGGCAGGGTTACCGGGCAGTAACTTCCGTAACGGTACCCGTCGGCCGTTTCGTGGCCAACTCCAGGGTTCGGGACCTTTGGCCTCAGGTTTGATGACGAATGTTCGATAGGACCTGGATGCTGTTCTGGCTCGCCGATCGCGCTGCTCGTACCGCCGTCACCGTGGCGGGGATCGTGGGAGTGACCGTCGCGCTCGTGGCCGGTGCCGCTTCCTTGGCATCGGGCACCGTCGGGATCGTCGCCGCGATCGCCGGGCCGGCGCTCGCTGCGGTGATCGTCGCCCCCTGGCTCATCGCTCGGTTCGCGCTTGCGCCGCAACGTGACGAGATCCGTCTCGCCAACGAGCGGGTCGCCGAAGCTCGCCTCGCCCTCCACGACGAACGCACGACCCGCTCGATGCTGCGCGAACTCGATCGCGGCCTCGATCAGGTCGCCGACGAGCGAGAGGCACTCGCGCTCATCCGCCAGGCGCTGACCCGCTGGCTGGTCGACCGCACCGCTGAACTCCATCTGGTCGATCCGGTGGATCCGGTGCTCGCTCTCGCCGTGACGACCTCGGAGGACGACCTGCCCAGCGCCCGGGTCTCGCCATGGGATTCACTCGCCGCACGGACCAACACCACCCTCTGCTACAGCTCGACCGACCGACTCGACGTGTGCAGCCACGTCGAGTCCCGCCTGCTCGCTCCGGCCGCAGCCGTCGCCGTGCCGCTCAATGCGACCGGCCGCCTTCTGGGCGCGCTCTACGTCTTCGACCGCGAGGACACCGAGTGGAATCCCGACGACGTCGCCGACTTCGAGGACATGGCCGACATCGTGGCGGCGCGTCTCGCGATCCTGCGTTCGTCGGCACCCAGCCGCAGCGCCGACGCGATCGACCGACTGACCGGCCTCCCCGACCGCTCGGCGATGCAGGAGCGCGTGATCCGCCTGCTCGAGACGCGCCAGGCGTTCACCGTGGCGGTCGCCGACATCGACGAGTTCACCCAGCTCAACCGGGTGTACGGCCGCGAAGCCGGCGACCGTGCCCTGCAGACCGCCGCGAGGGTGGCCCGCAAGGCGATGCGGCCCGACGACGTCGTCGGCCGAATCGGCGGCGACGAGATGCTGTTCATCCTTCCCCGCACCACGCCCGACGACGCCACTCGAGCGCTGGAACGGCTGCGGGAGGAACTCGTGCTCGCCCAGTCGATCACCGACGACCCCACCTTCACCCTGTCGATCGGCGTGATCGGATCGGCCAGCGGAGGAACGATCGAAGAGCTCCTCCACCGAGCCGCCGGCGCCTTGACGTATGCGAAGAACCAGGGCGGCAACCGCGTGGTCGTCGCCCAGCCTGCGCCGAAGGGCTCCTAGCGGTCGCACCCCGCGCGTTGGCGCGTACGGTTGGGCATGAGCGATTTCGAGTACGTCCGCTGGACCGGCGACGGTCCCCATCTCCCCGACGTCCAGCGCCTCCGCTACCGCGTGCTCGTCGAGGAGATGGGCAAATACCGCAGCCAGGCCGATCACGACCGACGCCTGCTGAGCGAGCCCGAGGACGAGGCGAGCGATCACCTCGTCGCCTTCACCCCAGACGGCACCCTTGCTGCGGTCACCCGGATGACTCGAGGTAGTGCCGGACTGTCCGACCGTCAGATCGAGCAGTACGACCTGCAGAGCTGGCTCGACGCCGGCCTGGCCGACGTGCTCGGCGTTGGCGAACGCCTGATGGTGGCCCCCGAGTTGCGCGGCGCGTCGATCACCAACGACCTCATCGCCCACGCGAGAGCCAACCTGGCCGAGGAAGGGCAGATCCGCATCGTTTTCGGCGCCGCCGAACCCCATCTCATCCCGATGTATCAGGCCGTCGGGATCGTTCCCTACGCGTCCCGCAACATCAACAGTCCCGAGGCCGGCTACCTGATCCCGACCGTCTCATTCGTCCCCGACATCGAAGCGTTGCGCGGGGTCGGGCCCGACGGCGTCGACGCCGACGGCGCGGCCGTCCTCCCGCCTCCGGTTCAGGCCGTCGCGGCGGGCTCGGGTACGACAATCGCATCGGGGCTCGCCGACGCGGCGACGTATCGCGACACCATCACCGGAGCGGTCGAGACGCTGGCCGCCGACACGATCGGGGCGTTCGACGACTTCGAGGACGACGAGATCGATCGGTGCCTCACCCGCAGCACGATCCTGAGCTGCGCGGCCGGCGACCGTCTCCTCAAAGCGGGCGGCACCGGGCGCAACATCTTCGTCGTGCTCGAGGGCACGCTCGAAGCCCGCGTCGACGACAACCTGGTCGGCGTGATCACCGCGGGCGACGCGTTCGGCGAGACGGCGTTCCTCCTCGAAACACCCCGCTCCGCCGACGTGTTCGCCGCCACCGACGGCGTGCAGGTTCTGAGCATGAGCGATGGCGGCATGCGCAAACTCATCGCCAACGACCCCACCGTCGCGGCGAAGTTCCTGCGCAACCTCTCACGCATGTTGTGCGCCCGGCTGATCCGGTCGAACGCAGCGGCCGGGGCGGCCTAGACAAGCCAGCCGAGAATCAGACGGAGTGAACCCGCGGTCACCGCGACCTTGAAGAGCGCATCGAGGACCTTCGGGTCGGCGCTTCGCATCCAGCGCGACCCGACCCGCGTGCCGATCACCACGCCGACGATGCCGACCGCCATCATCCCGGCATGATCCGACCAGGCGAGCCCGGCGATGCCGAACACGACGATCTTGGCCAGGTGGTTGAACACCTGGGCGAAGGCGAAGGTGCCGACGAACGACGGGTGATCTCGGGTGGCAGCCTTGAACGCCGGCGAGATCAGCGGCCCGGTGGCACCGATGGTCGGCTGCAACAGCCCGTTGAGCACCCCGACGAGGGCGAACCGGTTGCCGCGGCCGGGAGACGGGGCGAGCCACTTCGTCGCCGCCGGCCACCACACGGCGACGAGAGCGAACAGGCCGATGACGGCACGCCCACCGTCTTCGGGGATGCCCTCGGCAACCAGGTAGCCGGCGATCGTGAGCGGCAGCACCGGCACGAGGTACGGGCGCAGCACACCCCAGTCGGCTTCGTCTCGCAGCGTGACCGCCCGGGTCGAGTTCGAGAACAGCTGGATCACCGCATGCACCGGCACCGCCACCAGCGGATCGACGAACTGCAAGATGACGATCAGCAGGATCATGCCGCCGCCGGCTCCGGCGACGGCCGTGATCGCTGCGGTCACCAGTGCCACGGCGAACAGCAGCAGCAGTTCAACCTCGGACACGACTTGTATTGTACTTGTATCTCAGAGGTGTCTGCGGGGATCAGCCGCCGGCACGCTCGGCGAAGCCAGGCGGCACCGCACACGTGCGCCGCAACGCCTCGACACAACGGTCATACGACGCCCAGCACTCGGCCAGCGCGTCATCACTGAGCATCGGGCGTTCGGCCGTGCGCTCGTCGGTGGTGCTGCGCTCGTCGCTGCTGAGAATGCGGCCCTGGGCTATGTTCGTCGTGCGATCACCGGTGGTGCGCTCAGAACGAGAGAACCGCCCGGTGAGCGGCGGGTCGAGTCGGAGGTGCTCGCTCAGGAACTCGAGCGTGGAGTCCTGCCGCTCGGTCACGTCGTGGAACGTGACCGCGGAGGTGGCTCCGGGGATGATCGAATCGGTCATCGTGGCGAGCGTGTCGATCCGCGAGGTGTAGTAGTCGACCGCCCGCTTCTCCCGGAAGCCGAAGGTCGAGATCATGCTCGGGACCGAGCCATCGGGTGATCGCACCAGGAACAGCAGCGCGGTGTCGGCGTTGCGGAGCCGGGCACCGACGTCGAGCGGCGACAAGTAGTCGTGGAGCAGCTTGTCGAGCACGATCTCACCCCGCGCCGAGGTGCGCGAGCCGGCTCGGAGCTGACACTTCCCGTCGATCGCCCAGAGATCCTTGGGCCCCCGAACCGGCAAGAAGAGCTCACCGAAACCGAGCACGGAGGGATGCGCGGCGATGACCTCGGACAGCAGGGTCGAGCCGGCTCGCATGTGGCCGAGGATCAGGATGCGGCGCGGGGCCCGCCCCCGGCGCAGGACGCGGCCGATGGTCCGATAGGCCGGGAGCCGGACGAGATCGACGAGCTTCGGGGAGACGCCGGAGACGCGCGCCTCGTTGGTCGTGTAGTTCGTGGTCATGGGGGATGTACCGATCAGCTCGACGCCGGGCCGAAGGCCTCTTTCTGGTTGGTGGGCCGGCCGATCGCGTCGTCGATGGTCGGCAGAGCGGTCAAACCGAACTCGTCGATCAGTCGCTGCACGCCCTCGGGCGTGTTGAGCTGATCGACGTCGGTGGTCACGAAGCGGATCTCGGCGACCTGCTCCTCGGCCACCGCCGCCATCGGCGCCGTGTCGCCAGTGTTGATCGAGAAGATGTAGCGGATCTTCCCCGCCTCGGAATCGGACACAACGACCTCCGGAGTACGGCGAGACGGTACCAGTTCCGCCTCCCCGCGACGTGGGGGCTCGACTCATCCATCGTGGTGGAACAACCCGTTCGCCGCCCCCTCCCCCCGGTATCCTCGGCGGTCTATGAGCGACTCCCGCATCCCCGACAAGCCCGACCTCGCCGGCCTCGAGGACACGTGGAACGCGGTATGGGACGAGACGGGCATCTACCACTTCGACGCGACCAAGACGCGTGACGAGGTCTTCTCGATCGACACCCCGCCCCCCACCGTCTCGGGCTCACTCCACGTCGGTCACGTCTTCAGCTACACCCACACCGACACCGTCGCCCGCTATCAGCGAATGGCGGGCAAAGAGGTCTTCTACCCGATGGGGTGGGACGACAACGGCTTGCCCACCGAGCGCCGCGTCCAGAACTACTTCGGCGTCCGCTGCGACCCGTCGCTCCCCTACGAACCCGACTTCACGGCGCCCGACGATGCCGGTGATCCCAAGGCGGTCGGCAAGCGCCAGACCATCTCGGTCAGCCGTCCGAACTTCATCGAGCTGTGCGTCCAGCTCACCGTCGAGGACGAGAAGGCCTTCGAGGGCCTGTTCCGTCGCCTGGGCCTCTCGGTCGACTGGACCCGCACGTACGAGACGATCAACGACCACTGCCGCCGCATCAGCCAGCTGGCGTTCCTCGACAACCTGAGCGCCGGACAGGCCTACCAGATCGAGGCGCCGTCGCTGTGGGAAGTCACCTTCCAGACTGCGGTCGCCCAGGCCGAGTTGGAAGACAAGGAACTGCCGGGCGCATACCACAAGCTGCGGTTCCGCATCGTTCGTGATGCTTCAGGCGCCACCGTCGAATCTGCCGAAGGCAGCGATGAACCAGCCATCTGGATCGACACGACCCGCCCCGAGCTCGTCCCGTCGTGTGTGGCGCTCGTCGCTCACCCCGACGACGAGCGGTATCAGCCCCACTTCGGCGGCACCGTCTCGTCGCCGCTGTTCGGGGTCGAGGTCCCCGTCGTCGCCCACGAGCTGGCCCAGCCCGACAAGGGCACCGGCATCGCGATGATCTGCACCTTCGGCGACACCACCGACGTCACCTGGTGGCGCGAACTCGACCTGCCCGTCCGCACCGTCATCCAGCGCGACGGCAAGTTCGCGGCCGAGACGCCCGAGTGGATCCCCGAAGGCGCCGCCACCGAGGCCTACCAGCGCCTCGCCGGGCTGCGCTCGAAGAACGCCCAGGACGAGATCGCGAAGATGCTCGCCGAGGCCGGCGAGATGGAGGGCGACCCCCGTCCGATCACCCACCCGGTCAAGTTCTTCGAGAAGGGCGACAAGCCGCTCGAGATCGTCAGCTCCCGCCAGTGGTACATCCGCAACGGTGGCCGCGACGACGACCTGCGCCAGGCGCTCGTCGATCGTGGCGACGAGATGAACTGGGTCCCGAGCTACATGCAGACCCGGTTCGCCTCGTGGATCGAAGGCCTCAACGGCGACTGGCTCATCAGCCGCCAGCGCTTCTTCGGCGTTCCGATCCCGCTCTGGTATCCGCTCGACGCTGCCGGCGAGCCGGTCTGGGATCAGCCACTCGTCCCGTCCGAGGATCAGCTTCCGATCGACCCCTCGACCGACGTCCCCGCCGGCTATGACGAATCGCAGCGGGGCCAGGCCGGCGGCTTCATGGGCGAGCCCGACATCATGGACACCTGGGCTACGTCGTCGCTCACCCCGCAGATCGCCACCGGGTGGCGCACCGACAAGGATCTCCACGCCCGGACCTTCCCGATGGACATGCGGCCCCAAGCGCACGACATCATCCGAACCTGGCTCTTCTCCACGGTCGTCCGCGCTCACTTCGACGCCGACGACGTCCCGTGGCGCAACTGTGCGTTGAGCGGCTGGATCCTCGATCCCGACCGCAAGAAGATGTCGAAGTCGAAGGGCAACGTCGTCGTCCCCACCGAACTGCTCGAGCAGTACGGCTCCGACGCGGTTCGCTACTGGGCCTCGTCGGGCCGCCCCGGCACCGACACCGCGTTCGACGAAGGCCAGATGAAGATCGGCCGCCGGCTGTCGATCAAGCTGCTCAACGCGAGCAAGTTCGTCCTCGGCTTCGGCGACCCGAGCGAGGGCATCGACCCGAGCAAGGTCACCGACGCCCTCGACCGTTCGATGCTCGACCGCCTCGCGGACCTCGTCGACGACGCCACCACCGCCTTCGAGGCGTTCGACTACGCACGCTCGCTCGAGCGCACCGAAGCGTTCTTCTGGTGGTTCACCGACAACTAC
>JBCBYI010000079.1:0-16703 GCA_039815945.1 Actinomycetota bacterium | reverse complement strand
ATTGCGCTGCGTTGCGGGCTCGCATCTGTGGCCCAAGGATGTGGTGCCGACCCGCTGGGTGTCCGAGGCCGCATTCTTCGAAGGCGACTACCTTCCGGTACCCGACCCCGAGGCCGAGGGCACCGAGGGCCGCGACGGTCGTCGCGGTCACCGGGGCGGCGGCTGCCACCTCGAGGAGATCGCCGCCGCCATCGGCATCGAGGAAGACGCCCTCCGCGCCGAACTCGACGCTGGCCAGTCGATCGCCGACGTCGCCGAGGCGAACGGCGTCGCCGCCGACGTGATCGTCGATCTGCTCGTCGACCAGGCCGAGGAGCGCATCGCCGAGAAGGTCGAAGCCGGCCGCATCACCGAGGACGAGGCGGCCGAGAAGCTCGCCAATGTCGAGGAGCGGGCCGAGGACCGGGTGGAGCGTGTGCGCGGCGAGGAGCCCGACGCCGACGCCTGACCCGACCGTCACAACCGATCCCTCCACGATCGTGCCGCATCCGGACTCGCTCCGGGTGTGGCACGATCGCATCATGAGTGACGAGGCACCGACCCCCGAGACGCCCGAGATCATCGATCCGACCCCACCGACCGAGCCCGAGCAGGCGACGGTGTCGGATCCCGCCAAGCTGATCCGGCTCGGCACGATGGTGCAGACCCTGATGGCCGAAGTCCGCCAGGCCGACACCGACGAAGAGAGCCGTCGCATGCTCGCCCGGATCCATCGAGAGACCGTCGAAGAACTCGGCACCGTCCTCTCCGCCGACCTCATGGACGAGCTGTCGGAGTTCACCGCCTGCTGCGACGACCAGGGGATCCCCACCGAAGCCGAGATCCGGGTGGCGCAGGCACAGCTCGTCGGTTGGATGCAGGGCCTGCTGCAAGGCCTGCAGGCGTCGATGGCCCAGCAGCAGGCCGCGGCGGCGATGCAGCTCCAGCGCCTCCAGCAGGGTCGACCCCAGCCTGGTGCCGCGCAGGCGCCTCGGGGTCCGGGCCTGCCGGAGCAGACCGGCACCTATCTCTGATGACCGACGCACCGCTCGCTCCGCTGATCACCGGGGTGAGCCGGGAGGTCGGGATCGGTCACGCCATCGCCACCCGCCTCGCCGACGACGGCTGGCGCGTGGCATCCGCCGGTTGGCGCGCCCACGACGACCGCATGCCGTGGGGAGCCGACGCCGGCGCTCCGACCTTTCACGAGGTCGACTTCGAGGACCCCGACGAGACCGGGGGACTCATCCCGACGATCGTGGCGGCCGAGGGACCGATCACTGCGCTCGGCTGTGCCACTACGAGAGCGTCGACAGCGACATCGCGACGACCACCGTCGAGAGCTTCGATCGCCACATGGCGGTCAACGCCCGTGCCACCTGGCAACTCGTGCAGGCGTTCGCCGCGCAGTTCCCCGGCCCCACCGGCTCAGGCCGGATCGTCTCGATCACCAGCGACCACACCGCCGGCAACCTGCCGTACGGCGCGAGCAAGGGAGCGATGGACCGCATCGTCCTCGCCGCCTCGGTCGAACTCGCCGAGCTGGGCGTGACCGCCAACGTCATCAACCCGGGCACCACCGACACCGGTTGGATGTCGCCGGAGATCGAAGCAGCCGTTCTCGCACGCAACCTGCAACCACGAGTCGGCATGCCGTCCGACACGGCGAATCTCGCGAGCTAATCGGGTGACTTTTCCCTGAAATAACAGGGAAAACTCACTATACTGCGAACAGATGTTCGTGTCATCGGCGGTCGATGCGATCCGGGAGATCGAGGCGCTGGAGGACGAAGCGCGGCACCTCGAATCGCGGCGCGCTGAGCTGTTCCGCCAGCTCGAGGCCACCCAGGTGTTCCGAGGGGATGGGCACGGCACGGCGAAGACGATGCTGCGTCACGTGGCCAGGCTGTCGGGGCCGTCGGCGGCGCGGTGGCAGCGCATCGGACGTGTCACCCGGGACCTTTCGCTGGTCGCCGAGGCCCTCACTGACGGTCGGATCGGGGTCGATCAGGTCGACCTGCTCGGGCGAGTGCACTCGAACGTTCGGGTTCGTGACTTCATGGTCGACGCGCAGGACTGGTTCCTCGAGATGGCATCGAGGCCGTTCGACGACTTCGAGACCGCGGTTCGTGAGTGGGAGCGGTTGGCCGACGAGAACGGGCCCGAGCCCAACGATCGAATGCATCAGGCCCGCCGCGTCAAGCTGACCCAGGACGACCAGTCGTTGACCTGGACACTCGACGGCCGGTTCGGGTCGATGATGGGCGCGCAGATCGACGAGATCTTCGCCCACTACACCGCCGCCGAACTCCACGCCGACTGGGAGAAGGCCCGGGCCGAGCACGGCGACGACGCCTGCGACGCACACCTTCCGAGGTCAGCCGATCAACGATCGGCTGACGCGCTCTGGCAGGTCTTCCAAGACGCTGCATCGGCCGATACGTCCTGTGTGCCGCCTGATTTCTGTCATGACATCGTCTGGAACGCCGACACCTACGAAACGATGCTCCGACGCCTCGAGGGCGAACCCGTCGCACCCCTCGACCCCGAGACGTTCGATGCGAAACCCTCACCGGCACACCCATCGAACCCTACGAAGCCGCCGCCCATTCGCTCGTGGCACAGGTCCGACGAGTCATCGTCGACGCGGCCGGCACCGTCATCGACCTCGGACGCGCCCGAGCCTTCACCGGCTCGGCCCGCAAGGCCACCAAGCTGCAAGCCAAACACTGTGTCTGGCCCGGATGCCGAGTCCCCGTCGATCGATGCCAGATCGACCACACCCACCGCCACGCCAACGGCGGCAGAACCAACCCCGGCAACGGGGCACCACTCTGCGGACGCCACAACCGAGGAAAGGAACACCACTACACGGTGTGGCGCGACCCCGCCGGCCAATGGCGCACGTACCGACCCGACGGCACCGAAATCCAGAACTGAAACCGCACCGAGCGGGCGCTTCGGCGCGCCCGGGCGAGCTACTCGGTGATCGTCGACAGGCCGCCGCCGACCGGCACGATCGCACCGGTCACGTAGGCACCCGCAGGCGAGGCCAGGTAGATCGCCACGCCGGCCATGTCGTCGGGCATGCCGATGCGGCCCATCGGGATACCTGCCGCGATGGCCGCCCGCGAGTTCGGGTCGTTGAGGGCGAAGGCCATCATGTTCGAGTCGAACGGGCCCGGGGCGATGGCGTTGACGGTGATGTGATCCGACGCCAACTCCTTGCCGAGGTGGCGCGTGAGCATGTGCACGGCGGCCTTCGACGACGAGTACGAGAAGGTGTCCATGCCGGGCGGGGTCAGGCCGTTGACCGAACCGGTGTTGATGACCCGGGCCGGGCTCTCGGCCGTGCCGGCGGCCCGGAGCAGGGGCAGCAGCTTCTGAGTGAGGAAGAACACGCTGCGAACGTTGACGTTCATCACCTTGTCCCAGCCGGCCGGGGAGAACGACTCGATCGGCTCACCCCACGACGCGCCCGCGTTGTTGCAGAGGATGTCGAGCCGGTCCCAGCGCTGAGCCACCTCGGCCGAGAGGTGCTCGAGCCCCTCGTCGGTCGACAGATCCGCCGGGATCCCCTCGATGTTCCCCTTGGCCGACAACGTCTCGACCGCTTCGGCGACCTGACTCTCCTTGCGAGCAGAGATGATCACGTCGGCGCCCGCGTCGAGCAGACCCTCGGCGATCATGAACCCGATCCCTCGGCTGCCGCCGGTGACGACGGCCCGCTTGCCCTCGAGTCCGAACAGTGACTGCAGACGGCTGGTGTCCATGGCGTGCTCCCCTGGGGTCGGTGAGCCGCCATCATGGCCGCGTCAGCCCGGTTGCACCACCTGAGCGAGCCGCGCGACGGCGACCGGCAGCTGTGCAGCTGCGACGGTGGCGAAGCTCAGTCGCAGATGGTCGGTGAGGTCGCGGTCGACCGCGAACGCCGAGCCGGGCACGAAAGCCACGCCGGCCTCGACGGCGTCGGTGAGCACCGAGGCGGTGTCGCTCCCGGGCAGCCGACACCAGACGAACATTCCACCGTCAGGACGGTGGAACTCGGCCGCCGGCAGATGGGCGGCGATCGCGGCGACGAGGGTGTCGCGCTGGTTGGCATACCAGGGCAGGAGTCCGGCGACGTGCTGGTCGAACCAGCCCGGCTGCAGCAGCAGCTCGCGCACGATCGCCTGCGACACCGTGCTCGTGTGGAGGTCGACGGCCTGCTTGGCGATCACCATCGCATCGATCACGAACTGAGGTCCCGACACCCAGCCGACCCGCAGTCCGGGAACGAGGGTCTTGGATGCGGAACGGAGCCGCAGCACCCGATCGCCCGGGATCGGGGCGACCGGATCGCCGTCGTAGCGAAGGGCGCCGTACGGATCGTCCTCGATGATCAAGAAGTCGTGGGCGTCGGCGAGGGCGGCGAGGCGGGCTCGCCGGTCGGCCGCCAGCACGGCGCCGGAGGGGTTGTCGAAGTTGGCGACGACGTAGACGAGCTTCGGTCGGAGCCCGCCCGCGAGGTGCGACTCGAGTTCGTCGACGTCGAGCCCGTCGTGGTCGACACCGACACCGATCAGTTCAGCGCGGTTGGCCAACAGGACTTGACGGGCACCGACATAGCAGGGATCACCGACCACGACCGGGTCGCCCGGATCGAGCACGACCCGACCGATGAGGTCGAGCGCCTGCTGCGAACCGGTCGTGACGAGCACGTTCTCGGGATCACCGTCGGAGACGATCTCTCGCAGCGCGAGGTCACCCTCCGAGAGCCCGTACTGAAGGCCGTCGGCGCGGGCGAGCACACTGCCGGCGACCTCGGAGATCGTGGCGACGGGGAACAGTTCCGCCGCCGGGAGCCCGCCGGCGAGCGAGAGCACGTCGGGACGGTCGGCGTGGCGGAGCAGATCGCGGATGGCCGAGGATTCGGCCGATCGGGCGGCGTGGGACAGCTGCATCGCCGCACGCTATTCGGTCGCTTGCGTTCGGGGCGGGAGATTCAGCTGACGTCTTCGCCGTACATCTCGCCGAGCGCGTCGGCGAGCAGTTCGAGACGTTCACCGTCGGGGCCGTTGAAGTAGATCGACGACTCGTGCTCGAACACGATCTCGACACCGGCCTCGACGAGCTTGCCCTTCAGGTAGGCCTGCTTCTCGGGCGTGACCGAGATCGCGAGATGGTGCATGGATCCGAGCACCTCGGCGTACGGGCCGAGATCGAGGCCGGGGAAGTCGAAGAACGCGAGGAGGTTGCCGTTGCCGATGTCGAAGAAGAAGTGCGTGCTGCCCGTGTAGTCGCGGTTCTCGAACAGCTCGGTCAGGGGGAACTCGAGGAGGTCCTGGTAGAACGCGATCGTCTGCTCGACGTCGGACGAGAGCAAGGCGAGGTGGTGCACGCCGCGCGCCGAACTCGGTGGACGGTCGACGTGGAGGTGCTCGGCCCGGAGGCGGTCCCACTCGTCGGAGCGATCGACGTCGTCGCCGTGATCGGTGATGGCGGAGAAACGGGGGGTGCTGGTGTCGGCCATACCGGCATTATTTCAGATTTGAACTACCTTGCCAAGGCCTACTCAGCGAATCCGAGCCATACGGCGGTACTGCGCCTGCAGCGTGCGCTCGAAACCGTCGTCGGTGCGGGCGATGATCCCCGCCACCATGCCGAATACGAACCCGGCGACGTGGGCCACCCACGCGATGCCGGCGTCGTTGCCGATGAAGAACTGGCTCGCGAACCACACGACCAACAACACCAGCGCCGGGATCCGCGGCCAGACCGGGATGAAGGCGAGGAAGATCACGGTGCGGACGCGCGCCCAGGGGAACCACACCAGGTAGGCGCCCATCACCCCGGCGACCGCACCCGACGCCCCGACCAGCGGGACGGTCGAGTCGACCTGTACGAGCACGTGGGCGGCCGTCGCCACCACGCCGGAGATCACGTAGAACAGCAGGAACGAAAAGCGCCCCATCTGATCCTCGACGTTGTTGCCGAAGATCCACAGGAAGAGCATGTTGCCGAGGAGGTGCACCCAGCCTGCGTGCAGGAACATCGACACGAGCACCGACAGCCAGACGTTCTTGTCGGCGTACGGACTGATGCCACCGCTGCCCAGCCGATCGATGCACGCCTCGGTGTTGCCGCCCTGGATCGTGGCGGTGATCTCGAGCGCGGTGAGCGGTCGCCCCTCGCTCAGCTCGCATGGGATGGCGGCCCGTTCATAGGTGAAGCGGATGTCCTCGATCGTCTCCGCGTCGGTCGGCATGTCGAAGCTCTTCGTCGCCGACGGCTGCACCCAGATGAACACGACGACGCAGATGAGGATCATCAGTCCCGTCAGGTAGGGCGTGCGCAGGGTCGGGTTGTCGTCCTTGATCGGGATCACGAGAGGGCCTCCCAGGTCCAACGGCGAGCGGCGTCGACACCGAAGATCCTGACCTCGGTGCCGTCCGCAGTGAACATGGCCTCGACCGGCTCGACGTTGGTGTCGGGGCGACGGGTGAGGCGGACCGTCGCCGGGGATCGCTCGACGCCGTAGTGGTCGGCGCCGTGATGGGAGACGAACCCCTCGAGCCGTTCGAGGCAACCCATCTCGTAGAAGAGCTCAGCGACGACCTCCAGCGCGTAGGGGGCGTTGAAGATGCCGGCGGCGACCTTCTCGGCTTCCTTCTTGCCCAGGGGGTGCGGAGCGGAGTCGGTGCCGTAGAAGAACGACGGGTTGCCCGAGGTGGCCGCCTCGGCGATGGCGATGCGCTCCTCACGGGAGTTGATCACCGGCTTGCAGTACAGATGTGGCCGCATCCCGTTTGCGAGCAGGTCAGAACGATCGCAGGTGAGATGGTGGGGCGTGATCGAACCGCCCACCTGCGGATGGTCCTTCACGATGTCGAGACCGGCTCGCGTCGAGATGTGCTCGACGGTGACCCGCAACTCCGGAATCTGCTCGACGACCGGCAGGAGCTGCTTCTCGATGAAGTCGGCTTCTCGGTCGAAGATGTCGAGTTCGGGGTCGGTCGACTCGGCGTGGACCAGCAGCGGAATGCCCGCGCCGGCCATCGCTTCGAGCACCGGCCGGAACGCCAGCAGCGAACTGCCGCCGGCAGCGCTGTTGGTGGTGGCGCCCGCTGGGTAGTACTTCGCACCGAAGACGATGCCGTCGGCTGCGCCGGCGAGGAGATCGTCGATCTCCAGGGCGTCGTTGAGATAGAGGACCATCACCGGCGTGAAGTCGGGCCGGGCCTCGGGACCGGCCGCCGCGAGGATCCGCTCGCGATAGGCGGCGGCCGCGGCGGTCGACGTGACCGGCGGGGTGATGTTGGGCATCACGACGGCGTGGCGGAAGACGTTGGCCGTGTAGGGCGCCACCGCGTCGAGCATCTCGTCGTCGCGCAGGTGGACGTGCCAGTCGTCGGGTGCGGAGATCTCGAGGGTGACGGTGTCGTCGCTCATGCGCCGTACTGCTCCCGGTAGGCGTGGATTCGTTCGAGAATGCCATCGTCGAGCACGACCGTGCCGTCGATCTCGCGGCCGTGGAGGTGTTCGACGATGTCGTCGAGGGTGACGATCGCTCGGGTGGTCATCGAGAAGTCCTCGGCGACCTGGGCGAGCCCCGACAGCGCGCCGGTGCCGCGCTCTTGGCGGTCGGCGGAGACGATCAGACCGACCACCTCGACAGCGGCATGCGCCCGCAGCAGCGGCACGGTCTCTCGAATCGACGTGCCGGCGGTGGTGACGTCCTCGACGATCAACACGCGGTCACCGTCCGAGGGCAGAGCTCCGACGAGGACGCCGCCTTCGCCGTGGTCCTTGGCCTCCTTGCGGTTGAACAGGTAGCCGACGTCACGCCCGCGGGCGGCCAGACCGATCGAGGCGGTCGCGACGAGCGGGATGCCCTTGTAGGCGGGGCCGAAGAGGATGTCGACGTCGGCCGGCCAGGTCTCGTCGATCGCGGCGGCGTAGAACTCGCCGAGCCGGGCGAGTTGCTCGCCGGTGCGGTAGCGGCCGGTGTTGATGAAGAACGGCGTCCGGCGGCCCGACTTCGTCGTGAAGTCGCCGAAGGTCAGCACGTCGGATCGCACCATGAACTCGATGAAGTCGCGCGTGTACTGCTGCACGGGTCGCAACCTAGCCGGGGCGACCCGTAGGGTCTGGCGCCGATGCGGATCGCGACGTGGAACATCAACTCGATCCGCACTCGGGTCGACCAGGTCGTGGCGTGGGCGACCCACCACGAGGCCGACGTCGTACTCCTCCAGGAGACCAAGTGCGGCGAGGCCGACTTCCCGTTCGCCGCGTTCACCGATGCCGGCTACGAGGTCACCCATCACGGCGTCGACCACTGGAACGGCGTGGCGATCGCCAGCCGCGTCGGCGTCACGGACGTGCAGCGGGGCTTCACCGGCCCGGTGTCGGCCCCGTTCGACGAGCCGCGGCTGATCGCCGCCACGTGCGGCGGCGTCCGGTGCTGGTCGGTCTATGTTCCCAACGGTCGCGAACTCGACGACCCCCACTACCTGTACAAGCTCGTCTGGCTCGAACGCCTTCGAGGTGAACTGCAGTCGGTCCGGGCGGCCGAGGGCCGGTCGGTGGTCGCCGGCGACATGAACGTCGCCCCTGCCGACCAAGACGTCTACGACCCCAAGCGTTGGCGTCGCCGAACCCATGCGAGTCCGCCCGAGCGCAACGCGATCCAGCGACTGCTCGAACTCGGCCTGATCGACCTCGCCCGCGACCGTCATCCCGACACGCCGGAGTTCACGTGGTGGAACTACCGCCCTGGCCAGTTCGAGAAGGACCGAGGGCTGCGCATCGACCTGGCCCTGTGCTCGCCGTCGATCGCCGAGGCCGCCACTGACGTGTGGGTCGACCGAGCGGCTCGAGCGCACGAACGGCCGTCCGATCACGCACCGCTCGTCGTCGACCTCGGGGCCTGAGCCCGGACGCGACACGGGGCCGGCCCAACCAGCCGGCCCCGCGCGGATTGGGGGAAATCGGCGCCGACGGGCGGCGCCAGGGTGCGATCAGACGGTCGCGGTGTCGTCCTCGGACTCCCAGAACGCCGACTCCTTGGCCGGCGCGAAGCCCTTCTCGATGCTGACCTTCTGGGCGATGACGGCGAGCAGGACGCCGTAGACGGCCTTCGAGGAGATGTCGGCGAAGCTGTAGATCAGGTTGCGGATGACCACGCCGTTGGCCGACGCCTCGATCTGGGGCATCAGGTAGGCGAGCGGGTAGATCGTCCACGAGACGAGGAACAGCAGCCAGGTGGAGTGGAAGAGCTTGGCGACGCCGGGCGACGCCGTCGCCTTGGCGTCACGAATGGTCTCGTAGGCCACCCAGAGCAGCCACAGGTAGAAAACGGTGCTGATGATGCCCCAGACCCAGAACTGGGTGCCGCCACCCACCTCGTCGAACTGGCCGATGTAGCCGGTCCAGATCATGGCGAGTCCGGCGATGACGAACGAAGCCCACCGCTTCTTGAACGTCGCGCCGGTGATGCCGGCGACGATGAGCAACTGGGTGAGCAGCACCGGGACGTCGATGCTCCAGTTCATGTACCGGAAGCCGTTGGAGAAGAGATCGCCGGTGAGGACATAGGCGTCTCCGGTCCAGGAGAAGGCGCTGTCCCACTGGAACGCAAGCAGGCCGAGTTCGAGCGTGGCCGACACCATGACGACGCCGGTGAGGTACGACGTCAGGCGGTAGCGCGGCGCGATGCTGCCCGCAGTCGCGATCGAATACACCAGCACCGCAGCGAACACCGCCGCCGTGAGGGTGAACACGCTGAGCACCAGTTCGTACTGTGTCGGCGTGTACTCGTACAGGTTCTCGAAACTCATGAACGCTCCTGGGACACGTTGGGGGCCGTCGGAAGCGTTGCCCAACGGACGACCCATCAAACACCCTTCCTGAAAAGTGCGTTCGGGCGGTGGTTTCGGTACCCAACCCGACCTTCCAACGTTCGGTTTCCGTCACCCCGCACGGACTTCGTAGGCTCTGGGCATGCGGCGCCTCCTCACGATTCTCGTCCTCGTTCTGTTCGCCACGGCCTGCGGAGGAGGTGACGGCGACGAGACCTCGGCCGACACGCTCGACGTCGACGACAGCCCCACGACGACGCTGGCGCAGAGCACGACGACCACCGCCGCGCCGGAGACCACCACCAGCACGACCACGACTGCGGCGCCGACCACGACGACGGCCGCACCGGCGCTCAGCGGCGTCGTCGCCCCCGAGGCCTCGACCGTCGTCGACCTGCTCGCGCTCGAACGTCTCGTCGTTGCGGCTCACGGCGGCGGCGACCGGGCGTATCCCCACTCGACGATGTACGCCTTCACCGAGGCGGCGCTCGCCGGTACCGACGTGCTCGAGATGGATCTCCAGATGACCGCCGACGGTGTGCTCGTGATCCACCACGACGCCACCGTCGATCGTCGCACCGAGACGACCGGCCGGGTCCGAGACCTCACCGTCGCCGAACTCCAGGAACTCGACAAGGCCTACTGGTTCCACGACCGGGGCGAAGCCCGCGACCTGCCCGACGACCAGTACCCCTTCCGCGGCATGCGCACGGGCGCCGTTGCGCCACCCCAGGGTTACGGACCCGACGATTTCCGTATCGAAACCTTCCGGTCGGTGGCCGAGACCTTCCCCGACCACGTGCTCGACATCGAGATCAAGGTGCCGCTCGACGACGGCGAGAACGACATCGCCTACGCGATCGAGGCGGCCCAGGTCCTCGCCACCGAACTCGATGAGCTCGGTCGGGTCGACTCGGTGATCGTGACCTCGTTCTCCAGCGAGGTCATGGCAGCGTTCCGCGAGTTCGCACCCACCGTTGCGACCAGTCCGGGCGAGGACGCGATGGTCGCGTGGTACTTCGGCACCGGCGAACTCGCCGCGCAGGACGTGGTCGCCCAGCTTCCGCCGGAGCGCCTCGGCATCGACATCCTCGATCCCGAACTGATCACCCGGATCCAGGCCGAAGGCGTCGGGCTGTGGATCTGGCCCAACTCCGACGATCAGGAGAACGAGGCGTTCTACCGCTCGCTGTTCGACCTCGGGATCGACGGCGTCATCGCCGGTGTCCCCGCCGAGGGCGTATCCGCCGCCGGGTGAGCTGGCTGATCACACCGACCACCGGCTGATCCGCTGTCGGCTATTCGCCGATGTCTTCGTTCCAGAGCTCGGGTTCGGCGGCGATGAACTCGGTCATCATTTCGACGCACTGGGGATCGTCGGCCCGCACGAGTTCGATCCCTCGCGATTCCAGGTACGACTCGGCGCCCATGAAGGTCTCGTTCTCGCCGATCACGATGCGGGGGATGCCGTAGAGCAGCGCGGCGCCGGTGCACATGTCGCACGGCGACAGTGTCGTGTAGAGCGTCGCTCGCCGGTAGGCGGATGCGGGCAGCCGACCGGCGTTCTCGAGACAGTCGGTCTCGCCGTGGAGGATCGCGCTGCCCTTCTGCACCCGCCGGTTGTGCCCGCGGCCGACGATCTCGCCGTCGATCATCAACGACGAACCGATCGGGATGCCACCCTCGGCCCGGCCGATGCGGGCCTCGTCGATCGCGGCGTCGAGGCCGCGGCGGTCGTCAGCGGAGAGCGCAGCCATCAGAACTCGTACCCGCCGATGCCGAAGAAGCCCGACGACGCCGTCTTCGGGAGACCGAACGGCTCGCCGATCGCCGCGGGGTCGTGGGCTGCGGGCCGGTCGCCGAGCACACTCGCCCGGCGCAGTTCGCGACGGCCTTCGGTGTCGTTGACCATGATGTGGAGGGTGACCCGTTCGTCCCACATGACGACATCACCGGGCGACCAACGCCAGCGAGCGGAGAACTGGACCTGCTCCTGCCAGCGGAACAGGTACGTCAGCAGCATCTGCGATTCGGGTCGGGACAGCTGGGGGATGCGGCGCGAGAACTGCTTGTTGACGAACAACGCGGGCCGGCCGGTGTCGGGATGGGTGCGGACGACCGGGTGCTCGGCCTGCTTGTCACCACGGGCGTCGTCGTGGATACAGGTGAGGCCGGCGAGAAACGCCTGCATGGCCGGGGAGAGCGACTCGTAGACGGCGTGGCAGTCGACGAACATCGTGTCGCCGCCGTAGGAGGGGCAGTCGACCATGTGGAGCAAGGCGATCGCCGGTGGCTGCTCGAGGAAGGTCGCGTCGGTGTGCCAGAGGTCGGCTTTGACCTGGTACATCGAGTCGAGGCTGATCACCTCCGGCACGTCGGGATCGACGGAGTCGAGATAGGGCACTGGGTCGACGGTGCCGAAGAGCGCGGCGATGTCACGAAGGCCCTCGAGCGACGGGTCGAGCCCGGGCAGCGCGAGCATCAGGTGATCGCCGAGCGCCTTGGTCAACTGCGCTGCGACCCCCTCGTCGATCGCCTCGATGTCGAGACCGTGCACCTCAGCGCCCATGCCGGCAACCGGCCGGATGTCGACTTCACTCATCAGGTCGTCCTCCCCATAGTCCCCGGATCTTAGGACCTGGGTCCCGAGTCCTCGATTCCACTCAAGTGACCGGGTCTTCCGGCCGTAGATCCGCCCATGGATCGTGGGCGAAAGATCTGGTCGCTGATCGCAGCGTCTCTGCTGGCCTCTGTGGTGGTCGCCGTTCCGGCGAGCCCCGCCGGAGCCCAGGATGACCCGTGGATCGACACGTGGGACCGCGACGCGGTGCTCGCGGCATGGGAGACCGAGTTCGGTCGAACCGAACCGGCGATGGGCTTCACGGGCGACGTCGGCTCGTGTGTCGCCGGTACGACGAGCCAGGCCTTCCGCGACAGCGTGCTGCAGCGGGTCAACTGGTACCGCCGGATGGCGGGCCTCGACACCGTGGTCGAGAACGCCGAGTTCAGCTCGGCCAACCAGCAAGCCGCGACGATGATGGCCGCTGCCGGCGAACTGTCGCACGCTCCGGGCGGCGGCTGGGCGTGCCACACCAGCGCCGGAGCCACCGCCGCAGGCAAGAGCAACCTGGCGCTCGGTCTGGCCGGCGTCGACGCGATCGACGCCTACATGCAGGACTTCGGCGCCTCGAACACGAAGGTCGGACATCGCCGCACCATCCTCTACCCGCAGGTGCAGGAGATGGGCACCGGCGATGTGCCGTTCGGCCCCGGCAACTGGTCGTCCAACACGCTGCACGTGTTCGACGCCAACCTCTGGAATCAGCGCCCCGACGTTCGTGAGGATCGAGACTTCGTCGCCTGGCCGCCGTCGGGGTACGTGCCGGCCGAGACCGTGTGGGGTCGCTGGTCGTTCTCCCTGGCCCGAGCCGACTTCTCCACGGCGACGGTGACGGTCAGCAACAACGCAGGTCCCGTGCAGGTCGAGATCCTCGAGCGGATCCAGTCCGGAGGGCTGATCGCCCCCGAGGCCTCGATCGTGTGGGCCGTCGGCGGCGACACCGACTCCGGTCCCATGCCGACGCCCACCACCGGCGACGATTGCTACAACGTGACCATCAGCGGCGTCACGATGTCGGGCGCGCCGATGGATCCGTTCGTGTACTCGAGCTGCATCCTCGACCCGCTGGCTGGATCGTCGGGATCGCCCGCTTCGGGCATCACCGGTCCGATCTGCCCCGAACTCGAGTTCAGCGCCTGGACCACCCCGTGCTGGAACGGCGCGACGTTGCAGGCGCTCCCGTTCGTCGATGTCAACGCCGGGTGGCAGCAGCTGCCGGTTTCGTGGCTGGTCGCGAACGAGATCACCACCGGCACCACCCCGTCGACCTTCAGCCCGAACGGCTACGTGACCCGGGCCCAAGCGGCCACCTTCGTATGGCGCATGGCCGGTGCCCCCGCCCCCTCGCCGAACGCGCCGACCTTCGCCGACGTCCGCGACGACGCCTACTACCGAGATGCCGTGCGCTGGATGGCCGAGAACGGCATCACCACCGGCACGTCGGATTCGACCTTCTCCCCCGGTGGGGTCGCCACCCGAGCCGAGCTGGTGACCTTCCTGTGGCGTCTGGTCGATCGACCCGACGTCGGCGACGCCGCTCGCTTCCAGGACCTGACCGCCTCGTGGCAGGCGGGCCCGGTCGGCTGGGCGGCCGAGGTGGGGGTCACGACCGGCACCTCGTCGACCACGTTCGATCCGAACAGCCCGGTCACCCGCGGGCAGACGGCGGCGATGCTCAAGCGCCTCGCCGACGCCCTCGCCGAGCCCGGCTGAGGATCGAACCGGAGAAATCTCTGGGCGGCGTGAACCATCGGAGCCTCCCGTCTCGATAGAGGCGGTGAGGAGGTTCCCATGAACGTCACCCCGTCCCCCGCACTCCCCGAGTCCTCGCTCCCGCCCCCACCGCCGCGACCCGATCGCCGCTGGCGAGGTTGGCGGGTCGTGCGCTGGGTCCACATCGCCGCCCTGCTCGCCGTGATCCCAGCCGGATTGTTCCTCGGCCTCGAGGGCGCCGCCGGCATCGTGTTCTTGTTCGTCATCCTCGTGCCGTTCGAGAAGATGTTCCGCCGCCACGACCAGCCGATCCGCCGCCCGGGCCTGCGGACCGACCTGACCTACGCCCTCATCTCACCGGTGCTCAACATCGCCGGTGTCGTGGCGGGTGTCGTCCTGGCCGTCCTGGCCTTCCCGCTCTGGGCGCCGGCCCTGCTGCTGCGACCGATCGTCATGAGCCAGCCCGGCTGGCTGCTCGCGGTCGAGGCGGTGCTGCTGCTCGACCTGTTGATCTACTGGACGCACCGCCTGAGCCACGAGATCGGCTTCTTCTGGCGCTTCCACGCCGTGCACCACAGCTCGGCCCGGATGGACTGGATCTCCGGCATCCGTCAGCATCCCTTCGACGGCGTGATCATCGCCTTTCCGGCGGTCGTGTTGATCGCCGCCGGCTTTCAGTTCGAGGTCGTCGGTGCGGTGGCCGTCATCCAGACGATCCTCGGCCTGCTCGCCCACGCCAACATCCGCTGGCGGTTCCGGCCCTTCTGGAAGATCGTGATGACCCCCGAGTTCCACCACTGGCACCACGCCAACTACCCGGAGTCGATCCATGCGAACTACTCCGTCGGGCTGCCGCTGTGGGATCTGCTCTGGGGCACGTACTACATGCCGGCGGACCGCCGGCCGGCCGTCTACGGCCACGACGAGGACATGCCGGGCCACATCCCCGGCCAGATGTGGTGGCCGTTCCGACGAGACACCCGCGACACGTACCCGTTCCCGCCGGCGTGGCGGGCCCGGATCTCGGCGGTGACCCGCCGACTGCCGTTCCGTCGCCGCAAGGTGGTGGCCTTCTGATGGACCGACGGGTTCTAGCGTGACGTTGGTGAACGACCCGACGGCCACCGCTGGCACGGTCCCCGACGACGACCTGGCGCTCGTGCACCGGATCGCCGACGGGGATCGGCACGCGCTCGCGGTGCTGTACGACCGACACGTCGGTTGGCTGACCGTTCGACTCGAACGACGGTGCGGTCGGCGTGAGCTGGTCGACACCGCAGTGCAAGACACGTTCCTCGCCGTCTGGAAGCAGGCCAGCTCCTACCGCGAAACGGGCGAGGTCGGCGCCTGGATCTGGACCATCGGCGTGCGCCGCCTGATCGATCAGATGCGCAAGAACCCGCCGCCGACGCCGGTCGAGGACATCACGCCGATGGCCGATGTCGTCCAGCACGAGATCCCACTGGCCCTCGGCCACACCGAACTCGGCCAGGCGTTCGCCGCGCTCGAACCCGACCTGCAGGCCGTCATGGCCGCCACCGCCCTCGACGGGCTGACCAACGCCGAGGCCGCCGTGCTGCTCGGCGTCCCGACCGGCACGGTCAAGAGCCGGCTCAGTCGAGCCCGGCAGATCCTCCAGGAGGTGCTCCGATGAGCGACCCCGTCAACCCGCTCGAAGCGGCGCTCGCCCGCGCCGGCGAACGACCCAAGTTCCTCGCCGGCGCCGACGCGGCGAGCAGTCCGGGCCCGGACCTGCATCGGGTCGCCGCGAACTTCGCCGCGGTCGAGGCCGAACTCGATGCGCCCCGCTCCTCGCGCCTCGCCCGGATCCTGCGCCGGTTCGGGGTAGCCGACACGACCATTCCGCTGATCACCGCCACGCCGGCCCTGCGCCGCTCGTGGATCATCGCCGTGGCGATCGCCGTGCTCTTCGCCGCCAACGCAGCGACCTCGACGCAGGCGACCGGTGCCGACGGGATCATCGCCTTCCTCACCGTCGCTCCGCTCGTCCCCCTCGCCGGCGTGGCCCTGGCGTTCGGCCCGGGCGTGGACCCGACGCACGACGTCGCGGTCGCCGCACCGGTCAACGGCTTCCGGCTCTTTTTGATCCGGGCGATCACCGTCGTGGCCGCCAGCTGCGTGATCCTCCTGCTCACGGCCTGGGCCCTTCCGACGGGCGGCTGGTTCCGCATCGCCTGGTTGCTGCCGGCCCTGGCCGTCACGACGGTCTGCCTCGCCGCCTCGACCCGAGTCGATCCCCGAGTCGCGGCCGGCGGCGTCTCGATCGCCTGGCTCACGATCGTGCTGTTCGCCAACCAGGCCGGCGGCGCAGAAGCTGCGTTCGGGTTGATCGCCCAACTCATCGCCGTGTTCGTGGCGGTCGGCGGCTTCCTCGTCTTCGCGAGCAACCGCCGACGACTCGACACCTTGTCGGTCGACCGGTGAGCGCGCCGACGCTCGTCGCGAGCGAACTCCGCCAGTCGTCGGGGTCGACGGTGATGCTCGACCTGGGCGACCTCCGGATCGAGCCGGGCACCACCGCCGTGCTC
>JBCBYI010000078.1:0-16755 GCA_039815945.1 Actinomycetota bacterium | reverse complement strand
CATCTCGTTCTGGTTCACCGAGCCAGCCAACGCCACCGCCGGCAAGAAGGCCTTCGTCACCAACCGCATCGGTGACTGGGGCTTCATGGTCGCCACCTTCTTGATCTTCGTGACGATCGGTTCGATCGAATACGTCGACATCATCGGCAACGCCGAGGGCGGCCTCATCAGTGAGAGCACCGCCACCTGGATCACGATCCTGTTGTTGATCGGCGCGGCCGGGAAGTCGGCCCAGTTCCCGCTCTACCTCTGGCTCCCCGACGCCATGGCCGGCCCGACCCCGGTCTCCGCGCTCATCCACGCCGCCACCATGGTGACCTCGGGCATCTACCTGCTCACCCGCGTCAACCCGGTGCTCGCCGAGGCCGCCACCTGGTCGACCGATCTCATCGCGTGGGTCGGTGCGCTCACCGCCCTGTTCGCCGCCACCATCGCCGTCGCCCAGAACGACATCAAGAAGGTGCTGGCGTACTCGACGGTCAGCCAGCTCGGCTACATGTTCTTGGCCGTCGGCATCGGCGCCTACATCGCGGCGATCTTCCACATGATCACCCACGCCTTCTTCAAGGCGCTGCTGTTCCTCGGCTCGGGTTCGGTCATCCACGGCATGCATCACGACCAGGACATGCGCCACTACGGCGGCCTGCAGAAGCTGATGCCGATCACCTCGGCCACCTTCATCGTCGGCTGGCTGGCGATCGCCGGCGTGCCGCCCTTCTCGGGCTTCTGGTCAAAAGACGAGATCCTCGCCTACGCCTACGACGTCAACCCGGCGCTGTGGATCATCGGCCTGGTGACTGCCCTGCTCACCGCGTTCTACATGAGCCGCCAGGTCTTCATGACCTTCTTCGGCGAGTACCGCTATGCCGACGTGCGCCCCGAGGAGATCTCCGAGATCTGGGACAACCGGGTCGCCGCGGCCGAAACCGCCGTAACGGAAGCCGAGGCCGGCATCGGTGCGGCCGAAGAGGGCATCGTCAAGGCCACCGAGAAGCTCGAGAAGGCCCAGGAGAAGCTCGATCAGCGCGAGGCCGAGATGGCGGAGGCCGACGAGTCCGACGAGAAGGCCTTCGACAAGGCCACCAAGAACCTCGAAAAGGCCAAGGACGGCGTGGTCAAGGCGCAGGAGGCTGTCGACGAGGTCACGGTCTCCGTCGACACCGCCCGAGCCGAGGTCGAGACGGCCCGCGCCGATGTCGCAACCGTGGTCGCCGCCGCGGCGAGCGCCGGTTCTGCGGGCGGCGATGGTGCCCTCGAGGGCATCAGCGACGACGACCTCCCCGAGGCGGTCACGCAACGCCGCGAGTTCCACCCCCACGAATCGCCGTGGCAGATGACTGTTCCCCTCATCTTGCTCTCGGGCGCCGCGATCGTCGCGGGCGTGATGAATCTGCCGTTCAGCAAGGATCTCCACTTCCTGGAGAAGTGGCTCGAACCCACCCTCTACGGCAACAAGCACAAGCTCGGCCTCTCCGGCGGCGAGCTGTGGATCCTGGCGATCATCGCCGTGGTCGTCGGTGCGATCGGCATCGCGGCGGCGGTGGCCATCTATCTCCAGAAGCGCTTCCCGGCCGACAAGGTCGAGCTGCCGATCCTGGCCCGGGGCTGGCGCTACGACGAAGCGGTCAGCGATTTCATGGGCGGGCCCGGTCGCAAGGGCTTTGACCTCGTCGCCTGGTTCGACGCCACGATCATCGACGGGATCGTCAACGGCACCGGTCGCCTGGTGCGTACAGCCGGCGGGGGCCTGCGCACGCTCCAGACCGGCCTGGTTCGTAGTTACGCCGCCTTCGTGGCGGTCGGTGCGGTGGGTCTCATCGCGTGGTTCCTCGTGAGGACGACCTTCTGATGTCTTCTCTGTTCGCAGCTTCGACGGCCGACGTGCCGTTCCCGATCCTGAGCGCCATGGTGGTCACCCCGTTCCTCGGGGCTCTGCTGTTGCTCGTGTTGCCCAACGGCCGACCCGAGTACTTCAAGCAGGTCGCCTTCCTGGTCTCGGGCGCCGTCGCCGGCATGACTGCGTGGGTCATGGTCGAGTTCGACAAGAACACCGCCGACGAGTTCCAGTTCGTCGACTCCGCCGACTGGATCCCCGGGCTCGGCATCTCGTGGACCCTCGGCCTCGACGGCATCTCGTTGTGGCTGGTGGTGCTCACCGCCGCACTCTTCCCGCTCGCGATCCTCGCGATCGAGGCCGAGCACACGCCGAAGGCGTACTACGCCTGGCTCCTTGTTTTGTAGGCCGGCGTGATGGGCGTCTTCCTCGCCCTCGACCTCTTCGCCTTCTTCGTGTTCTTCGAGATCGTCCTCGTGCCGATGTACTTCCTCATCGGCCAATGGGGCCACGGGGCACGGGCCTACGCGGCGACGAAGTTCTTCGTCTACACGATGTTCGGTTCGGCGTTCATGCTGGTCGGGATCCTCGCCACCGCCTTCCTCACCGCCGCCGAGACCGGCAACGCGGTGTCGTTCGACCTCGTCTACCTCGCCGAGGAACAGGCGCTCGCCACCACGACGGCCCGTTGGATCTTCTTGAGCTTCGCCCTCGCGTTCGCGGTGAAGGTCCCGCTCTTCCCGGTCCACACCTGGCTGCCCGACGCTCACACCAACGCGCCGACCGCCGGCTCGGTGATCCTGGCGGGCGTCATGTTGAAGCTCGGCACCTACGGGTTCCTGCGCTTCGGCATCTATCTGTTCCCCGAGGCCGCGGTCTACTTCGCGCCGGCGCTCGTCGCCCTCGGCACGATCGGCATCATCTACGGAGCGATCGCCGCGACGATGCAAAAGGACCTCAAGCGCCTCGTCGCCTACTCGTCGGTGGCCCACCTCGGCTTCATCGTGATCGGCACGTTCGCGCTCAACACCGAGGGCCTCTCGGGCGGTCTGTTGCAGATGGTCAACCACGGCATCTCGACCGGCGCGCTGTTCCTGCTCGTCGGTTGGATCTATGACCGCCGCCATACCCGCCTGATCTCCGAGCTCGGTGGTCTGCAGAAGCCGGCGCCGATCTTCGCCGCCGTGTTCATGATCGTGATGCTCAGCTCGATCGGCCTGCCCGGTCTCAACGGCTTCGTCGGCGAGTTCCTCGCCCTGCTCGGCGCCTTCGCGGCCCACCGGGTGTGGGCGATCATCGCCGCCACCGGCGTCATCATCGCCGCCCTCTACCTGCTCTGGGCCTACCAGCGGGTCTTCCACGGGCCGGCCGAAGGCGAGAACGCCGAGATGGAGGAGCTCACCTGGTCCGAGGGTGCGGTGATGGTGCCGTTCCTCGCCGCCATCTTCTTCATGGGTCTGTACCCGGCACCGGTGCTCGAACGGATGGAACCCGCCGTCGATGCCCTCATCGTCCACATCGAGGACAACGTCGAGGACTTCGACGAGGCCGACGCCGACCAGGGTGAGGATCTCGAGGTCGAGGACCTGATCGGTCTGGGCGAGAAGAAGGACGACACGACCGGCGATGCGTCGGCTTCGGTCGAAGGGGGCGAAGGATGATCGCACAGCTCGAACCCACCGTCGTCCGCCCCGAGATCGCCTGGGAAGGCCTGCTCCCGATCCTGACGCTCGGCGTCGGCGCCCTCATACTGGTGCTGTTCCGATCCTTGCTGAAGCAACTGCCGAAGGGCGCGGCCGAGCAGATCGTTCCCGTCGTCGGTGGCCTCACGGTCGTCGCCATGTGGGTCGTCGGCGGGTTCGCCGGCACCGACATCCCGCTCGCCGATCTTCGCGACGACATCGGCGAGCCCGCGTTCTACATCGGTCTGGCGGTCGTCGTGGCCCTCGCCGCCTGGCTCGCCCGGTACCTCCAGCTCAGCATCGACGCCGCGCTGACGGTGATGATCGGTCTCACCAGCCTCGCCGCCACGTGGGGGGTCTGGACCGATCGCTACGACGTCGACGGCGCCTTCGGTCTCGTCGGCGATCAGCTCGGTGCCGACGGCTTCTCGCTCGTCATTACCGGTGTCATCGCCGGCTCGATCGTGCTGGTCGCGCTGTTGCTCGACGACTACCTCGAGCGCGAAGGCATGGCCGGCGCCGAGATGTACGTCCTCATGCTGTTCGCCGGAGCCGGTGGTGCGGTCATGGCCAGCGCCAACGACCTCATCGTGTTGTTCCTCGCCCTCGAGACGCTCAGCATCGCCGTCTACGTCATGGCCGCCATGCACATGCGGCGCTCCGAGAGCCAGGAGGCCGGCCTCAAGTACTTCGTGCTCGGCGCGTTCTCCTCGGCCTTCCTGCTTTATGGCATCGCCCTCACCTACGGCGCCACCGGCTCGACCAACCTCATCGTCATCGCCGACTTCCTCGAGCAGAACCGCCTCATCGAGGACGGGCTGCTGATGGCCGGCATGGCGCTCCTGCTTCTCGGTCTGGGTTTCAAGGTCGCCGCTGCGCCGTTCCACGCCTGGACTCCCGACGTCTATCAGGGTGCGCCGACCCCCGTCGTCGCCTTCATGGCGTCCGCGGTGAAGGCGGCCGGTTTCGCCGCCCTGGTGCGAGTCTTCGTCACCACCTTCGCCAACCACGCCGAAGACTGGCAGCCGGCGGTCTACGCCCTGGCGATCCTCACCCTCGTCGTCGGCTCGTTCATGGCCGTCGTGCAGCGCGACGCCAAGCGGATGCTGGCCTACTCGTCGATCAGCCACGCCGGGTTCATCCTCGTCGGCGTGCAGGCCGCCTCCAACGAAGGCATCTCGTCGGTGCTGTTCTACGCCGTCGCCTACACCTTCCTCGTGATCGGCAGCTTCGGCGTACTGAGCATCGTCTCGGGCGAAGGCGACCGCGACACCAGCCTCGACGATCTCGACGGGCTCAGCACCCGGCGTCCGGCGCTCGCGTTGGCGCTGACGATCTTCCTGCTCGCCCAGGCCGGGGTGCCGCTCACCTCGGGCTTCGTCGCCAAGTTTGCCGTCATCGGTGCTGCTGTCGAGGCCCGCTCGTACTGGCTGGCGATCGCCGCGATGGTCACCGCCGTCGTGTCCGCCTTCTTGTACCTGCGCATCATCTTGTCGATGTATCTCGGCACGGCCGACGAGGACGCGCCGGCTATCCACGTGCCGCGCGCGGCCGGCCTCGCGATCATCGTGGCGCTCGCGATCACCGTCGGCTTCGGCCTCCTGCCGGGCGAACTCGACGACATCACCCGCGACGCGGTCCCGGTTCTGGTCGCCGCCGGCTGACCGCGACTCGATGAGCGACGACACCGACGCTCGGTCCTTGCCCGTCAGCTGGGACGAGGCGCGCGAGGTTCTCGTCGTCGTGCTGTTGGCCTGCGCCGTCCTGCGGATGCTGGGTCCTCTGGCCGGTTTCATCGACGATCGATGGGGCGTGTTCAGCGACGACCTCGCCGAGCTCACCCGCAATGCGTCACCGACCACCGGCACCATGGTGCTCGGTGCTGCGGTCTTGGTCGCGACGACCCCACGGGTCGATCTCGTCCCGAGCCTGCGCACCGCCACGATCGTGATCGCGTGGCTGGTCGTGGTGCAGGCCGGCGCGGCGATCTTGCTCGACCTGTGGCGGGTCTCTGGCACCGGGGTGCTGGGCCGGCTCGAGCCGATCTTCGGCCGGTCGCTGCCGGCGTTGTTGATGGCCGGCGCGGCCCGCTGGTTGGCCGCTCGCGTGGTCCCGTTCGACGACTGACGATCACGCGAAGAACGGCCGGATTCCGGCTGGGGAAATCGTCCTCGATCCCGGTGAATCCGGCGGTTCGCAGGTAGCCTCGCTGCGGCTGGGAGCGTTCGGTTCCTCGCTTTGTTCTGCCCGAAACCCCAACAGTAGGCTCATCCCTCGTGTCGGATTTTCTTCGTAGCTACCTGACGGTCGGTATCTTCGGCCTCGTCGGTGTCGCGCTCGTCGGTGTGTTCCTGGGTTTGGGCAAGATCCTGCGCCCCGACAACCCCACGTTGGCCAAGACCGAGGCCTATGAGTCCGGCGTCGAGCCGACCGGCGACATGTGGTCGCAGGCCAACATCCGGTACTACGTCTTCGCACTGCTCTTTGTCATGTTCGACGTCGAGGCCGTCTTCATCTTCCCGTGGGCGACCCGCCTCGAGGCCTACGGCACCTTCGGCCTGATCGAGATGGCGATCTTCATCTTCATCCTCTTGCTGGGCCTCGTCTATGCCTGGCGCAAGGGAGTTCTCAAGTGGGCCTAGTCGAATCGGGGAAGATCCCCAAGCCGATCACCTCGCTGCTCAACATGAGCCGCAAGTACTCCATGTGGGTGTACCAGTGGGGCCTCGCCTGCTGCGCCATCGAGATGGGTGCCGCGTTCGCGTCGCCGCGCTACGACGTCATGCGCCTCGGCGTGATTCCGCTGCCGGCCTCGCCCCGCCAGGCCGACCTGGTCGTCATCTCCGGCACCGTCACCGACAAGATGGTGCCGTCGGTCAAGCGGCTCTACGAGCAGATGCCCGACCCCAAGTACGTCATCTCCATGGGCTCGTGCGCCAACTGCGGCGGCCCGTACTGGGATTCCTACTCCGTCACCAAGGGCGTCGATCAGATCATCCCGGTCGACGTCTACGTCCCCGGATGCCCGCCCCGGCCCGAAGCGCTCCTTGAGGGCATCGTGTTGCTGCAGGAGCGCATCCAGAACGAGGACATGGCCGAGCGTTGGAAGGGTGAGCCGATTGTCGTCGACTGACACCCCCGTCACCGAAGCCGCGGACGGCGACGAGGCCGAGGTCGTCGAGACCGACGAGGCCCGCGAAGCGCTGCTCGCCAAGATCGAAGGCGAACTCGGCGACGCCGTCGTCGGGTCGCACCTCGCGCCCGGCGACGATCTGTGGGTCCGGGTCGACCGCAGCGCCTGGGCCGCCACCGGCGCCTACCTGAAGAACGGCCTCGGCTTTCAGTACTTCAACTTCTTGTCGGGAATCGACTGGAAGCCCTCGCCCTTCGGTCGCGACATGGACGCCCAGGTCGATCTCACGCTCGGCCACGACGAGGCCTCCGAGATCGACATGAGCATCCAGCCGGGCGTCGCCGGCGGCGAGACCCGCTTCCAGGTCTTCGCCCGGGTCAACGACATCGTCAACGGCCTCGGCGTCACCGTGAAGGTCGACCTGCCCGACGACGACCTCTCGGTCGCGAGCTGGGTGTCGGTCTATGCCGGTGCCAACTGGCACGAGCGTGAGTGCTGGGAGATGTACGGCATCTCCTTCGAGGGTCATCCCGGCTTGCGGCACATCTATCTGCCGGCCGGATTCGAAGGTAATCCGCTGCGCAAGGACTACCCGTTGCTGGCCCGGCGGCTGAAGCCCTGGCCCGGCATCGTGGACGTCGAGCAGATGCCCGACGACGACGAAGAGGAGAACGTGTCATGACCGCCATCTCCGATCGCGAGCAGCTGAGCTACATCGCCGCCCAGGCGGCCGACGCGCGCGTCAACGTGGAGATCGAGACCGAGGGCATGACTCTCAACATCGGTCCCCAGCACCCCGCGACCCACGGCACCCTTCGAATCGTCGCCAAGCTCGACGGTGAGCAGGTCATCGCCGCCGATCCGATCATGGGCTACATGCACCGCGGCTACGAAAAGCTCGCCGAGGTCCGCACGTACCCGCAGGTCACCACCCTCATCAACCGCATCGACTGGGTGGGCAGCTTCGCCAACGAGGTCCCGTTCATCCTCGCCGCCGAGAAGCTGATGGAGGTCGAGGCGCCGCCTCGTGCCGCGTGGATCCGCACGATCCTGTTCGAGATGAGCCGCATCGCGAACATCGCGCTGTTCCTTGGCGACATGGGCCTGCAGGTCGGCGCGGTGACGCCGGCGTTCTTCGCCTTCCGCGACCGCGAGCACGTGCTCAACCAGATCGAGGCCGCCACCGGTGGCCGCTTTCATCCCAACTTCGACCGCATCGGCGGTCTCAAGGACGACCTGCCGGCGGGCTGGATCGCCGAGACCAAGCGGGCGATGAAGAAGATGCGCAACTTCTGCGACGAGATCGAAGGCCTGCTCCAGGGCAACGAGATCTTCGAAGCCCGCTGCCGCGGCATCGGCGTGATTCCCGCCGACGTCGGGCTCAGCTACGGCCTGTCGGGTGCCAACATCCGCGCCTCGGGCGTCGACTGGGACACCCGCCGCGACAACCCCAACGGCCTCGTGCACAACGAGCTCGACTGGAAGGTCTGGACACACCCCGACGGCGATTCCTTCGCCCGCTTCTGGGTGCGCCTCCAGGAAGTGCGCGAGAGCACCAAGATGGTCGATCAGCTCTGCGACGGCCTGCCCGGTGGTCCCGTCATGGCGAAGGTGCCGCGCATCATCAAGGTCCCGGCCGGTGAGGCCTACGTCGAGACGGAGAACCCGCTCGGCGTCATGGGCTACTACGTCGTGTCGAAGGGCGACCTCACGCCGTACCGCGTGAAGATCCGCTCCGCGTCGTTCAACAACATCTCGATCACGCCCTGGCTGCTCAAGGGTGTCTACGTGCCCGACATCGTCACGATCCTGGGCTCGCTCTACTTCATCCTGGGAGACATCGACAGATGACCGACGTCGCGATCCTGGGGGAGCTCGCGTACTGGCAACAGACCGGTATCCGCGTCGGCGCCGGCCTCGCCGCCGTGCTCCTCGTCGCTGGCACCCTGGTGTACCTGCACCTGTTCAAGCTGGTGTCGTTCATGCAGAGCCGTCTCGGCCCGATGGAGGCCGGCCCGTTTGGCTCGCTGCAGCTGCTGGCCGAGGTCGGCAAGTTCCTCCAGAAGGAGGACATCTTCCCGCGCAGGGCCGACCGCTTCGTCTTCGCGGCGGCGCCATTCGTCGTGCTCATGTCGACGTTCCTGCTCGTCGTCGTCGTGCCCGGCGGCCCCGATGCGTTCTTCATCGACTCCGAGCTCGGCATCTACCTCGCAATGGCCGTTTCGTCGGTGTCGGTGATCGGCATCCTCATGGCCGGCTGGGGTTCGGCCTCGAAGTACTCCCTGCTCGGCGGTCTTCGCGCCACCGGTCAGCTCATCGCCTACGAACTCCCGCTGATCCTCGCCGTCATGGGTGTGGTCATCCAGGCCGGCACGATGAACATGCAGGGCATCGTCCGAGCCCAGGCCGAGGGCGAGATCTTCGGCTGGGGCGGCATCGGCAACCCCTACATCCTCACCCAGTTCGTCGCCTTCATCATCTTCATGATCGCGATGCAGGCCGAGCTGACCCAGACCCCGTTCGACATGCCGATCGCGGAGTCCGAGCTCGTCACCGGCTACATGACCGAGTACTCGGGCATGCGCTTCTTGTTGTTCTTCATCGGCGAGTTCGCCACCGCCGGTGTCTTCAGCGCCATCGCCGCCGTGCTCTTCCTCGGCGGCTGGTGGGCCCCGATCCCGGGCCTCGAGTTCGACGACAACATCTGGAACGCGCTCGGCCCGCTCGTGATGGTCACCAAGGTCGTGATCCTCACGTTCATCATCTTCTGGGCCCGCTTCTCGCTGCCCCGCTTCCGTGAGGATCAGCTCCAGCAGCTGGCCTGGAAGGTCCTCATCCCGCTGTCGCTGGCCAACATCGTGGTCACCGCCGTTCTCAAGATCGTCTTCTAGGAGCCAGTCATGGGACGTTACCTACCGACCGGAATCGTCAAGGGCCTCGGTGTCACCGGCGGCACCATGCTGCGCACGATCTTCCCGGATCCCAAGAAGCCGATCCCCAACCCGGTCAAGGGCGCCGAGACCGTGCAGTACCCGCACGAGAAGGAAGCCCCGCCCGCGCGGGCCCGCGGCGTGATCGCCCTCCACGAGGAGAACTGCACCGCGTGCATGCTCTGCGCTCGTGAGTGCCCCGACTGGTGCATCTACATCGAGGGCCACAAGGAGAAGGCGCCGCCGCGCCGCGCCGGTGGCAAGCCCCGCCAGGTCAACGCCCTCGATCGCTTCGACATCGACTTCGCGCTCTGCATGTACTGCGGCATCTGTGTCGAGGTCTGCCCCTTCGAAGCGCTGTTCTGGAGCCCGGAGTACGAGTTCTCCGAGCCCCGCATCGCCGATCTCCTCCACGACAAGGCTCGCCTCGCGGACTGGATGGAGACGGTGCCGGACTTCGAGCCCTACGAGGCCGGTTCGGAAGCCAAGGTCAAGAAGGTTCCCTCGACGTGATGCAGTTGTTGGCCCAGGTCTCGCCCGAGACCGATCTCTATGTGGCACAGAACATCTTCTTCGCGATGATCGCGTTGACGATGATCTACGCGGCGTTCCGAGTGGTCACCACCGGCAACGTCGTCCACGCCGCGCTCTGGCTGGTCGTCGTGCTGGCGGGCGTCGCGGTGCAGTTCATCTTCCTCGGCGCCGAGTTCGTCGCCGTCACCCAGGTGCTGGTCTACATCGGCGCGGTGATCGTGTTGTTCTTGTTCGGCGTCATGTTGACGCGAGCGTCGATGGGCGACGACGAAACCGTCGCCGGTGAGAAGCGCACGATGGCCGCGGTCGTCGGCGTCTTGCTCTTCGCCGTGATGGCCATCGCCCTCGTCGACTCCTTCGAGGACACCCGCATCGACATCGACGAGCCGCAGGGCGTCACCGAGGTCTCGGACGCGATCTTCAGCCAGTACATCGTCCCGTTCGAGGCGGTGTCGGTGCTCCTGCTCGCCGCCCTCATCGGGGCAATCGTCGTGGCCCGGAAAGACTGAGGATCACCATGCTGCTCAACCAGTTCCTGCTCCTCAGCGCCGTGCTCTTCTGTCTCGGTGTCTACGGCGTGCTCGCCCGCAAGAACGGCATGCTCGTGCTCATGTCGGTCGAGCTGATCCTGAACGCCGTCAACATCAACCTCGTCGCGTTCGGTGCGTTCCGTGCCGACGTCGGAGGTTCGGTGTTCGCGCTCTTCACGATCGCGGTGGCCGCCGCCGAAGTCGGCATCGGCCTCGCCATCGTGCTCCTCATGTACCGCAACCGCCGCAGCATCGACCTCACCGAGGCCGACCTGCTGAAGGGCTGAGTCAGTCGTGTTTGCCAATCTCGCCGCCGGCGCGGTGTCCGAAGTCTCCACCGTCACCAACGAGGCCAACTGGTTCCTCGAGAACGCGTGGCTGATCGCCCTGTTGCCGGCGATCTCGTTCGTCCTCATCCTCTTCTTCGGCAAGAAGATGCCGTTCAAGGGCGCCGAGTTCGGCATCACCGCCGTCTCCATCAGCTTCATCCTCGCGATCCTCACCGGTGCCGCCTGGATCGACCACCGCGACAACTTCGAACTGAAGAAGCCGGCCGAGGAGGCTGCCGTTCTGGTCGAGGACGGCGCCGCATCCGCCGTCGACAACGTCGCCCTCGCGGTCGGCACCGCCGCCGAAGCGGTCGACGGTGAAAAGGAGCAGGCCTACGTCGCGGTGCAGCAGTCGACCCAGTGGCTGCAGTCGGGCGGCATCGAATTCAACGCCGGCATCATGGTCGACGGCCTCAGCGTGATGATGCTCTTCGTCGTCACCATGATCTCGCTGCTCGTCCACGTCTACTCGACCGACTACGTCAGCGGCGATCGTCGCTACACGCACTTCTTCGCGTTCTTGTCGCTGTTCACCGCGTCGATGCTGTTCTTCGTGCTCAGCGACAACATCCTCCAGATGATCGTCGGCTGGGAGCTCGTCGGTGTCTGTTCGTTCGCCCTGATCGGTCACTGGTGGGAGGAGAAGCCCAACAGCGACGCCGCCCTCAAGGCCTTCATCACCAACCGCGTCGGCGACGTCGGCCTGCTGGTCGGCATGATCACGCTGTTCTTCGCGGCCGGCAACGGCGTCACCTTCGACACGATCACCATCAACGAGAACATCCTCCAGGGCGGCGTCAGCCACACCGCCCTCGTGGTCGCTGCAGCGTGTCTCACCCTCGCGGTCATGTCGAAGTCGGGCCAGTTCGTGCTCCACACCTGGCTACCCGACGCCATGGCCGGCCCCACGCCCGTCTCGGCGCTCATCCACGCCGCCACCATGGTCGTCGCTGGCATCTACATGGTCGCCCGCCTCTTCCCCGTGTTCTGGGAAGGCATGCAGATCGAGGGTTCGAGCATCAACTTCCTCGCTACCGTCGGTGCGGTCACCCTCGTCGGTGCCGGCCTGCTCGCGTTCGTGCAGGACGACATCAAGAAGGTGCTCGCCTACTCGACCGTGTCGCAGCTCGGCTACATGGCGATGGCGCTCGGTGTCGGTGCGTGGACCGCAGCGGTCTTCCACCTCTTCACCCACGCCTTCTTCAAGGCCAACCTGTTCCTCGGTTCGGGCTCGGTCGCCCACGCCGTGCACAGCTTCGACATGAAGAAGGACATGGGTGGCATGCGCAAGTTCATGCCGAAGACCTACGTCACGTTCGTGATCGGCTCGCTCGCGCTCGCCGGCCTGTTCCCGCTCGCCGGCTTCTGGTCCAAGGACGAGATCTTGGTCAACACCGGCGGCTGGGGCATCCTCGGCGGCAGTGGATCGGCGCCGGGCAGCTACACCTTCCACTTCGTCATGGGCATGATCGGCGCAGCGCTCACCGCGGCGTACATGACCCGCTGCGTGTACCTCACCTTCCACGGCGAGTACCGCGGCGGCCACCACGATGATCACGCCGACGACCACGCTCATGCGGACGATCACGCGGTTCCGGCGCATGCCGGCGACGATGCAGATCACGCCGATGATCATGCGCACCACGGTGAGCCGCACGAGTCGGGCCCGCGGATCCTGTACCCGCTTTACATCCTGTCGGCGTTCTCGATCTTCATCGGCTTCGTCAACCTCCCGCCCGGATTCCTCACCGGCTCGAAGAAGGAGCCCTCGGGGTGGCAGGAGCGCTTCCTGCACTTCGTCGAGCCGGCCGGTTCGTCGTACTTCCCGGCGGTCGATCACGCCACGCCCAGCTGGTGGCTCGCGATCGTCGCGTCACTCGTCGCCGTGCTCGGTGCCGCCGCGGCGTTCTCCTACTACTTCGTGCGGGTCGACCGCCTGGCGAAGCAGACGGGGGAGCACCTCGTCGGCATCCCCAACGGTGTCACCACCACCAACGCGTTCGCTCGAGCCGGTCACAAGCTGCTGGTGAACAAGTACTACCTCGATCACCTCTACTCCGGCATCATCGCCGGCGGCACCAAGGGCCCGATCGCCAAGGCCACGTACTGGGTCAACCAGAACGTGCTCGACGGCACGGTCGACGGCGCCGGACGCACCGCCGTGCAGAGCGGCCGGTTCGTCTACGAAAAGATCGATCAGGGCCTCGTCGACGGCGCGGTCAACGCCTCGGGTCGGACCTCCGACGCGATCGGCGAAGAACTCCGACACATCAACAGCGGCCGCGTGCAGAACTACGCGGCGATCATGTTCGCCGGTGCGGCCATCCTGGCCGGCGCCTTCGTCCTCCTTCTGGCTCTCTAGCTCTTCAGCTCTCACCTCAGTAACGGGAACACACTGCAATGGACTCTTGGATCCTCACCGCCGTCACGTTCGTGCCGCTCCTCGGTGCCGTCATCGCGATGGCGATGCCCAGCGACGACGACGAGCTGCACAAGCGCTGGGCGCTGGCGGTCAGCCTCGTCACCCTCGGCCTCGGCATCGCGATGCTGGTCGACTTCGACTACGACGCCGCCGGCCAGCTCCAGTGGGTCGTCGACGAACCGTGGATCGACGTCATCGGCGCCGGGTACACGCTCGGCGTCGACGGCATGTCGCTGCCGCTCATCGCCCTCACCGTGCTGGTGATGCCGCTGGTCTTCCTCTACTCGTGGAGCCACATCCCGTCGCCGGGCAACACGAAGCCGTTCCTGATCCTGATGCTGATTCTCGAGACCGGCATGATCGGCACCTTCGTGGCGCAGGACCTCATCCTCTTCTTCGTGTTCTTCGAGGTCGTCCTGCTCCCGATGTTCTTCATGATCGCGGTGTGGGGTGGCGACGACCGCCGCTACGCCTCGCTGAAGTTCTTCCTCTACACCCTGTTCGGGTCGGCGCTCATGCTGCTCGGCTTCTTGGCGCTGTTCTTCCTCGCCAAGGATCCCGTCACCGGTGAGTTCCTGCGCACCTTCGACATGCGCGAGCTCACCGACACCGCCGGCGCCGGCATCGCCCGCAGCAGCCAGCTGCTGATCTTCGGCGGCATGTTCATCGGCTTCGGTGTGAAGGTCCCGATGTTCCCGTTCCACACCTGGCTGCCCGACGCCCACACCCAGGCGCCCACCCAGGGTTCGGTCATCCTCGCAGCGGTGCTGCTCAAGCTCGGCACCTACGGCTTCATCCGCATCTCGATCCCGATGCTGCCCGAGGCCGCCGAGGCCTGGGCCCCGGTGATCGGCCTGCTCGCGGTGATCGGCATCATCTACGGCGCCCTCGGCTGTCTGGCCCAGACCGACATGAAGCGCCTGATCGCGTTCTCCTCGGTGGCCCACATGGGCTTCGTGATGCTCGGCATCTCGACGCTCACCGATTTCGGCATCAACGCCGCCATCTTCGGTATGGTCGCCCACGGCCTCATCACCGGCATGCTCTTCTTCATCGCCGGCTCGGTGAAGGACCGCTACCACACCCTCGAGATCGACCGACTCGGCGGCATGCTCGTCCAGGCGCCCCGCCTCGGCTGGATCCTCGGCTTCACCTCGATGGCGTCGCTCGGTCTGCCCGGCCTCGCCGGCTTCTGGGGTGAGTTCCCCGCCATCCTGTCGGCCTACAACCCGGCCAACGGCCTCGCCGAGGAGACCTTCCGCGGCTACATGGTTGTCGCCGCGATCGGCACGGTCCTCGCCGCCGGTTACCTCCTGTGGCTGCTGCAGCGCACCGCCATGGGGGAGCCGTCCGAGGAGTTCAAGGACGACCCCGAGATCGTCGACGTCACGCCGCTCGAGTGGGTGTCGTGGACGCCCTTCCTCTTCTTGATCGTGCTCTTCGGCGTGGCCCCCGGCCTGATCTTCGAAGTCACCGACCCGGCTGTCGTCGAGTCGCTCAACAACTGCCTGCAGTTCGAGAACGGCTGTGAGGGTGTCGCCGAGGCCACCGCGGCCGCCCTCGGAGGCTGATCGTGATGCTCGCCCAGCTCGCCCAAGAGGTCGAATTCGTTCGACCCGCCATCGACTGGCACGCCGCCGCGCCGGAGCTCACCCTCCTCGCCTTCGGCGCGCTCGTCACCTTGATGGACATCATCTGGCTCGAGCGGGGCCGTCGCCTCACCTCGGCGATCGCCTCGATCGCCCTGCTGGTCACGATGATCCCGATCATCACCCTGGCGATCGACGGCCAGGACCGCGAGATGTTCGGCGGTGCGTTCGTCGTCGACAACTACGCCCTTGTCATGAAGGCCATGTTCCTGCTCGCCGGCTACGTGGTGATCCTGCTCTCGACCAACTATGTCGCCGAGGGCGACTACTGGGAGAACGAGTACTACGGCCTCCTGTTGAGCTCGATCCTCGGCATGGTGCTGATGGCGTCCGCTCGCGACCTCATCACGATCTTCGTGGCGCTCGAGCTGCTCTCGATTCCGGCCTACATGCTGGCCACCTGGCGCAAGCGGGATCTCAAGAGCAACGAGGCGGGTCTGAAGTACTACCTGATGGGTGTGTTCGCCTCCTCGATCATGCTCTACGGCATGTCACTGCTGTACGGCGGAGCCGGCTCGACCCTGCTCACCGACATCAACGATGCGATCAGCGTCGACGGTTCGCCATCGGCCATCGTGGTCATGGGCGTGACCTTCGTGATCATCGGCTTCGCCTTCAAGGTGTCGGCGTTCCCGTTCCACACCTGGGCACCCGACACCTACGAAGGTGCGCCGACGCCGATCACCGCATTCCTCTCGGTCGCTTCGAAGGCCGCCGGCTTCGTGGCCCTGCTCAACCTGCTCTTCGTCGGCTTCTTCGGTCGCGACGACGTGTACGAGCCGCTGATCTGGATCCTCGCCGCCGCGTCGATGACGGTCGGCAACCTGATCGCGCTGCGCCAGACCAACATCGTCCGCATGCTGGCCTACTCCGGTGTCGCGCAGGCCGGCTACATGCTGGCTCCGCTGGCCGTCGCCAGCGATGTCGGCGACGCCGCGCTCACCGCCACGGTCACGTACCTGCTGGTCTACGCGGCGATGAACCTCGGTGCGTTCGCGGTCGTGATGGCGGTCGCTCGCAAGACCCGCTCCGCTGAGATCGACTCGTTCAAGGGCCTCTTCAGCTACGCCCCGGGTCTCACCGTGGCGATGACGGTCTTCCTCTTCTCGCTGGCCGGCATCCCGCCGCTCGGCGGCTGGTGGGCCAAGTTCCGGGTCATGGAGGCCGTGATCGACGCCGAGACCGCAGCGGGCGTCGTGCTCGGTGTGTTCGTCGCCGTCAACTCGGTGATCGCGCTCTACTACTACGCCCGCATCGGCCTGGGCATGTGGGCCGAGGAAGCGCCCGACGGCGACACCACCCCGATCCGGGTCCCGGCGTCGCTCGTCTCCGCCCTCGCCATCACCGTCGCCCTCACCATCGCCTTCGGCGTCTACCCGCCGCTGGTGAGCGAGTTCGACGTCACCCTGCTCGCCGGCGGCCTCGGCGGCTGAGCCGATGACGGCCACGTCGCTGGCCGATCGACTCCGAGCGCGGATCGTCAGCGACGGTCCCATCCCCGTGTCGGCGTTCGTCGACGCAGCCCTCTACGACGACGCCGAGGGTTTCTACGCCACCGGTGGCCAGGCCGGCCGCCGCGGCGACTTCATCACCGCGCCGGAGGTCGGCCCGCTGTTCGGCGCGGTGATCAGCAACGCCATCGACACGTGGTGGCGAGCGGCGGGCGAACCCGAACGTTTCGTCGTCGCCGAGCACGGTGCCGGACCAGGCAC
>JBCBYI010000077.1:0-17073 GCA_039815945.1 Actinomycetota bacterium | reverse complement strand
AGCCGCTTCGAGACCAAGGGCTTCTCGGTCGTCGCCGCCGAGCTCCGCACCCTCGACGCCGACACCCTCGCTCGTCACTACGACGAGCACGTCGGCAAGGGCTTCTACGATGACCTCGTCGCGTTCATGAGCCGCGGCCCCGCGCTCGTCGCCGTCCTCGAAGGCCCCGAGGGCACCTGGGAGACCGTGCGCGAGATGATGGGTGCCACCAACCCGATGAAGTCGGCGCCCGGCACGATCCGTGGCGACTTCGGTACCGAGTTCACCGAGAACCTGATCCACGGCTCTGACTCCGCCGAGTCGGCCGCCCGCGAGATCGACATCTTCTTCCCCGGGCTGGGCTGATCGCCGGCCGGGCGACGGTCCGCCGATCGGGCGGCGGGCGCGCCCGCCGCGCGATGGATCTCACGCCCTGCGTTCGGGTCAATACGGCCCATACGAGTGTTGCAGTTTGGTGACCTTTTTGGCGTAGACTGCCGACCACGAGGTGGAGACCGACGGGTCTTCGCCGTTGCGCACCCGACCCGACCCCGTCGACTGAGGCACTTTCATGGTTGCAGATTCGCTGCTCACGAGCTTCGGTGCCGTCGTCGGACGGGACATGGCCGTCGACCTCGGTACCGCCAACACGCTCGTGTACGTGCGTGGTGAGGGCATCGTGCTCGACGAGCCGTCGGTGGTCGCCATCAACACCAACGACGGCCGCCCGCTCGCCGTGGGCCTCGAGGCCAAGCGGATGATCGGCCGTACGCCGTCGAACATCCAGGCGATCCGTCCGCTCAAGGACGGCGTCATCGCCGACTTCGAGATCTGCGAGAAGATGCTGCGCTACTTCATCCAGAAGGTGCATCAGCGCAAGTGGGCCAAGCCCAGGATGGTCATCGCCGTCCCGTCGGGCATCACCGGCGTCGAGCAGCGAGCCGTGCAGGAAGCCGCCGAGTTCGCCGGCGCTCGCAAGCCGGCCTACATCATCGAAGAGCCGATGGCCGCGGCCATCGGCGCCGGTCTGCCGGTGCAGCACCCGACCGGCAACATGATCGTCGACATCGGTGGCGGCACCACCGAGGTCGCCGTCATCTCGCTGGGTGGCGTGGTCGCCAGCCAGTCGGCTCGGGTCGGCGGCGACGAACTCGACGACGCGATCATCCAGTACGTCAAGAAGGAATTCAGCCTGGCGCTCGGCGAGCGCACGGCCGAGGAGATCAAGATGCAACTCGGGTCGGCGTGGCCGCTCGAGCAGGAACTGCGGGCCGAGATCCGCGGCCGCGACCTCGTCAGCGGCCTGCCCCGCACGATCGTCATCTCCACCAACGACATCCGCGAGGCCCTCGAAGAGCCGGTCGCCGCGATCTGCGACGCCGTGAAGTCGACCCTCGACAAGACCCCGCCCGAACTTGCGGCGGACATCATGGACAGCGGCATCACCCTCGCCGGTGGTGGTGCGCTGCTCCGGGGCATCGACGAGCGCCTCAACGAGGAGACCGGCATGCCCATCAAGCTCGCTCCGGATCCGCTCTACGCCGTCGCCATCGGCTCGGGCCAGGTCCTGGAAGAGTTCGAGGCACTGCGCGGCGTGGTACTGAGCTCGGGCGAGCTCTAGTCGTCGCACCATGGCGCTGACCCAGCGCTCCATCGGGACCTCCCGCCACCGCCTGATCCTGTTGGTGTTGACGGCGATCACCCTGCTCTCGCTCGACCTCAGCAGCTTCGGCCCGCTCGGCACGGCGCAACGTCTCGTCCGCGACCTTCTGCACCCGGTCACCGAGGTGGCGGGCGCGGTCGTGTCGCCGTTCTCCGATGCGTGGAACGCGGTCTTCGACTACGACGATCTCGAGGAGCAGAACCGCCTGCTCACCGAGCGGATCCAGCAACTCGAAGGCAACGAGCTGGCGGTTGAGGCCGAGCGAGCGGAGTTCGAACGGCTCCGTGCTGCGACCGGGATCGACTTCCGTCCCGACGTCGCCCGGGTGACCGCGACCGTTGTCCGTGGCGCCGTCGGTAATTTCGACGACGATGTGATCACGATCGACAGGGGTTCTCAGGACGGCGTGCGACAGGGCATGGCCGTGGTGACCGGCGCCGGGCTCGTCGGCCGGGTGGAGCGCGTCGACGCGACCACCTCGGCCGTGCTGTTGTTGACCGACCCCGATCTCATCGTGGGTGTCCGGCTCGCCGACACCGACGAGGTCGGCCTCGGGCACGTCGACGCCGACGACCCGTCGATCTTTCTGGTCGACACCGGGCTGGAGTGGCCCGAGAACGGCGACCTGTCGTTGCTGCCGGCGCTCGACACGGTCGTCGTCACCGCGGCGACCAGTCGCTATCCGGCCGAGATCCCGCTCGGCCGCATCGTCGAGGTGGTGCCCGGCGACGAGGACATGCTCACGATGCACGTGCGCGTCGCGCTCGCCAACGACATCACCGATCTCGGCTTCGTGACGGTCCTGTTGGCCGAGGGTGTCGATCAGGTCCCGCTCGACGAACCGGTGCCGAGCACGTCGGTGCCCCTGACCACCACGACGCTCGACGAGGAGGGTTCGTGAGCACGCCCGTCCGGCTCGCCATCGTCTTCGTGGTCGCGCTTGTGGTCCAACTCACCGTCTTCGTCGACGTCCGCGTCTTGGGTGTCGCCCCCGAACTCCTCGCGCTGGTGGCGGTGACCGCTGCGTTCTTCATCGGACCCGAGCGCGGGCCCCTGATCGCCTTCGTCGCCGGCCTGCTGTGGGACGTGTATCTGCCCACCCCACTCGGCGTGTCGGCGATCACCTTCGCGATCGTGGCCTACGTCGTCGCGACCCTCAACGAGGGGCTCTTCCACGACACGCGTACCCAGCTCGTCGGTGTGGTCGCTGTCGGCAGTGCGGCGAGCGTGCTCGGCTATGCCCTGCTCGGCGCGATCGTGGGGGAGAGCGGGCTGATCTCGGTCGACCTGCTCGTCATCGCCGTCGTCGTCGGCCTGTTCAACGCCGTTCTGGCGCCGATCGCCGCTCCGATCATGGCCTGGGCGCTCGCCGGAGAGGTCGAACGCCGATGATCGACGGCGCGCTCCGCATGCGCGTGTTCGCGTTCGTCGCCCTCGTCCTCTTCGGCGGTCTCGTGGCGCGCCTGTGGTACCTGCAGGGCCTGGAGGCCCAGCGCGAGGAACTCCAGCAACGCGCGCAGACCAATGTGCTCGAGGAGGTCTACGAAGAGGCGCCCCGCGGCCGCATTCTCGACCGCAATGGCCGGGTCATCGTCGACAACACGGTCGTCGAGGTCGTCACCATCGACCGCGGCATCGTCGACGAGCTCGATCCGGTCGAGCGCGACGACATGTTCCTCGAGCTCGCGATCGCGGTCAGCCGCTCGGGTCGCCTCACCAAGGTCGAGGACATCGTCGACCAGTACGGCGACCGCTCCTACGGGCCCTTCGAGCGAGTGCCCGTCGCGGTCGACGTCAACCCGGAGCTGCTCGTCTTCCTCGGCGAACGCCAGGATCAGTTCCCCGGCGTCAACGTGGTGCAGCGCACGGTGCGCAGCTACCCCTACGGCAGCGTGGCCGCCCACCTGCTCGGCTACGTCGGGCCGATCACCCGCAGCGAGTGGGAGGCGCGCAACACCTTGATCGACCCCGAGGCTGCTGGCGCGAAGACGTACCAGCTCAACCACGAGATCGGGAAGACCGGCGTCGAGTTGGTGTTCGAGGACGAGCTGCGGGGGGTGCCCGGCACTCGCTTCATCGAGGTCGACGCCAGCCGCAAGGTCGTGCGCGAGTACGACTACGAGCCGCCGATCCCCGGCAACGACGTCTGGCTGTCGATCGACCTCGACCTCCAGGCCCTGGCCGAACAAGAACTCGCCGACGGGTTGGCCACCGCGAGATCCCGGGCGCCGAGAGAAGGCGATCCGCCCAACGTCGCCTCGGCCGGCAGCGTGGTGGCGGTCGATCCCCGCAATGGCGACCTGCTGGCGATGGCGTCGTTCCCGACCTACGAGCCGGCCGACTTCGTCAACGGCATCACCGCCACCCAGTTCCGCGAGCTGACGTCGGAGGACAACTTCTCACCGATCCTCAACCGGGCCATTCAGGGCACCTACGCCCCCGGATCGACCTTCAAGCTCGTGACCGCCCTCGCCGCGCTCGAGGAGGGGGTGCTCGGCGACGAAGGCCTGCGTGAACCGACCGATCTCTACCTCGACACCGGCACGTACACGTACTCGAACTGCGTGCTCGATTCGAGCACCTGCCTGTTCAGCAGCCCGTACACGGGCGGCGGTCGTGACGTGGATCTCGAAGCGGCGATGCGGGTGTCGAGCGACACGTACTTCTACGAGATCGCAGGCGAGGGCTTCTGGACCCGTTCGAGTGAACCCGACGACGACGGGCTCCGCCCTGACGAGGGCATCCAGCTGTGGGCCCGCCAGTTCGGCCTCGGCACCGACTCCGGTCTGCAGATCCCCTATGAGCGTTCCGGCGTGGTGCCCGACCGCGACTACTACGACCGCCAATTCGACGCCGGCGTGTTCGCCGTCGACGGCAGCCAGTGGTTCGCCGGCGCCACGATCAACCTCTCGATCGGTCAGGGCGAGTTGCTCGTCACCCCGCTGCAGCTCGCGAACTCCTATGCGACCTTCGGCAACGGCGGATCGCTCCACCAGCCCAACGTCGCCGTTCGGATCACCGACCCCGACGGCGAGACGGTACGCGAGTTCGGGCCCCGAGTGCTGCGCGATCTCGACATCCCCGAGGAATTCCACGCACCGATCCAGGACGGCCTGCTCGGGGTGACGATGGATGCGGGCGGCACCGCCACCCGGGTGTTCGGCCAGGCCGACTTCAACGTCTGGAACTGGCCGGTCGCCGGCAAGACCGGCACCGCCGAAGTCGACGACAAGGCCGACACGTCGCTCTTCGCCGCCTACGGACCCGTCTATCGACCCGGCTCGGCGGTCGGCGCCGACACGGTGCCGGAGGTCGCCCTGTCGGTCGTGATGGAGGAGTCCGGATTCGGCAGTACGTCGGCGGCGCCGGTCGCGGCGTCGATCTTCGAACACCTCGCCACCGACACCGTGCCGGTCGTGCGTTCCCTCGACGAGACCGCCCGGTATGCGCTCGGGCTCATCAGCGACGATGGCGCGCCGTCGATCGCCCAGGGGGCCAGCCGGTGACCGCGTTCCCGTTCAACGGCGGTCGCTTCCGCGAGGAGCGCGACCCCTGGTGGTTCGTCGTCGATCCGTTGCTTATCCTCTCGGTGATGGCGATCACCGCCATGGGCACCGTGCTCGTCTACTCCGCCACCCGCGGCCCGGCGACCGAACTCGATCCGGCCGACACGTCGTTCCTGACGCGCCAGGTCTTCTTCGCCGCTATGGGCGCTGGCTTCGGTCTCGTCGCGGCGCTGGTCAACATCACCCGCATCCGCAGCCTCGTCAGCGTCGCCTACATCGGCATGCTGGGGCTGCTCTTCGGCATCCTGCTCTTCGGCGCCAACATCAACGGGGCGCAGGCCTGGTACCGGGTCGGCGGATTCACCTTCCAGCCGTCGGAGCCCGGCAAGCTCGTGCTGATCATCACCCTCGCCACGGTGTTCTCCGGTAACCGGGTCGGGTTCCAACGCATGGCCGCCGGCTTGCTCCTGGCCGGGATCCCGATCGGGTTGATCCTGTTGCAGCCCGACCTCGGCACCGTGCTCGTCTACATCGTCGTCACCGCCGTGATGATCATGATGAGCAACATCTCGATGCGGTTGATCCTGCTGCTGGTGCTCGCGGCGATCACCGCGATCACGATGATCTTCACGTCCGACGTGCTCGAGGACTACCAAAAGGATCGCCTCACGGTCTTCGTCCTCGACGAGGAAGCGGTCGCCGAACTCGGCGCCGACGCGGTGCGGGTGGCGTACAACGCCGAACAGTCACAGATTGCGATCGGCAACGGCGGGCTGACGGGCACCGGCTTGTTCCAGGGCACCCAGACCAGCTCGAACCTCGTGCCCGAGCAACAGACCGACTTCATCTTCTCGGTGGCGGGGGAGGAACTCGGCTTCCGAGGCGCGGCGGTGCTGCTCGGACTGTTCGCGGTGGTGGTCGTTCGGATCTGGCGGGTGGCGGTGCGCGCTTCCGACGAGTTCGATCGCCTCCTCGCGGTCGGTGTGATGTCGATGTTCGTCTTCCAGGTCTTTCAGTCGGCGGGTATGACGATGGGGATGATGCCGGTCACCGGCATCCCGATGCCGTTCGTGTCGTACGGCGGCTCGTCGATGCTCACCTCGATGACCGCCATCGGCCTCGTTCTCGGCGTCTACCGCCGCCGCTTCGACTACGTCCGCCCCTGAAGTTGGAGACACATCGCTCCTGACACGATGTGTCGCCAACTTCGGATTCACCTGGGGGTCGGAGCGCGCCGGTAGCCTGTGGAAATGCCGACCGGCGCCCCCTCCACCGATTTGTGGCCCCGCCTGGAGCCGTTGCTGCCCCAGGTGCAGAAGCCGGCGCGCTACATCGGGTGTGAGGACGGCATGCAGACGCCCGAACACGGGCCCGATATCACCTCATGGTTGTTCACCTATCCCGACACCTACGAGATCGGGTTGCCCAACGCCGGCCTGCAGATCCTCTACGAGATCATCAACGAACGCCACGACGCTGCCGCCGAGCGTTCCTACGCGCCGTGGGTCGACCTCGAAGCGCTGTTGCGCCGTGAGGGCCTCCCGCTGTTCTCCGTCGACACCCACAAGCCGGCCGGCGAGTTCGACATCATCGCCTTCAACCTCTCGGCCGAGCTCACCTACACCAACCTGGTCAACTGCATCGATCTCGCCGGCGTTCCGATCCACTCGGCTCGCCGCGCTGACGCCGATCCGCTCATCGCGGTCGGAGGCCATTGCACCTACAACCCGGAACCCATCGCCGACTTCGTCGACCTGGTCGTGCTCGGCGACGGTGAAGAGGTCATCGGCGACATCACCGATCTCGTGGGGGAATGGAAGCGCAACGGCAAGAACGCCGGCACCCGTGAGGGGCTGTTGCGTGAGCTCTCGAAGATCGAGGGTGTCTACGTCCCGTCGATGTACGAAGTCGAGTACGACGGCGAGTTCCTTGCGGCGGTCACTCCTCGCTACTCCGACGTGCCCGAGAAGGTCGAGAAGCGCACCGTCGCCGACCTCGGCGACTGGCCCTACCCGAAGCAGCAGCTCGTCCCGATGACCGAGGTCGTGCATGACCGCCTCGCGGTCGAGGTCTTCCGCGGCTGCACCCGCGGCTGTCGCTTCTGCCAGGCCGGCATGATCACCCGCCCGGTTCGTGAGCGTCCGGCCGAACAGGTCAGCCGCATGATCTCCGAGGGCCTCCAGCGCACCGGCTACGACGAGGTCAGCCTCACGTCGCTCTCCACCGCCGACTTCTCCGGCATCGAGAAGGTCGTCGCCGACACCGTGAACGACGCCGGCGTCGGCCAGGTGTCGGTCGCCCTGCCCTCGTTGCGGGTCGACGCCTTCACCGTCGGCATCGCGGCCGAACTCCAGCGGGCCCGCCGCACCGGCTTGACCTTCGCCCCCGAGGCCGGGACCTGGCGAATGCGGCAGGTCATCAACAAGCTCATCCGCGAAGAAGACCTCTACGGTGCCGTCGAATCGGCCTACAGCCAGGGCTGGCGCCGCATGAAGCTGTACTTCCTCACCGGTCTTCCGACCGAGACCGACGAAGACACCCTCGGCATCGCCGAACTGGGTCGTAACTGTGTCGAACTCGGCAAGAAGTACAACAAGTCTGCCTCGGTCACCGTGTCGGTCGGAGGCTTCGTTCCGAAGCCGCAGACCCCGTTCCAGTGGTTCGGTCAAAACACCGAGGAAGAACTCCGCCGCAAGGTGGAGCTGCTCAAGAGCGACCTGCGGGGCACCAAGGGTGTCCAGCTCAAGTGGCACGACACCCGCGCATCGCTCGCCGAAGGCATCACCAGCCGCGGCGATCGTCGACTGGGTGCCGTGATCGAATACGTGTGGCGCCACGGCGGCACATTCCAGGAGTGGTCCGAACACTTCTCCATCGACCTCTGGCTCGAAGCGCTCGCCGCCAACGGTCTCGATGTCGAGTGGTACGTGTATCGGCACCGCACCGAAGACGAGGTGCTCCCGTGGGATCATCTCTCAGCCGGTCTCCACAAGGATTTCCTGTGGCAGGACTGGCGTGATGCGCTCGAGGAACTCGGCCTCGAGGACTGCCGGTGGACACCGTGCTACGACTGCGGCGCGTGCACCGGCTACGGGATCGAACACGTGGTGGCATCGGCCACGCCGCCTGCGGGCGGAAGCCAGGGGACGGGCGTCGACCTGTCCACCGGCGGAGCGGTTCCCGTCACGCTGCAGACAGCCAAACCGATCGGAGTCGGCGGCTTGTGAGGTTGCGGATCGCGTTCAGCAAGCACGGAAAGATCCGTTTCACGTCGCATCGCGACGTGGCGCGGATCTGGGAACGTGCGCTGCGCCGGACCAACCTCCCGGTCGCCTACAGCGAGGGGTTCACCCCACGCCCGAAGCTCTCGTTCGGCCTCGCCCTCTCCACCGGCCACGAGTCGGAAGGGGAGTACCTCGACGTCGATCTCGACCCCGAACAGGCGGCCGAGCTCGATCTCCACGGGCTGACGAAACACCTCACCGCGCAGCTGCCGGTGGGGATGACCGCAACCGGAGTGGTCGGTATCGACCGCCGGATGCCGTCGTTGCAGCAAGCAGTCACCAGTTGCACCTGGCAGATCGACGTCCTCGGTGTCGATGAGCCCACCGCCCGTGCTGCGATCGACGCAGCGCTCAATGCGGCAGAGCTCATGGTCACCCGCGAACGCAAGGGCAAGGAAGTCACCGATGACATCCGGCCCCTCGTGTTCAGCTTCGAGGTCGATCAGCCGATCGAAGACGGAGTGCGGCTACGAGCCGAACTCGGGACCCAACCCCGCGCGGTGCGGGTCTCGGAACTGCTCGCGGCCCTCGACCCGCCGCTCGCGGAGCCGATGCTCCGTGAACCACGAGTCCTTCGGCTTCACCAATGGATCACCACCGACGACGGCCAGCGCCACGACCCTATGAGCGTCGCCGCGGCCGCGTCCGCACCGGCAGGAGTCTCATGACCTCCGCTGCTGCGTTGACAACGAAAGACGGAAACTATGGCCGACGAACAGGCCCAGAACGACACCTCGCGCCGCCAGGGCGGCGGGAGAGCAGATCAGGGAGGCTCGGCCTCCGCTGAGTCCAAGCCCAGGATCGGCGACAGCCGACCAGCACCCCAGATCGGCGATTCCCGCCCCGCCCCCCAGGGTGGCGACGGTGGCAACGCCAAGCAGAACAACCAGAACCGACAAGACAACGGTGGCGGCCAAGGCGGCCAGCAGGACCAGGGCGGCGACGGCCAGCCTCGCAAGCGCCGGCGCCGCCGCGGCGGTCGAGGCCGGGGCCGAGGCGGCCAGGGTGGCGGCCAGAACCAGGGCGGCCAGAATCAGAACCAGCAGGGCGGCCAGCAGCGCCAGGGTGGTGGCCAGAAGCAGGGCGGCCGCCCCGCGCCGGTGGAAGCCATCACGTCGGGCGACGCCATCGAACTCGACGAGAAGACCCTCAAGCGTCGTCGGGGCCGCACCCGCAAGGGCAAGGCCGTCGGCCGGTACCTGATGTGCGTGCACGTCGGCCCCAAGGCCACCCAGATCGCGACGCTGGAGGGACGCAAGCTCGTCGAGCACCAGGTCTCTCGGCCCGCCGACGACATCAGCCAGATCCACGGCAACATCTACCTCGGTCGAGTGCAGAACGTCCTGCCCGGCATGGAGGCGGCGTTCGTCGACATCGCCACCCCGAAGAACGCCGTGCTCTACGCCGGCGATGTCCAGTACGACGCCGATGATCTCGACAGCGGTGGCGGCAAGGGCAAGCGGGGCAAGCAGCAGCCGCGCATCGAGGACGTCCTCAAGGCCAAGCAGTCGATCCTCACCCAGGTCACCAAGAACCCGATCGCCCACAAGGGCGCCCGGCTGACCCAGGAGGTCTCCCTCCCCGGTCGTTTCGTGGTGCTCGTGCCCAACAGCTCGACGTACGGCATCTCCAAGCGCCTGCCTGACGGCGAGCGCAAGCGGCTTCGCAACATCCTCGACAAGGCCAAGCCGAAGCAGCACGGCGTGATCGTGCGCACCGCAGCCGAGAACGTCACCGCCGAGGAGATCAAGGCCGACGTCGCCCGGCTCCTCGCCCAGTGGGACGACATCGAGAAGCTGTCGAAGTCGACCAAGGCGCCGGCCCTGCTCTACCGCGAGCCCGAGGCGGCGGTGCGGATCATCCGCGAGGAGTTCACCAAGGACTTCCGCGGTGTGATCATCGACGACAAGGACCTCTACGAAGAGGTCAAGGGGTACGTCGAGGCGATCAGCCCGGCCCTCGCCGATCGCATCGAGTACTACGACGAAGATGCCGAGGGATTGCCCCTCTTCGAACGCCAACACATCGACGAGCAGCTCCGCAAGGCGCTCGACCGCAAGGTCTGGCTGCCCGGCGGCGGCTCGCTCATCATCGAAGGAACCGAGGCGCTCACCGTCATCGACGTCAACACCGGCAAGAACGTCGGCAAGTCGTCGCTCGAGGAGACGGTGTACCGCAACAACCTCGAAGCCGCAGAGGAGGTCGCCAACCAGCTACGCCTCCGCGACATCGGCGGCATCATCGTGATCGACTTCGTCGACATGGAGGTCGCGAAGAACCGCGACGACGTGATCAAGACCTTCCGGCAGGCGCTGGCCAGGGACAAGACCCGCACCCAGGTCTTCGACATCTCCGAGCTCGGCCTCGTCGAGATGACCCGCAAGCGCATCGGGGAGGGGCTGCTCGAATCGGTCACCACCGCCTGTGACACATGCGAGGGTCGTGGTCACGTGATGATCGACGGCATCCTCGACTGATCGGGCTGGAATTCGATCCACACCCGCTAACCTGGAACCCCTATGTACGCAGTAGTCAAGACCGGCGGTAAGCAGTACCGCGTGGAAGAGGGACAGACCCTCGAGGTCGATCGCGCGGGCGAGCCCGGCGCCGAACTCACCCTCCCCGCCGTGCTCGTCGTCGACGGCGAAACCGTGCTCGCGACCCCGGATCAGCTGTCCGGCGCGTCGGTCACGGCTCGCATCGTCGACGATGCCAAGGGCCCGAAGATCAACGGGTTCGTTTACAAGAACAAGTCGAACAACCGGAAGCGTTGGGGCCATCGCGCAGCGTTGAGCACCATCGAGATCACCGGCATCACGAAGGGCTGATCAACTATGTCGAAGACCAAGGGTGGCGGCTCCACCAAGAACGGGCGTGATTCCAACGCCCAGCGCCTCGGCGTCAAGGTCTACGACGGCACCGTCGTGACCGCCGGTTCGATCATCGTCCGCCAGCGCGGCACCAAGTTCCACCCCGGTGAGAACGTCGGTATCGGCGGCGACGACACGCTGTTCGCCAAGGCCGACGGCGTCGTCAAGTTCGGTTCCCGCAAGGGCCGCAAGCTGGTCGACGTCCTGCCCAACTGAGCAGACCCGATCTCGACCTGAAGCCTCCGCCTCGGCGGAGGCTTCCGTCGTTTTCAGCCCGGCGCGTCGTCGTGCTCTGGCGCGCCTAGCCCGGCGCGTCGTCGTGCTCTGGCGCGCCTAGCCCGGCGCGTCGATACCTCGGGGGAGGGCATCGGCCTCGAAGCCGAGCCAGTCCTGAGCGCAGTTGATCGCATAGCGATCCGTCATCCCCGCGACCCAACTCACCGCCGCGTGCCGCACCCCGGCCTCGCTGTCGTCGACGAGCAGCCGAGCCGGCAGGCGCGTCGGATCGGCGCTCAGATGCTCGACGAGCGCCTGCAACACCGTGATCACCCGATCAGCCTGATCACGCGACGCGTCGCGAAGATAGATGTTCTCGTAGTTGAATGAGCGGAACGCACTGAGCGCCGACGCACCCTGCGGGGTCATACCGATGTGCCCGGTACGTTCGGTCGCTTCGATCATGGCGCCGATGAACCCGGCGAGCTGGGTACGCCGCGACGTGCCGCAAAAGGCACGGACCTCCTCGGGAAGCTGCTCGGCCCGTACGACACCGGCGGTGACCGCGTCCTCAAAATCGTGACAGACGTAGGCGATCCGATCGGCCCAACTCACGACCTCTCCCTCAGGTGTTTGGGGAGCCGGGCGCGACCATGAGTGGTTCCGGATGCCGTCGAGGGTCTGCGAGCACAGGTTGAGAGGTTTGAGGGTCACGTCGGCACCCCAGACCGCGTGGTTGAAGCCGCCCTCGACGTAGGGCGCCAGCGCATCCTCCGAGGCGTGGCCGCCGGGGCCATGACCGCAATCGTGGCCGAGGGCGATCGCCTCGGTCAGCGCAATGTTGAGCCCGAGCGCCCGACTGACCGAACGTGCCACCTGGGTGACCTCGAGGGCGTGCGTGAGACGGGTGCGTTGGTGATCGTCGGGAAAGACGAACACCTGGGTCTTGCCGGCGAGACGGCGAAACGACGTCGCATGGAGGATGCGGTCGCGGTCACGTTCGAAACACGTGCGGGTGCGGTCGGGCGCCTCTTCGGTGAGGCGATCGCCCGCACCGCGGGATCGGGTCGCGCCTGCTCGCAGCGCCGCTTCCTCCATCGCCTCGCGCGCCTCGCGTTCCATCGACGGGCCCGATGCGACCGACGCATGGGAGTCGCGGTGGGCTCGTTCGATGCCTGCCTCGGCGTGTCCTTGCATGGTGGCGCCCCACGCCACCTCGCCCTCGGTGAGATCCCGTTCGGCCCCCATAAGTCGAGCCTAGGGCGCCGATCGAGTGAGGCGAACGACCCAGACCCGATGGTCCGATCGACCCAGGTCGGCTAGGGCACAAATCTCCACGTTCTGTGGCCTCGCGGCTCAACTTCGCCGCCCTCCGTGCCGATTGAGACACAAGTCGACAGTGGTGGGACGGAACCCGAGATGCAGTCACGACATCACCGTGCGCACGGTGACAGCGGAGCGACGCTCCTGGAGAGCGCGATCGTCACGCCCGTGCTCTTGCTGTTCATCTTCGGCATCTTCGAATTCGGGTTCGCGTTCCGCGACTATCTGGCCGTCGCCAACTCGACCCGCGACGCTGCCCGTGAAGTGTCGGTCGCCGGCAACGTCCTCGACGCGGACTATCGGATGCTGCGGGCTGTGGAGCGGGCCTCGGCCGCCCTTCCCGACGGCGCGATCGAACGGATCGTGGTGTGGGAAGCAGACGGTCCGGCCGACACCGTCCCGGCGGCGTGCGCGAGCGGCAACCCACAGGCCGGACCCACCGTCTTTTGCAACGTCTACGACTCGAGCGACCTCACGATCCCGGAGGTCAACTTCGGGTGTGATGCGTCGGCGATCGCACCCAACGCCCCCGACCGCTTCTGGTGCCCGAACACCCGTGAGGTCTCGGTCGGTACCGGCCTCGACTACGTCGGCGTGTACATGCGCATCACCCACGAGTACATCACTGGCCTGTTCGGTGACGACGTGACCTTCGAAGATCAGCTGATCCTCAAACTGGAGCCCCAGGAAGAATGATCACCCGCTACCTCCGCTGGCGGCGAGCGCGCCGTGCCTCAGGTGACCGTGGCCTCGCCATGGTCGAGATGGCGATCGTGGCGCCGTTCCTCGCGCTCATGATGGCCGGCATCGTCGAGTACGGCACGATGTGGCGCGACAACCAGACGCTGTCGTCGTCGACCCGGGCCGCCACTCGTGTGGCCTCGAATCTCGGCAGCAACCATCTCGCCGACTACGAAGCGATCCTGTCGCTCAACTCGGGCCTGTCGTCGATCGACGGCTTCACGCTCGAAGACGTGATGATCTACGACGCGTCGGCAGCCGACGGTGCGCCCCACTCGTCGTGTTTTACCGGCAGCGGCGACCCGCAGGACTCTGCGGGGTACTGCAACCACTACACGGGCGCGGAGGTCGCGGCGATCGCCGTGCTCGCGTGCGACCCGTCGTGTTCGGACTTCCAGGCGACCGTCGGGAGCTGTGCCGGGTCGTTGACATGGGCGTTCTGTCCCCAGACCGACCGAGAGACCAGCCAGACCGTCGGGCTCACGAGCGTGGGGGTGTGGGTCCGGATCAACCGGGAGTACTTCACCGGGATCTTCCCGGGTGATGGCGTGACCATGGAGGACCGGACGGTCATGAAGGTGGAGCCCGAGAACTGATGCGCACGACCACTGCCGCCCCCCGCCGCCGAACGCTTCGTGATCGCGGCTACGCCGCGATCATGACCGCGCTCGTGCTCGTGCCCCTGATGGGGTTCGCCGGCTTCGCCGTCGATGTCGGTGCCTGGTACGCCCGGGCGTCGGAGCTCTCCCGCGCCGCCGATGCCGCCTCGCTCGCCGGGGTCGTCTGGCAGCCCGACTTCGGTCGGGCCGAGACCGCCGCCCGAGAGGAAGCGGCCCGCAACGGCTTCACCCACGGCGTCGACGGGATCGAGGTCAACGTCTCCAACACCGGCAACAACGAACTCCGGGTCGAGATCATCGACACAAGCGTCGACATGTACTTCGCCGGCCTGTTCCTCGACAACGTCGCCATCGGCCGCCAGGCGCTGGCCGAGTACGCCGCGCCGGTGCCGATGGGTTCACCGGCGAACTTCATCGGAGCCGGCAGCCAGTCGTTCGGCGGCGTGCCGGCATCGAACGCCTGGGCCGGGATGATGGGTCACTGCTCCAACTCTCGCTGGGGCGACCTCATCAGCCTGCGCACGACCGACTGGAGCAGCAGCAACTGTGGCTCCAGTGCCAACCCGTATCACGACGCCAGCGGGTACCGCTGGGTCGTCGATGTGCCGGCGGGATCCAGCAATGTCGACATCGGCGTGTGGGACATCGGCTACTGCACCGACCGGGCCAGTGCCGGCTTGTCGAACGGTCTCCGCGATAAGAAGGACGCCCAACTCCGCGTCACCCTCTACGACAAGGACTCGACACCCCTCACCTTCGAGGACAACGTGACACCCTCGAACATGCTCGCCCAGTACACGGGCGGCGTCGACGAGGGCTGCAACGCATGGAGCTACTCGGCGACCCACGGCTTGTTGATCACCGGCGGCGAGGGCCAGTACGTCGTCACCACCGAGATCCTCGACGGCAACGGACTCCAGGCCTACACCGACACGGCCCACTACTCGGGCCAGCAGTACTTCAGCCTCCGGGCCAACAACGCAGCGAACCCCGACGGCTGCTTGACCTTCTCGTCGACGTCGTGCCCCGGCATCTACGCCGACGAGTGGATGCCGGTTCGAACCGACCCGACGTCGTCTCCGGCCGTGTTCTACCTGGCCGAGGTCGGCACCGAGCACGCCGGGAAGACCCTCCAGGTCTCCATGTGGGATCTGGGTGAGGGCATGAAGTCGGTGGAGGTCCTCGATCCGCTCGGCAACGCGATGAACTTCAACTGGGAAGTCATCTACACGGTTGGCGGATCGACACCGTCGGGCAACGCCACCAACACCAATCCGAACCCGTTGGGTGGCACCTGTGACCTCAGCTCGTATTGCCTGTTCGTGACGGACGCCGTCTTCGACGGCGACCTCGTCGAGATCCAGGTGCCGTTGCCGATCGACTTCTCGTCGTACCCGAACAACTGGTTCTCGGTGCGCTACACCCTGATCACCGGTGAGACGTCGGTCGACTGGACGACATGGGGCGTGCAGGTCATCGGCGACCCGGTCCGCCTGGTCGAATAGTCACCCTCGACGCTTCGGGCACCTCGTAGCCTTGCGAGGTGTCCAACTTCGTCGACGAGTGCAACATCAACGTCAAGGGCGGTGACGGCGGCGCGGGGTGTGTCGCGTTCCGTCGCGAAGCACACGTCGCCAAGGGCGGTCCCGACGGCGGCGACGGTGGTGACGGCGGGTCGATCTGGCTCGTCGCCGATCGCAACGTCGCGTCGTTGCTCGCGTTCCGAGATCATCCCCATCGCAAGGGCGAGAACGGCAACCACGGGTCCGGCGGCAACCGCCACGGCGCCCGCGGCAAGGATCTCGAGGTCAGGGTCCCCGAGGGCACGGTTGTGCTCGATCACGCCAACCGCGAACCGCTCGTCGACCTTTTGCACCACGGCGACCGCTGGTTGGCGGCGCACGCCGGTGAGGGCGGGCGGGGCAACGCCCGCTTCCTGTCCAACAAGCGCCGCGCGCCATCGTTCGCCGAGCAGGGCGAGCACGGCGAGGAGCGCTGGCTGCGCCTCGAGCTGAAGCTGATGGCCGACGTCGCCATCGTCGGCTTCCCCAACGTCGGCAAGTCGACCTTCATCAGCTCGGTGTCGGCGGCCAAACCCAAGATCGCCAACTATCCGTTCACCACGCTCGAACCGAACCTCGGCGTCGTGCGGATGGACGACCGCTTCGAGATGGTTCTCGCCGACATCCCCGGCCTGATCGAAGGTGCCGCCGAGGGCAAGGGGCTGGGTCATCAGTTCCTCCGCCACGTCGAGCGGGCCCGTGTGCTGCTGATCCTGCTTGATCTCGCCCCGTGGGATGGCGTCACGCCTCAAGAACAGCTCGACGTCTTGTTGTCCGAGCTGGGTTCGTACCGCCCCGATCTTCTCGATCGCCCGCGCCTGGTCGTCGGTTCGCGTGCCGATCTCGTGCCCGAGCACGACTTCGACGGACTCGTCGTGTCGTCGGTGACCCGAGCGGGCGTGCCGCAGGTGCTCGGTGCTCTCAGCGAACTCGTGCGGGAGGCCCGTCTGTCCACGCCCGAGGAGGAGGCGGTCACGATCCACCGGCCGGTCGGCAGCGAGATCTCGCTCGAACGCTTCGACGACGGTTCGTGGAACGTCGTCGGTCGGGCCGCGCTCCGGGCGGTCGCGCTGAGCGACCTGACCAACGAAGAGGCGCTCGAATTCGCACAGCAGCGGCTTACCCAACTCGGCGTCGACGCCGCCCTTCGGCGCGCCGGTGTGCAGTTCGGCGACACCGTGCACATCGGTGACTTCAGCTTCGACTACGAGGAAGATGAGTGAGCCGCATCGTCGCCAAGATCGGCACCTCCTCGCTCACCGACGAAGAAGGCCGCGTCGATCGCTCGGCCGTCGCCAAACTCTGCCGT
>JBCBYI010000076.1:0-17151 GCA_039815945.1 Actinomycetota bacterium | reverse complement strand
GTCGATGATGTGGATGATGCCGTTGCTGGCCTCGACGTCGGGGGTGGTGACGGTCGCATCGTTGATCATCACGTTGCCGTCGACGACGGAGATGTTGATCTCCTCGCCCTGGACGGTCTCGGCGGACTGGCCGTCGAGGCTGATCGCGGTCGCGGCGTCGACCTCACCGGCGACGACGTGGTACGTGAGGATCTCGGCGAGCGCCTCGTTGGCCAGAAGCTCTTCGGCGGTGAGGCCGAGGGCATCGAGGGCGGCGGCGAAGGCGTCGTCGGTCGGGGCGAAGACGGTGAAGGGGCCTTCACCGCTGAGGGTCTCGACGAGACCGGCCTCGGTCACGGCGGCGACGAGGGTCTCGAACGAGCCGGCGGCAACGGCGACGTCGACGATGGTGCCGGGACCTTCGTCCTCGGCCATCTCGTCGTCGGCCGCCTCGACGGCGTCGTCGGCCTCTTCGACGGGATCGTCATCGCCACAGGCGGCGGCGACGAGCGACACCGAGAGGAGCAACGCGAGAATACGAAGCAGGGAACGCATGGGGAACTTCCTTGTGCAGGGGAATGGGGGTTATGAAGCACCCGAGCTCGTCGAGCCCGGGTCGCTGCCCGTTCAACGGTCTCCCTGGGGTCCCTGGATGCACTCTCGCGGGCGAAGTCGGCCAAATTCCGCGCGTGTGATTCCGGCCGTCCGGCCGGTTTTAGTCCGCTCGCAGCAGTTCGGCGACCATGAAGGCGAGATCGACCGACTGGCGACCGTTCAGACGAGGGTCACACATCGTCTCGTACGCCTGGTCGAGCGCAGTCTCCTGGAGGTCGTCGCCGCCGCCGACACATTCGGTGACGGAATCACCGGTGAGCTCGACGTGGATACCACCCGCCCACGTGCCTTCCTGGCGATGGGCGGCGAAGAAGCCAGCGATCTCGTCGAGGATGCGGTCGAAGTGACGGGTCTTGTGCCCACCCTCGGCCGTGTAGGTGTTGCCGTGCATCGGGTCGCACGCCCACACCACTGGATGCCCGGCGTCGCGGACCGCTGCGAGCAGCGGCGGCAGGTTGTCGCGTACGTTGTCGGCGCCCTGACGGGTGATGAGCGTGAGGCGGCCCGGGACCTTGTCGGGGTTGAGCGCCTCGCACAGCTCGAGCACCTCGTCGGCGGTGGCGGTGGGGCCGACCTTGCAGCCGAGCGGGTTCTTCACGCCACGCAGGAACTCGACGTGGGCGCCGTCGAGCTGACGCGTGCGCTCGCCGATCCAGAGCATGTGGGCCGAGCAGTCGTACCAGTCGCCGGTGAGGGAATCCTCACGGGTGAGGGCCTCTTCGTAGTTGAGGAGGAGCGCCTCGTGGCTGGTGAAGAAGTCGACCTCGTGCAGCGCCGGCACCGTGCTGCCGTTGACGCCGCAGGCATCCATGAACTTCAGAGCCCGATCGATCTCGTCGGCCATCTGGGAGTAGCGCTCGCCGGCGGGCGACGAGGCGACGAACTCACGGTTCCAGGTCGAGATCTGGGTGAGGTCGGCGTAGCCGCCACGGGTGAAGGCCCGCAGCAGGTTCAGCGTCGACGCGGCCCGGTGGTAGGCGGTGAGCAGACGTTGGGCGTCGGGACGGCGCTCGGACTCGGTGAAGCCGATGTCGTTGACGATCTGGCCGAGGAACGACGGGAGTTCGACGTCGCCCTTGGTCTCGACGGGGGAGGAGCGGGGCTTCGCGAACTGGCCGGCGATGCGGCCGACCTTCACGACCGGCAGCCCGCCCGAATAGGTGAGCACGACCGCCATCTGGAGGATCACACGGAGCTTGTCGCGGATCGAGTCGGCCGAGCTGTCGAACGATTCGGCGCAGTCACCTGCCTGCAGCAGGAACGCCTCGCCATTCGCGACCCGGGCCAACTGGTCGGTGAGGCTGCGAGCCTCACCGGCGAACACGAGCGGCGGCATCTGACCGAGCATCTTGAGCGCCTGATCGAGTTCGCCCTCGTCGGGCCAGATCGGCTGGTGCTTGATCGGCAGGTCGCGCCACGTGCTGGGTGTCCAGGTGGAAGTCACTCCGTAAGTCTGGTGCCCGGTGGGCCGGGTGCCAACTCGTTTACGGTCAGTCGATCCCGCACGAGAGCAGCACGAACAACAGGTTTCCCTCGTCGGCGGCGGTCGGGGTCCGACCATCGGCGAAGCGGGCCAACTCCGCCGGGTCGGTGAGGGCGATCGCACACTCCGCCTGGTCGGCGGTGAGGGCGCCGGCGGCGGTCATCGCGTCGACGTAGCGCTGCGCCGCATCGCCGTCACCGAGGACGGCTGCGTAGAGGTCATCGGATCGAAGCACCTCGATGCCCGACAGCGGCGAGAGTGTGGCCGTCTCGCCGCAGGCGCCACCGACCCAGGCCTGCACCGTCGCCCGAGCCGAGGTGAACTCTCGGAACGGGGAGGCTCGTAGGCCGTCGATGGCGGGTGCGGTTGCGGCAGCATCCCAGCCGGTCTCCACGTACGCCTCGACGACGGCCTCCATGTTGATCGCGTGGCGGATGGCGTCAGGAGCGACCTCGCCGCCGACGACCAGGGTGATTCGATCGGCGAGCGACTGCTGCCCTCGCCAGTACGTCTCCAGGTCGGCGGGGTCCGTCAGTGTCTCGGCCGTCACTGCGTCCGCAGCCGCCCAATCCGCACAGACCTCGATCAGGGGATTGGCCTGGGCGGTGAAGACGGGCACCGTCGTCGTGGTCGTCGTGGAGGTGGTGGTCGACGTCGTCGTGCTCGTCGTCGGCGCCTGCGGCGTCGTGGTCGGTGGACTGGTCGAGGTGGTGCTCACCTGGGTGGTCGTCGGCGCGTCGGCCGTCTCCTCCGCCGCACTGGAGCACGCCCCGAGGATCATCGTCGCCGCCACCAACCAGATTCCGCCCCGCATCGACGGCAACGTAGCCGCGCGGGTTTCGGCGCACAAAACGGCCGGAGCCCCCGCCGAGGCGGAGGCTCCGGTGAGCGATTGGATTGTCAAGGAGTGTGATCAGGCGACGCCGACGGTGTCGGCCATGTCGGCCGCGTGCTCGCGGACCGAGTGGATCGCACGCTTCACGAGACGGCGGGCGGCTTCGGCGGTGACGCCGAGATCCTCGCCGACCTCACGGTACGAACGCTTACGGCCATCGCCGAGGCCGAAGCGCTGCTCCACCGCGTACTTGGCGCGGGGATCGAGGATGTCGAGCAGACCGGTGACCATCTCCATCTCGGCGTTCGCCATGACCTCGACCTCGGGGCCGGGGTTGGAGTCGGGGAGGAGATCGACGAGCTCGTTGGAGTCGTCGTCGCCGATGGTGCGGTCGAGGCTGGTGGGGGTGGTCAGCCGGTGCAGGCGTGCATGCTCGTCGTCGAGCTCGTCGCCGTCACCCGACACCGCACGAAGGGCGGCGCGGAGGCTGGCGGAACGGTCGCCGGGAAGGCGAACAAGGGAGGCCTTCTGGTCGAGGGCGCGACCGATGGCCTGGCGGATCCAGAAGGTGGCGTAGGTCGAGAACTTGAAGCCCTTGCGCCAGTCGAACTTGTCGACGGCGTGCTCGAGTCCGAGGTTGCCTTCCTGGATGAGGTCGAGCAGCTCCATGCCGGGAGGCAGGGGGTAGCGGCGGGCGACGCTCACGACGAGGCGCAGGTTGGCCCGGATGAAGCGGTCCTTGGCGGCCGCAGCATCACGGATGGCCCGGTCGAGCTCACGGCCCTTTTCGCCGGCTTCCTTGCGAGCACGGGCTTCGAAGCCCTTCTCGATGATCTGGCTCAGCTCGCGCTCTTCCTGGGCATTCAGGAGGGCGACGGCGCCGATTTCGTTCAGGTACTGTCCAACAGAATCGCTCATGATTAACTCATTCAACGTGAACCCGCCCAGGCGAATTCCCGGGCCGGTGGGGTTTGGTGGGGGAAGCGGGTACCGTGTGCGCACTCTCCAACGACGCGCGCCGCACTCCGGTCCAGCCGGACCATTGTGCGCACAATGTTACGCGTCAGTAAAGAACCGTTGACGTGACATCCGTCACGTCGAGGCGGTAAGCCACCGGCCCCGTGGTAACGGCGCGGCGATGGGTGTGCTTGAGCGGAGTTGACCGACGTCGGACCACCGAACGTCGTTGGGTGCAGGCGTCGGCCGCACTCGGCCCGGGACCCTCGACACCGGGCGCCGAGGACCGACGCGTATGCTCGCAGCGATGTCCAACGGGTCGGGTCGACGAATCGGTGTCTTCGGTGGCACGTTCGACCCACCCCACGTCGGCCACCTCGCCACCGCCCTCGAGGTCCGCCATGCGCTGGCCCTCGACGAGGTCTGGTTCGTCGTCGCCGGTGATCCGTGGCAGAAGTCGAGCGACCGGGCGATCACACCGGCGCCGATCCGTCTTGCGATGGTGGCGGCGGCCATCGACGGTGCCGACGGCTGCCTCGTCTCCACCATCGAGACCGATCGCGACGGCCCGTCGTACATGGTCGACACCCTGGCCGTGTTGACCCGCGACCACGCCGACGACACCTTCCACCTCATCGTGGGTTCCGACGCCGCCGCCGGGCTCGACTCCTGGCACCGACCCGACGCCCTCGCCGAGTTGGCCCGGATCGTCGTCGTCGACCGAGGCGGGCGAGAAGGCGGCCGCCCGCCCGAAGGCCGGTCGTTCGCGCTCGTCGACGTCCCTGCGCTCGAGGTCTCGTCGTCGGATCTGCGTCGCCGAGTCGCCGACGGTGCGCCGGTCCGCGGGCTCGTCGCAGCCGCCGTCGCCGACCTGATCGAGGCCCACCAGCTGTATCGGGAGCCGGTGTGAACCCGACCGACGCCGAGGCGGACGCCGTGACCGACGACGAGGACGAAGTCCGGCTCGCCACCTACGACGGTCCCCAGACCGCATCCGTCGGCCGGCGCCGCAAGCGGCGGGTGCCCGCCCCCAAGGCGAACCTGTTCTGGCGCTTCCTCTTCCCGGTGATCATCGCAGGGCTCGCCCTCGCGGCCTTCCAGCTCTGGCGCACCGGCACCAAGGCAGTGCTCGACAGCACCGACGGCACGGTCGTCGAGGTCGTCACCGATCCCGACGCTCCCGGATACGAGGCCTTCGCCGACCCCACCCCGACCATGCTCGCGCTGCACGTCGACGACGGCGAGCTGGTCGGCGTCACGGTGCTCGCTCGCACCCTGCTCGACAACGGCGGGCAGATCGTGCTCGTGTCGGCCGACCTCGCGGCGGATGCCGAGGGCGCCCCGACCCTCGCCGACGTCTACGCCAGCGACGGAGCCGCCGGGGTCGAGGCCGCGGTCGGTTCGCTGTTCGGTTTCGGATTCGGCGAGATCGACGAGATCGACACCACCGAGCTCGGCCTCTTGCTCGCCCTGGTCGAACCGATCGCCTTCAACCTGCTCGACGACCTCGTCGCGGTCGATGCCGACGGCACCACGGAGGTGTGGCTCGATCGGGGAGGCAAGCTGCTCGACGGCGAGGTGGCCGCCGACGTGTACCGCTGGCGCAATCCAGGCGAGGTCGACGCCAACCGCAACGAGCGACAGGTCGATCTTTGGGAGAGCTGGTTGGCATCGATCGCGGCGGCCGACGATCTCATCGCCGCGACGCTGCCGTTCGACGAGGGCCTGGCCCCGTATCTGCGTGCCTTCGCCACGGGGCAATCCGACGTGGCGTTGTTGCCCGCCGTGCCCGTCGACGGCGGCTCGGCCCCGACCTACGTGCTCGACGACGAAGCCGCCGCGTGGCTGGCTGACATCGCCGATCACATGGTGCCGCTGCCGACCCCGGCACCGGGTGTCGACGTGCCGACCGTGCGCCTCCTCGACGGCACCGGCGACCGTACGATCGCCGCCGACGCCCGGGCGGTGGTCGCCCGCCTCAGCGAACTCGTCGTGATCGGCAATGCCGCCGAATTCGGTCTGGCCACGAGCACCGTCTCGTACCATGAAGAGGCCGACGCTCCCCTCGCCGAGGCACTGGCCGATCAGCTCGACGCCGAGGTGGTGGCCGACCTCCGACCTGACGAACCCGTCGATCTCACCGTGACGATCGGCACCGACTGGGAGACCCCGTGACCGAAGCCGACGAGCTGCTCCGCCTCGTTCGCGTCGCCGCTGCCGCGGCCGACGACAAGAAGGCCGACGAGCCGTTGATCATCGACGTCGGCGACGTGTTCGCCGTCTCGGACTACTTCGTCATCACCAGCGGGTCGAATCACCGGCAGGTCCATGCGATCGCCGACGCGGTCGAGGAAGAGGTCAAGAAGGCGGGCGGACCGGGACCGGTTCGAGTCGAGGGGCTCGACCAGCGCGAGTGGGTGCTGATGGACTATGGCGCCTTCGTCGTGCACGTCTTCCACCGCGAACAGCGCGACTTCTATCAACTCGAACGGCTGTGGGGTGACCGACCTCGCGTCGAGTGGGAGTCGACCACACCTCACACCGAGTCGGCCTGATTCGGTCCGGCGACTGCCGCCCGACCCACCCCGCCTGGCATCCTGTCGGGCATGGCCATCACCGACCGCCCCGAACTCGACGACGATCTCTCGATCGAGATGCCCGACGTCGCCGGCATCGTCGCCGACGTCCGTGCCGTCTACGACAGCGGACGGACCCGCCCAATGGCGTGGCGTCACGCCCAGCTCGACGGGCTGCTGCGGCTCCTGCGCGAGGAGGCGCCGCGTCTCGAGGAGGCGCTGGCCGCAGATCTCGGCCGTTCGCCGATGGAGGCGTTCGCCGCCGACATCGGGGCCACGGCGAGCGAGATCGCCCACATCCGCAAGCACGTCGAGAAGTGGGCCACGCCGCGCAAGGTCCGCCTTCCGATCAACTCCCGACCCGGGTCGGGTCAGATCGTCCCCGAGCCGCTCGGTGTCGCCCTCGTCGTGTCGCCGTGGAACTACCCCGTGCAGCTGCTGTTGCTCCCGATCGCGGCCGCCATCGCCGCCGGCAACGCGGTCGTGGCCAAGCCGTCGGAGATCGCCCCGGCCACCTCGGCGGTCGTGGCCGAGTTGCTGCCCCGCTATCTGGACGACGAGGCGATCGTCGTGGTGGAGGGTGACGTGCCCGTCGCCACCGAGCTGCTGGAGCAGCGCTTCGACCACATCTTCTACACGGGCTCCACGTCGGTCGGTCGTATCGTCTACCAGGCCGCCGCTCGCCACCTGACGCCGGTGACCCTCGAGCTCGGCGGCAAGAGCCCGGTGCTCATCGACCCGTCGGCCAACCTCGATGTGGCCGCCCGCCGGCTCGCCTGGGGCAAGTGGCTCAACGCCGGCCAGACCTGTGTCGCGCCCGACTACGTCCTCGTCACGGAGGCCCAGCGCGACGAACTCGTCGACAAGATGCAGGCCGCGTTCGCCGACTTCACCAGGGGTGCGACCGCGGGGGAGAGCGACGATTTCTCGTCGATCGTCACCGAGCGCCACGCCGGCCGTCTCGCCGGCCTGCTCGACGGTCATGGCGGCACGATCGCCTTCGGCGGCACCGTCGACGTCGAGGGCAAGCACGTCGAGCCCACCGTCATCGTCGATCCCGATCTCGACTCGCCGGTCATGACCGAGGAGATCTTCGGCCCGATCCTGCCCGTCGTCACCGTCGAGTCGATGGACGACGCCGTCGCCGTGGTCAACGGGCGCGAGAAGCCGTTGGCCCTCTACGTCTTCGCCGAGGACAGCGACGCGGCCGACGCCCTGCTCGACGCGACCAGCTCGGGCGGCGCGTGCGTCAACCACGTGCTGATCCACATCACCCCGCCCGACCTGCCCTTCGGTGGCGTCGGCGAGGCGGGGTTCGGGCGATACCACGGTCAGTCCGGCTTCGAGACGTTCTCGAACCTGAAGTCGGTCATGCGCAAGCCGACCAAGCCCGATCCGTCGATCCTCTACCCGCCCTACACCGGGTTCAAGGAGAAGCTGATCCGGAAGTTCCTCTAGCGGCTCAGACCAGACGCCAGAACGGATCGGTCAGCCCGACCGAATCGAGGAGGCCCTGAAGGTGCTCGACGGTCGGTGGTGACCAGGCGGGGTCGAGACGGTCGCCGTACCACCCTCGGGTGAGCTCCCATATGACCGACACCGGTGCGGCCATGCCGCCGTCGACGTGTCCCTCCGACCGGAGGAAGCGGATGTTCGCTCAGGTCTCGACGATGTCGTCCCACCAATGGCGGGCCGGGATCGCGAAGTGGATCAGCGCGTCGGCCGCGTCGCCCACCGGGCGCCCGTTCTCGATGCGAAGGTCGACCGGCGTCTCGTCATCGAGCCAGCGGGCCTCGATCTCGGCGTCGGCGTGAAATGCGGCCGGGATCGCCAGCGAATCCCATGCGCAGTTGGCCCACCAGCTGCCGGTGTCGTTGCGGACGCGATGGCCGGTGGGGCGGGCGGCGAACGGCAGCGCCATGGCGATCTCGCCGTCATCGCCGAGCACGACGAAGTGGCGGTCGTCGAGCCGCTGCAGGTGTTCGGCAGCTGCATCGGGCCCACCGACCAGGCTGGCGACGTCAGCCGCCGTCGGTGCGAGCCCGGTGTCGGCGATCGTGCGGTACACATGGCGCCGCAGGTCGAGCTCGTCCATGGCCGCACCGTAGGCGATCGAGGCGAAAACCACAGCGAGGCGCCCAGAGGCGCCTCGCAGTTCGGAGTGGAGCTAAGGGGAATTGAACCCCTGACCTCTTCCATGCCATGGAAGCGCTCTACCAACTGAGCTATAGCCCCGAGTTGCGAGGCACGATGGTAGCAGCCTCTTCGCCGCGTACCACCCTGCCTGCGACCCTCCCTCGGCGGGTTGGGTCGAGCGCGTACCGTCGTCGTGATGCGTGCGCGGTTGACGTCTCCGAGCCTGTGGATGGCGGCGTCGACGACCTTCGTGTTCGTGGTGGGCTGGATCGCCGCCACCGCCACCCCCGGGCCGTTGCTGACCGCCGATGACCTCGCGTACTTCGGGCTCGCCTGGACGATGTCGGGCGAGGGCGCGGCGCCGATGCCTCCGCAGGCGCCGTACGGCCTGCTGTATCCGTTGACCCTCGTTCCCGGCTGGCTCGCCGGGTTCGACGACGGCCAGATGCTGGGGTGGGCCCGGTTCGTCAACGCGCTCTGCGGGGCCCTGACGGTTCCGGTGCTGGCTGCGTTCCTGCGTCGCTTCGACGGGGTGGGCCCGTTCCCGGCGCTGGCGGCGGCGACCGCCGGGGCGATGATGCCGGCGTTCCTCCTCACCGGTTCGATCGCGTGGAGCGAGCGGCTGCTGGTCCTCCTCGTCGCCTGCGCGGCGCTGGTGATCGCGAAGGCCTGGGACGACGCGACGCCGGCGACCGGAGCGCTCGCGATCCTCACCGCTGCGGCGATGTTCGCCGCGCACCCCCGGCTCGGTCCGCCGGCGCTCGTGCTCGTCGTCGTGGTCGCCGTCGCCCTGCGGGATCTCGGGTGGCCGAGGGTGGTGAGCGTGCTCGGCGGCGGAGCGGCCGCGCTCTGGATGGTCGAACGGATCCGTGCTGCGGTTGCCGACGCCGCGTTCGCGAGCGACGGCACCTATGACGCCGCCGACCTCGCGTCGCGGCGCGGTCTCGACCTCGTCCCCGAGATGGCCCAGCTCGGCGTCGGAACGCTCAGCTATCTGGTGATCGCCGGCACCGGCATCGCCGTCTGGGGTGTGGTGCGACTCGCCGAGCGACGACCGGTCGGCTGGTCGGTACTGGTGCTCGGCCTCGCCGTGCTCGCGATCGCCAGCTGGTTCATCACGGGCATCCCGCGGGCGGACAAGTGGTTTCACGGTCGCTACATCGAGGTCATGGCGCCGGTCGTGCTCGCTGTGGGTCTCGTCCACCTCCAACGGCTGCGATGGCGGATGGCGACGGTCGTGCTCTTCGTCGTGCCGGTGCTGGCCGGAATCTACGCAGCCTGGAACGGGCCCGGCGACAACTGGCTTCGAGCGCGTTCGCCCGTGATGATGCTCGGCGCCGAAGTCTCCGGGGCGCCCTACGGCAGCCGGGTCTTCGAACCCGGCGCGGCGGCGCTGGTGGCGATCGTGGTCGGGCTCGCCGTGTGGGGCCTCGCCCGGTGGCGGGGCACCGAACTCGCCGCCGCCGTGCTCGTCGTCGTATCGATCTGGGGTGCGCACTCCGGCGACCGCGCCCTCGACAATCTGTTCCCCGGCACCGCGATGGGCGAAGTCGACGCCGGCTTGCCGACCGACGAGCAGATCGACGAGCTCTGGGTCGACACGTCGACGGTCTCGCCCAACCTCACCAACGCCCTCGCGTGGCGGGTCGGCTTCGAGTCGACGTCCTTGACCTTCACCGCCGACACGACCCACCTGCTGATCCCGTCCGACGCCCAGCCGCCCGACGGCGCCGTCCTCGTCGCCGAGTTCACCCAGGGCACCCTCTGGCGGCTGCCCAGCTGATCAGTCGTCGGTGTCGTCCTGGCTGCGCAAGAACGCCTCGAGCTCGTCGGTGAGATCGTCGCTCGTCGCCATCTCCGCCTCGGCCTCGACGAGATCGTCGTACTGCTTCTCGAGTGTCGCGATCATGTCGCGGTTGGATGAGTCGTCCTCGACGAGATCGTTGAGCCGGTTGCGGGTGGCGAGCGCATCGGCCGCCAACTGGCTCGAGTCGAACACCAGCCCGGCCGCGCCGACCAGCCCGTCGACGAGCGCCAACGACGCGGCGGGGTAGTGGGCTCCGGAGATGTAGTGCGGCACCTGGGCCCACAACCCGACCGCCTCGATGCCGGCCGCATGGTGGGCCGCCTCGAGCGCGGCCTGCATGCCGGCGGGCACGTCGAGTGTCGCAGGCGTGAACCCGAGCGAGGCCAGGTCGGGCGTGGCTGCGGTGGCCGAGAGCCGCGACGGGCGGGTGTGGGGCGACGAGGCCGGATAGCTGCCGAGCCCGAGCACGCGACGAACACTGAAGCGCTGCGAGAGCGCGACGACGGCGTCGCAGAACGTGCGCCAGTTGTGGTCGGGCTCGGCGCCGTGAAGCACCAGCAGGTCGTTGCCGGTGGCATCGCGACCGGCGACCAGGGTGATCTCGGGCCAGTCGAGCGCGACGTTGACCCCCTCGACGATGTGCATCGTCGGCCGGCGGGCCCGATGGTCGAGCAGCCATTCGGTGTCGAACTCGGCGACGGTCACGGGCGCGATCTGCCCGAGGATCGTCTCGGTCGCTTCGTGCGCGCAGAGCCCGGCGTCGATCCATCCGGTCAGATGGATCAACAGCACCGGGTCGTGCAGGGTCGGTGAACCGTGCAGCGTGTAGAGATCGTCGGGTCGTGCAGGTCGAGCCACGGGAACCTCCTGATCGACACCGTAGACCCCCGCCGGGGAATTGCTGCACCCGACGCTACGTTGAAGCCCACGATGGGTGATGTAACTGACGCAACGTTCGAGACCGATGTCGTGCAGCGGTCCCACCAGGTCCCGGTCGTCATCGACCTTTGGGCCGAGTGGTGCGGCCCGTGCAAGACGCTCGGTCCGATCCTCGAGAAGGTGATCGGTGAGACCAACGGCGGCGTCGAGCTCGCCAAGGTCGACGTAGACGCCAACCCCGCGGTCGCGCAGGCGTTCCGGGTCCAGTCGATCCCGGCGGTGTACGCCATGGTCGACGGCGAGATCGTCGACGGCTTCATGGGCGCCCAGGGCGAACCCCAGGTGCGCGAGTTCGTCGAGAAGCTGGCGCCCACCGAGGAACAAAACGAGGTCGAACGGCTGCTCGAGATCGGCGACGTGGCCTCGCTCAACGAGGCCTATGCCCTCGAGCCGGACAACCCCGACGTCCTCACCGCCCTCGCCGGCAAGCTCATCGAGGAAGGCCAAGTCGAACAGGGTCTCGCGTTGCTCGACAAGATCCCCGAGAGCCCGGCCACCCGCCACCTCCGGGCACTCGCTCGCACCGGCGGCGAGGCGATCGACGACATCGACGCCACGCTGACGGCGCTCTTGGCGACGGTGAAGATCAACGACGACGACCGCCAGAAGTTCGTCGACCTGCTCGAGCTGCTCGGTCCCGACGATCCCCGCACCGCCGACTGGCGCCGCAAGCTGAGCACGGCGCTCTTCTAGCGCATCGCCCGGCGCTCGCCGGGTGTCGCAGGACGCCGATAGCGTTCGCCGAAGTCCACTTCCCCCACGACCCCCGATCCTCCGGGAGCGTCCGTGGACGTCGACGATTCCTTCCAACCCGAGTTCTCCTGGCGGCGAGCGCCCGTGCTCCTGGCCGACCGGCTCGGGGTCCGGCCCATCGGGCTGCTCGGTGGGCTGGCCGCCGTGCTCGCCGCCGCGTTGGGGGCGTGGTGGGCGATGCGGCCACCACCGCCACCGGCGGAGGAGGTACTGCCCTTCGTCCAAGATCTCGCTCCGGTCGCCCCGGCAACCGCCGATGTCGGTCGCGTCGAGGTCGTCGTCGTGCACGTCGATGGTGCGGTCGCGCATCCGGGCGTACACGAGTTGCGGATCGGGGCCCGCATCACCGACGCGATCGATGCCGCCGGCGGGCTGCTGCCCGGTGCCGACCGGCGGGCGGTCAATCTCGCGCAACGGATCGGCGACGGCCAGCGGATCTGGGTGCCGCACGTCGACGACGAGGATCCGGTCGCGGTGGTCAGTGGGGGAGCGGCCGGCGAAGCCGGCGATGCCGCGAGCGGCCTCGTGTCGTTGTCGACGGCGACGCCGTCCATGCTCGAGGCGCTCCCCGGCATCGGGCCGTCCCTCGCCGCCGCGATCGCCGACCATCGTGACCGCGAGGGCGGATTCGAGACGGTCGATGATCTGCTCGCCGTGCCCGGCATCGGTCCGGCGAAGCTCGACGGACTCCGCGACCTGGTGGTGCCGTGATCTGGCACGCGGCCGCGGCGGCCGGCGCGGCGGGAGCGTGGCTGCGCTGGTCGTTCGGGTGGTGGCTACCGCTCGGGCTCGGCGCGGTCGCGGCGCGGCGGCGATCGCCGGTCGTCGCGCTCGTAGCCGTGCTCGCACTCACCGGTTGGCTCGGAGAGCGTGCCGAGCAGGGGCTCGACCCGCCGCCCGCGGCCAAGGTCGACGCCTGGGTGACTCTCACCGGTGATCCCCGGGCGTCGGGGCCGGTCGGGGTCCGGGCGTCAGCCCGGTGGGGGTCACACCGGGTGTCGCTGAGCGCCCACGGCCCGGTCGCCGGTCGCCTCGACGACGCCCTGGCGGGCGAGCAGGTCCATGTCGTCGGCTCGTTCCGGCCGGCCCGCGGCGACTCGTGGACCCGATGGCGTCACGAGGTGGGCACGATCACGGTCACCGAGGTCCGTGGCCACGTCGTCGGCTCGCCGCTGACCGATGGCGCCAACGCGATTCGTCGGCTGTTGCAGGGCGGGGCGGCGTCGCTCGACCGCGACGACCGCGCCGTCTTCGCCGGCATGGTCGTCGGCGACGATCGCGAGCAGTCGGCCGTGGTCGCTGACGACTTCCGCGCGGCCGGGTTGGGTCACCTGCTTGTCGTGTCGGGGCAGAACGTCGCGTTCGTGCTCGCCCTGCTCGAACCCCTGCTGCGTCGCTGTCGACCGGGGACTCGTCTCGGGGCTGTCGTCGTGGCACTGATCGCCTTCGTGACGCTCACCCGGTTCGAGGCGTCGGTGTTGCGCGCCGCGGTGATGGCGGGGGCGAGCGTGGGGGCCGCCGTGTTCGGCGGGCCCGTCGACGGTCGGCGGGGGTTGTCGATGTCGATCCTCGTCCTCGTGATCGTCGATCCGTTCCTCGTGCGGGTGCTGGCCTTCCAGCTCTCGGTGGCGGCGACCGGCGGCATCGTCTGGGGGAGCGCACCGCTGGCCGCCCGCCTCCCGGGTCCCCAACTGTTCCGGATCGCGGTGGCCACCACCGTCGCCGCCCAGCTCGCCGTCGCGCCGCTGTTGATCGCCACGTTCGGGCCGATCCCGCTCGCGGGGCTCCCGGCGAATCTCCTGGCCGGCCCGGCGTCGGGGCCGATCATGGTCTGGGGGTGCACCGGCGGGCTCGTCGCCGGGGTCGTCGGCGGAGGGGTGGCGGCCCTCATCCACACGCCGACCGACCTGCTCGTGGGGTGGGTCCGCGGGGTCGCCGCCGCGTCGGCTCGCGCTCCCGCCTATGGCGTCGGCTGGCTCGCGTGGGCGGCGTTCACGACGGCGATCGTCGTCGCGACGGCGGCGCGGGGCCCAGCGAGCCGGTTTCTCGCCGGCGGGGCGGTCGCCGTCGGCCTGGTGGTGAGCGTGGCGACGGTGCCGACGCTCGCGTCCGGCTGGAGCGACCTCGGCCGCGGCGTCTCGGTCCACCACGGCCACCAGGCGGTCGTCGTCGTGCTCGACGGACCGGGCTGGCCACGCGACGTGCTCGAAGTGCTCCGTGATCACGACGTCCGGTCGGTGGCGGTCGTCGTCGCCACCGACGGCGACCGAGCCGACGCCGACGCCGTCGTCGCCCTCCGGGAGCGCTTCGTCGGCGTCACGATCCTGGCGCCACCGATGCACCGGGTGCCGGGGGCGCGGTCGGTCCACGACGGCGTTCGGGTCACCATCGGAGCCCTCGTCGTCGAACTCGTCGACGACGCCGGCAGCGTTGGTCTCGCTGTCGGACCGGCGGGCTAGGGTCGGCGACGATGTACGTCGAGCTCGGCACCACCCGTTTCGACATCACGACCCGTGCGCTCGTGATGGGAATCCTCAACCGCACGCCCGATTCGTTCTTCGACGGTGGCCAGTATTGGGCCTTCGACGAGTTCTTGCGCAAGGCCGAGCAGCTCGTGCTCGAAGGCGCCGACTTCCTCGACATCGGCGGCTCCAAGGCCGGTCCCGGTCCCGAGGTCACGGTCCAGGAGGAGATCGAGCGGGTCGTGCCGGCCGTCGAGGCGCTCCGCCAGCGTTTCGACCTGCCGATCTCGGTCGACACCTTCCGCGCCTCGGTGTTCGAGGAGTCGTGCAAGGTCGGCGCCAACATCGGCAACGACATCAGCGGCTTCTCCGACCCCGAGTTCCTCGCCGTCGCCGCTCGCCACGACGCCTCGGTGGTCGCCACCCATGTCCGCATCGGGCCCCGCATGCCCGACCCGGATCCGATCTATCCCGAAGGGGTGCGTACCGACGTCGTGCAGTTCCTCGAGCGTCGCTCGAGCCAGGCACTCGCCGCCGGCATCAAACGAGAGCGCATCATGATCGATGCCGGCCTCGACCTCGGGAAGAACCCCCAGATGTCGGCCGAGTTGCTCCACCACAGCGACGATCTCGTCGGCATGGGCTTCCCCGTCTTCCTCTCGGCGTCCAACAAGGGCTTCCTGGGCGAACTCGTCGGTACCGAGGTCGACGATCGCCGTGAGGCCACCTTCGGCGCCCATGCCCTCGGCATCGCCCTCGGCTGTCGGATCCTGCGGGCCCACGACGTGCGCGGAAACCGCCGGCTCGCCGACACGATGTCGGCCGTGCTGCAGGCTCGCCGCGACGATCGCTACGCCCTGCCCGAGGTCGGCTGAGGTGGTCCTGCGCCTCATCATCGGCGACGATCCGATCCTCGTCGGCGAGGCGATCAGCACGTCGGTCGACGAACTTGTCGGCGACGGCGACCGCAGCCTGATGCTCGAGCTGCTCACCGAATCCGACTACCGCAACGACGACGGCGACTGGGAATCGGCCAAGGTGCTCGATGCCGCCCGCACGCCTCCCTTCCTCACCGATCGCCGAGTCGTGGTCGGGCGGCATCTGAGCCGCTTCTCCCGCAAGGACGGCTACGGCCCGATCGTCGACCTGCTCGGCGAGTCGCTCGACACTACCGATCTCGTGCTGGTGTGGGAGAAGGGGGTCGAGCCCAAGGTCGACCGCATGCCGGCCCTGCCCAAGGCGCTGAAGGAGGCCGCGGAGCTCGCCGGAGCGGAGGTCGTGCAGACCTCGGCGCCGAAGGGCAAGGGGGGCGGCGACTGGCTGCGCGATCAACTCGGCACGAGTTCGCTCACCTTCGAACGGGGCGCCATCGCGGCGGTCGAAGATCTTCTGGGGGAGGACCGCAGCCGGGTCGTCGGTCTCGTCCGCACCCTCGAGGGCGCCCTCGGCCAGGGTGCGACCGTCACCGCCGACGACATCACCACGTTCGGCGGCGATCAGGGTTCGACGGTGCCGTGGGCGCTCGACGACGCCATCGACAACGGCGACGTCGCCGCGGCGCTCGCGATCCTGCCTCGGCTGATCCCGTACGCCGGCTCGCCGTCGGATCGCAACGGTGCCGCCTTCCGCCTGCTCGCGGTGCTCCACAAGCGGTACGGCAACATGTTGCGCCTCGATGGCGCCGACGTGCGCGACGACAAGGCTGCCGCGAAGCTCCTCGGGATGAAGGGCAGCACCTTCCCGGCCAAGAAGGCGATGCAGCAGAGCCGTCGTCTCGGCACCGAGAAGCTGAGCCGGGCCATCGACCTGCTCGCCGACGCGGATCTGTCGTTGCGGGGCACCAAGGAGTGGCCACCAGAACTGGTGGTCGAGGTCCTCGTCGCTCGATTGGCCAACCTCAGCGGTCGGCGCTAGCGGCTCGCCGTTTCAGCGAGACACTCCAGCGAGCCGGGCCCGAGGCGCCGGCTCGTGATCAGCGGTGATGCTGATCAGCCGGCAGCGTTGAGCCGCTTGGCGAGCTGGCTCTTCTTCCGAGCGGCCTTGTTCTTGTGCATGATGCCGCTGGCCGCCGCCTTGTCGATCTTGGCGATGGTCTCACGGACGAGCTCGTCGGCGTCGTCGGCACCGTCGGCGATCGCCGCGTCGGCGTTCTTGGTGCGGGTTTGGATCTCGCTTCGGACCTTGCGGTTGGCGAGGTTGCGCTTGACCGTCTGACGGTTGCGCTTGATCTGCGACTTGATGTTGGCCACGGCTACCTACTTGCTGAGAACTCGAGGTGAGAGAAGAAATGGGGGTGAGCCACGCAGGCTCGGAGACCGACGTCAAATGGTATCGGGATGCGGACCCGGATCGCACCCGAAGTCCACAACCCGTCGGTAGCTTTGGGGCACCCCCCTGACGCGCTGGAGCACGTTCTCGCCGGAGGCGAGAAATCACGCATGGATCTCGAACGCATTCGCAACACGTCGATCATCGCCCACATCGATCACGGCAAGTCCACCCTCGCCGATCGCATGCTGGAGCTCACCGGTGCCGTCGAGGCGCGCGACATGCGCGCCCAGTACCTCGACTCGATGGATCTCGAGCGTGAGCGGGGCATCACGATCAAG
>JBCBYI010000075.1:0-17259 GCA_039815945.1 Actinomycetota bacterium | reverse complement strand
TCATGCTCACGGCGATGATCGTGAGCATGATCACGAGGATGTGCAGGACCTGCGGGAGGCTCACGAGCCCGCCGACCTGGGCGGCGAAGAGGAAGCCCATCAGGTACTGGCCCTCGACCCCGATGTTGAACAGGTTCATGCGGAACCCGATCGCAGCGGCGACGGCCGACAGGTAGAAGGGCGTGGCCCGGTTGAGGATGTCGACCTGGGTCTCGAGCTTGGAGGCGTGGCTGATCATGTCGCCGTAGGCCTCGGTGGGGCTCGAGCCGAAGGCGATCAGCGCGATCGTCGACACCACGAGGGTGAGGAGGAACGCACCGACCGGCGCGGCCAACGAGAGGGCGATCTTGCGCATCAGGCGGAACCTCCTTCATGGGGATCGGCGCTGGCGTTCTGCAGGGCGGCACCGGTCATGTAGGCGCCGAGATCGCGAGGGGTGACGTCGTCGGGCGACAGGGTGGCGACGAACTCGCCACGCAGCATCACCACGATGGTGTCGGACAGCCCGATCAGCTCGTCGAGATCGGCCGAGATCAACAGGGTGGCGAGGCCCTCACGACGAGCGGCTCGGATGACGTCCCAGACGGCCGCCTGGGCGCCGACGTCGATGCCCCGCGTCGGATGGGCGGCGACCAGGACCTCGGGCTCCGATGTCAGCTCCCGCCCGATGATGAGCTTTTGCTGATTGCCGCCCGACAGGGCGTGGGCGGACACGTCGATGTTCGGCGTGCGGACGTCGAACTGTTCGCGGATGCGTTCGGTCTGCTCGCGAGCGCCGTCTCGGTCGAGCCACCAGGTCGAGCCGTAGGGCGACTGGGTCTGGTGGCCGAGGGCGGCGTTCTCCCACAGTGGCGACGACAGCAGCAGACCCTCGTGATGGCGGTCCTCGGGCACATACGCGAGGCCCGCCTCGCGGCGCTTGCGGACCGACTCGTGAGTGATGTCTCGGCCGTGGAACTCGATCGTGCCGTTGGAGATGTCGGCGGTGCCGATGATGGCGTCGACGAGTTCGCCCTGGCCGTTGCCCTCCACGCCGGCAATGCCGACGATCTCGCCACGGTGGATTCGCAGGTTGATGTCGTGGACGACCTGGCGGCCGTCCTCGTTGCGGACGGCCAGATGGCGGAGTTCGAGGGCCACCTCGTCGGTGACGGTCGACTCGGTGGTGTCGGGGGTGGGGAGCTCGCTGCCCACCATCAGCTCGGCGAGGTCGTGGGCGGTGACCCCGTCGTTCTTCATCGTGGCGACGGTCTTGCCGTGGCGCAGCACCGTGATGCTGTCGGAGATCTCGAGGACCTCGTCGAGCTTGTGGTCGATGAACAGGATCGTGGCCCCGCTCGCCTTGAGCTCGCGCATGTTGTCGAAGAGGGCTTCGACCTCCTGGGGCACCAGGACGGCGGTGGGCTCGTCGAGGATCAGGATCTCGGCCCCGCGGTAGAGCACCTTGATGATCTCGACCCGCTGGCGTTCGCCGACCTCGAGGCTCTCGACCATCTGGTTGACGTCGATGGTCAGGCCGTACTCGTCGGCGACCTCGCGCAGATGCTCCTCGGCTTCGGTGAAGTTGATGCGGCCACCACCGACGGTCGGCTCGGCGCCGAGGATCACGTTCTCGAGCACGGTGAGCTGGTCGGCGAGCATGAAGTGCTGATGCACCATGCCGATGCCGCGGTCGATCGCGTCGGTCGGTGAGGTGAACTCCACCACCTCGCCGTTGACCTTCATCGTGCCCTCGTCGGCCGGCTGCATGCCGTAGAGGATCTTCATCAGGGTCGACTTGCCGGCCCCGTTCTCGCCGCAGATGGCGTGGATCTCGCCCTTCTCCACGGTGAGGTTCACATCGTCGTTGGCGACGACGCCCGGGAACCGCTTGGTGATCCCGGTCAGTTCGATTGCGGCGCTCATGTACCCCTCTGCCCTCGTCGTGCGCGCATGCCCGTCAACGCGAAACGAGCGAGACCGGACCCTATCCGAAGGCCCTCGGTCGCAACAGACCGAAGCATCCGGCGGGTCCGACCTCGCTCGTCTCAGGATTGATGGGTCCGGACCGTCAGGTCCGGACCAGGCTGGAATCAGCCGTTGGTGACCTCGGTCGGGTCGGTGGGCACGACGACCTCACCGGCCACGATCGCGGCCTTGGCGGCCTCGAGCTCGTCGACGATGTCGTCAACGTAGCCACCGGTGGTCGAGTAGCCCACGCCGTCGACCGAGAGGTCGTAGGTGTTGGGGCCCGCGGTGAAGGTGCCGTCTTCCTGCGCCTTGAGGATCTCGAACACGGCGACGTCGACACGCTTGAGCATCGAGGTGAGCACGAATTCCTGGAGCGACGGATCGACCGCACCGATCGTGTTGTACTGATCGGAGTCGACGCCGATGCCCCACACCTTGGTGCCGTTGTCGTCGGAGTAGTCCTTGGCGGCCTGGAACATGCCGTTACCGGCACCACCAGCAGCGTGGTAGATGATGTCCGCGCCGTCCTCGTACATGGTGGTCGCGATGACCTGGGCACGGTCGGGCTGGTTGAAGCCGTCGAAGTCCGGGGCGTCGGTGATGTACTCAGCGACGACCTCGATGGACGGGTCGACCGAGGCGACACCGGCACGGAAGCCGGCCTCGAACTTCTCGATCAGACCGAAGCAGCACACACCACCGATGAAGCCGACCTTGCCGGTCTCACTCTTCAGCGCGGCGGCGACGCCGACGAGGTACGAACCCTGCTCTTCGGCGAAGACCAGGCCAGCGACGTTCGGGCCGACCGGCGAGGGCGGATCGGTTTCGAAGTTGAGCATGGCGTCGTCGATGACGGCGAAGTTGGTGTCGGGGTTCTCCGCAGCGACGGCAGCGGCGTCACCGGCGAAGAGGAAGCCCACGCCGATCACGATCGGGTTGGCGTCGGCGGCGAGCTGCAGGAGCTCGGCGCGGTTCGAGCCGTCGTCGTTGGGCGACGCCTCGGAGAAGGCGATGCCGAGCTCGGAGTCGGCACGGTCGAGGCCCTCGGCGGCAGAGTCGTTGAACGACAGGTCGCCACGGCCACCGATGTCGTAGACGAGACCGACGGTGGTCTCCGCAGCGGCGACCTCCTCTTCCTCGGCCATGTCGTCTTCGGCCGGGGCCGAAGACGAGTCGGAACTCGAATCAGAGTCGCTGGCTTCCGTCTCTTCGTCGTCGTCACCACATGCGGCGGCGATGAGCGAAAACGACAGGAGCACGGACAGCAAGAGCAGCAGACGCTTGCGCATGGTGTTTCCCTCCAGGCCGCCGTAACGGGCGGCGAATTGTTGAGTGCCATGCGGTCGACAGCCGACCGCATGAATCCCGGAACGCTAGCCCGCGCAATAGCCCCGCGCGCCCCCGAAACGCACGTTTCACACTCGCCGCGGGTTATCCACAGGCTGGCCTGATCACGGGTTGGCCGGTGGCTCAGTAGAAGACGCAACGGCTGCGGTGTCGTGGGATCGCCTTGTATCGGTCCCCGGCCCCGGTGTTCCACAGAATGTTGTCGAGCGAGCCGATGGTGAGATCTGGGCGGGGATCGGACCCGCGAGCGCGCACGGCTGCGCCGAGCCGTTCCACCGCGGTCACGCCGCACGCCCGGATCTCGATCTCCTCCGCACTGCCGATGGCGATGTCGTCGATCGCCTCGATGCGGGCGAGCAGCTCGTCGCTGAACTCGAGCACCCCCTCGACCCGCAGCACGTGCGGGACGAGATTGTCGGCGAACATCGTCAGCTGGTCGAGATCCTCGAAGCGGCCGAAGCTCCGGCCGGCGAAGGCGACGGCGAGATCCTGAGCCGTGATCTGGGCCCGTTTGTACAGGTGGACCTCACCGGCGACGGGATGCTCGTGCACGTCGAGGTAGAACGGCATCGTCGTGAGCGCTTCGGCCAACTCGGCCGCGGACCCGGCCGCGGACTCGACCACACCGACGAAGCGGCCATCCGCGGTGTCGTCGACGAAGTCGGCGAGATCGGTGAGCGCGATCGTGAAGAGCTCCATGAGTTCCTGCGCCGGCGAGCCGTCGAGCACTTGGCCGAACACGGCCGCCCACTCGGCCACGTCGCGTCGCAGCGCCGAGGTGGTGATCGCCCCGTTGGTGGCGACCCAGTCGCGGAGGCTCGCGGCGACGGTGTGGTAGCCGCTGTGGCCCGGTCGCTTGCGCAGGTGCGGGAAGTAGCCCGACCCGAAGTTGATGGCGTCGAGGGTCAACACGAAGGCGGCGGTCGACTCGGTGTCGCCGATCGGGTCCTGGCCCGGATCGTCGAGCGCGACGTCGAGATCGAGTCGGTCGGCCAGCGTCGCGATCGCGTCGTCGTCGATGCGGACGTGGGTGCTGACGTCGGCGACGGCGGCGCACGTGCGGCGCACCCGATCGAAGATGGTCTCGGTCACGCCGACTCCTGGCCGAGGCGGTGGGAGGTCGCCCGTTCGACCGTCGCCACCCGCAACTCGTACCAGGCGTACCACTCGCGCCGGCCGGCCGCCTGGGCGTCGAGATGCTCGGGATCGTCGCGCCAGGCCGCAACGGCGTCGTGGTCACGCCAGTACGACACGGTGATCCCCGTACCGGAGCCATCTCGCACGGACTCGATCCCGAGGAAGCCGTCGATCGTATGGGCGAGTTCGACCATCCGCGCTGCGGTCGTGTCGTAGGCGGGGTCGACACCGTCGACCTGGCGGTTGGTGAAGATGACCGCCACGTACGGCGGGGGAGGGGTGGTCGCCATGGCGCGACGTTAGAGCCCGCGTGCCCGCTTCCACGCCGAGTAACCGGCGAGGTGGTGCAGGGACCGCACCGCGCGACCGGCCGATGCGTGACAGAGGCGGCCCAGCGATCGGAGCGTGGCCGGCGCTGGGTTGTCGGGGCCGGCGTTGGCGAGTTCGGTCGCGACGACGATCGGCGTCCCGGTGGCGGTGCTGATCTCGGCCGCGGCCTCGGCGTAACGGGTGTCTTGACGCTCGTGGAAGCCGACGATGCGCTCGAGTCCGTGGTCGGGGAAGAACGGACCGCCGCGCATCATCGCCGCGGTGTTCGACTGGATCCCGACGCCGAGCAACACGGCGGCGTCGACCTCGGGGTGTTCGGCGACGAGCTGGAGGATCTCCGGCACCGTGTCGCGAGTCTCGCCGCCCGCCATGTCGATCGGGTTGTTCTTGCTCCAACGAGGCGGCAGCTTCTCGTCGATCGCGGCCATGAGGTCGTCGGGCAGGGTGGTGGGCTCGAGGCGGGTGTCGGCCATCGCATCGACCGCCGCGACACCCCACCCGCCGACGGTGGTGACGACGACGACCCGGTCGCCGTCCGGCAGCGGCTGGGTGGCGAAGGTCGCGGCGGCCTCGAAGGCCTCCTCGACGTCCCGTGCCCGGATCAGGCCGGCTTGGCGGCACATGCCGTCGAACACGGCGTCGTCGCTCGCGAGGGCGCCCGTGTGCGATGCCGCGGCTCGGGCGCCCGCGGCCGACGCTCCACCCTTCACCACGACGATCGGCTTGCGGGCAGCGAGCGGCGCCATCCGCTCGAACATCTCGCGGCCGTCGTCGACCGACTCGATGTAGACGAGCGACACCGCGGTCTCCGGGTCGTCGGTGAAGTAGTCGAGGTAGTCGGCGATGCCGAGCACCGAGGCGTTGCCAGCCGCAACCGCGCGAGAGACGCCGACGCCGGTGTGGTTGGCGAGGTTGAGGAACGACGAGACGAAGTTGCCGGATTGGCTGGCGATGGCGATCTTCCCGGCGGGGGCGTAGGGCGCCACGATCTGGGCGCACATGCTCGACGGGGTCGACACGACGCCCTGCCCGTTGGGGCCGGCCAGGGCGATGCCGAGCTCCTCGCACAGGGCGACCAGGCGCTGCTCCATCTCGACACCCTCGGGGCCGGCCTCGCGGTAGCCGCCGGCGGCGCAGAACGCGGCGGTCACGCCCTTGGCCGCGGCCTGGCGCAGCAGGCCCTCGTTGATGGCGGGCGGCGTGCAGATGAAGAGCATGTCGGCGGCGCCGTCGGGGACGTCGTCGATCGAGCCGAGTACCTGCCGGCCGAGCACCTCGCCCGGCTCGCGGCTCACGGGGAAGACCTCGCCCTCGTAGCCGCTGGTGAGGATGTTGTGCAGCGTGACGAACCCGAACTTGCCGGGGTGGTTCGACACGCCGGTGACGATGATGCCCTTCGGGTCGAAGAGAGCGGAGAGATCGGTCACGACGTGACCTCCTCGAGCTCTGACCCTTCATCGAGCTCCAACAGGGCGTCGACCGCGACCGGCCGGCCGTCGACCAGGATCAGCGGATTGAGGTCGGCCGAGCGCAGGCCGGGTTCTTCGGCGCCGACCCGGGCGAGGGCGACGAGCGCCTCGACGATGGCGGCCCGATCGGCGGCGGGTTCGCCGCGGAACTCGTCGAACAGGCGCTGGGTGCCGAGGTCGTCGAGCATCTCGGCCGCGTCGACCTCGGTGATCGGGGCGAGCCGGAAACTGACGTCGCGGATCGCCTCGGCGAGGATCCCCCCGACACCGACCATCACGGTCATGCCGAACTGGGGGTCGTCGTTGAGGCCGGCGATCAGCTCCCGGTTGCCGTCGACCATGGTCGAGACGAGCACCTCGACGTCGCCGTCGTCGGGCAGCGCCTTGCCGAGCAGCTCGTCGCACGCCGCGGCGAGGGCATCGGTGTCGGCGATGCGGAGGCGCACCAAGCCGCGTTCGGTCTTGTGGGCGATCGCTCGCCCGCACAGTTTGGCGACGACGGGGAAGGTGACGCTCGGGTCGGCGTCGACCGCGGCGAGGACGTCGGCGGTGGAGGTGCCGGTCACGAACGGCGACACGGGTACGCCGTAGCCGCTGACGACCCGCCGGGATTCGGCTTCGGAGAGGGTGATGCTCACGCCGTGGGTTGTACCACGTGCGCCCCCTGCGCGGGCCAGACGACGTGGAACGCGGGCGGCTCGGTCGAGGGCTGCGCCGCCGGCGCTATGAAGCGCTCGGCCATGGTCGCGACGAAGGCGTCGACCGCGTCGGTCTCGACGAGGGCGATCGCGGCACCGGCGAACCCGGCACCGGTCATCCGGGCGCCCAGGCAGCCGTCGACGGTGCGGGCGAGTTCGACCGCGGCATGGGGGGCCGGACCCGTGACTTCGAGGTCGACGTGGAGCGAGTCATGGCTGGCATTCATGAGACGGCCGAGGGTGACGGCGTCGTCGAGGTCGGCGGCGTTGGCGGCGTCGAGCGTGCGCTGATTCTCCGAGATGACGTGGTGGGCGCGTCGCCGGTCGACCGGGTCGACGTCGACGCCCGCAAGGTCCTCGAGAGTCGCGTCGCGCAGCGCAGGGACGCCGAGCGCGGCGGCGACCCGCTCACAGGCGGCGCGGCGGGCTGCGTATTCGGAGTCGACCAGACCGCGGCGGGTGCCGGTGTCGAGGACGACGACCCGGACCGAGGTGGGCACGGGAGCCTGGCGGAGTTCGAGGCTGCGACAGTCGATGAGGGTGGCCGAGCCCTCGACCCCGGCGGCCGAGATCAGCTGATCCATGATCCCGACCGGGACGCCGATGACCTCGTGCTCGACCCGTTGGCCCAGACGAGCGAGTTCGGCCGGGGAGAGCTCGATACCCGCCAGCGCCGTAATCGCAGTGCCGCTCGCCATCTCCAGGGCCGCCGACGACGACAGCGAGGATCCGGGGATGTCGCTGACGACGGTGACGTCGAAGCCCTCGACGGCGATCCCGCGGTCGGCGAGGACCCCCGTCATGCCGTGCAGGTATCGCCCCCACCCGTCGGTCGTGGTCGGCGCGCTGTCCAGGTCGAAGGCGGTCGGGCCGAAGCGTTCGCTGTGGCCGACGACTCGCCGATCGGCGCGTGGCGACACGGCCACGGCGGTGCCGAACGGGATCGCCATCGGGAACACGAAACCGTCGTTGTAGTCGGTGTGCTCACCGATGAGGTTCACCCGCCCCGGCGCCACGCCGACGAGCGTGGGCGGCGCCCCGAGTCGATCGGCGTGCAGCGAGACCGCTACGTCAACGTTGACCATTTTCCCACCCTAATCCTTGACCGAGCATGTCCGGACTGGAAACGTACGGTGAACTCGGGTGGCGGGGGTCGCCCGAGGCAACCCAGTGGAGGATCCATGTCCAACTACCCCAGCCCGTCTGCGTGGGCCCAGCACGTCTCGCGCCGAGGCGTGATCAAGGGGGGTGCGGCCGCCGGTGGTTTGGCGGCGATGACCCCGCTTCTCACCGCGTGCGGCGACGACGACGAGAGCAGTGGCAGCTTCTCGGGCTCGATCGGTGAGGCGTCCGGCGCCCTCGGTCTTGCCTCGCGTGCGTCCGACGAAGCCCCGGCCGCCGCCGTCCAGGCGATCGTCGACGGCTTCCCGAACGCCAACGTCGACATCACCGTCAACACCACCGATGCCAACACGTTCCAGGAGAACATCAACTCGATCCTGCAGGCCCAAGACGACGACGTTCTCACCTGGTTCGCCGGGTTCCGGAACAAGTTCTTCGCGGACCAGGGTCTTGTTGGCGACATCTCCGACGTGTGGGATTCGATCACTGGTCTCGGCGAGGGCTTCAAAGCCGCGTCGACCGCCAGCGACGGCAAGCAGTACTTCGTGCCGACCACCTATTACACGTGGGCCGTCAACTACAACAAGGACGTCTTCGCCGCGAACGGCTGGAGCGAGCCCACCACCAAGGACGAGATGCTCAGCCTCGCCGATGACATGATGTCGGCCGGCATCACCCCGTTCGCCTACGCGAACGACGGCAAGTGGCCGCTCATGGGCACGTTCGACGCCATCAACATGCGCGTCAACGGCTACGACTTCCACGTCAGCCTGATGGCCGGCGACGAGAGCTGGACCTCCGACGAGGTGCGTGCGGTCTTCACCGAGTGGGAAGAGCTGCTGCCCTTCGCGCAGGCCGGTGCCAACGGTCGTACCTGGCAAGAAGCCGCCGTCGACCTCGAAGAGGGCCGCGCTGGCATGTACCTGCTCGGCACCTTCGCCGCCTCGGCCATGTCCGACTCTTCGGTGATGGACTTCTTCACCTTCCCCGAGTACGACTCCGCGATCGGCGCCACCGCCCTCGACGCCCCGATCGACGGTTGGCAGATGTTCGCCAGCCCGTCGAACGAGGCCGCGGCCAAGGAGTTCTTGCTGTGGGTCTCTCAGCCCGCCGCCCAGGACCTCGGCCTCGCGCAGGATCCGTCCGTCATCGGCTCGAACTCCGAGACCGACACGAGCGGCTACAACGCCCTGCAGCAGAAGTCGGCCGAACTGGCCAACGCCGCCACCGGCATCGCCCAGTTCCTCGACCGCGACACCATCCCGGACTTCGCGTCCGCCTGTGGTGACCTCTTCGCCGAGTTCGTCGAGGATCCGTCGGGCATCGACGCGGGCCTCGCCGACCTCGAGGACAAGAAGAACGCGATCTTCGCCGACTACAGCGGCTGATCCCATGGCTTCTGATCGTCTCCCCGAGACGGTGGAAGCCGACGACGCGACGTCGCCGTCGGTGCCCTCCTCTGGGCGCCGGCGGCGTTCGTCGTCTCGGAGCTCCGACCGTCGCACGGTCGCGCTGATGGCGGGCATCCCGTCGGCGCTGCACATCGGTTTCGTCTGGCTGCCCGCGATCTTCACGCTGTACCTGTCGTTCACGAACTGGAACGGTTTCCGGCTCTCGGGCATCGACTGGGTCGGATTTCGCAACTACCGCCAGCTCTTCACCGTGTTCGAGAAGGACCTCTACGAGGCCTTCCTCAACAACACGTGGGTGCTGGTCTTCTTGTTCCTGGTCGCCACGCCGCTCGGCATGTTCTTGGCGTACCTGCTCGACAAGAACCTCAAGGGCACGCCGATCTATCAGAGCGTGTTCTACTTCCCGGTGGTGCTGTCGCTCGCGGTGGTGGGCTTCATCTGGAAGTCGGTGATCTACTCACCGCGCCAGGGCTTGCTCAACACCGCGCTCGGCCGCACCGACGAAGGCAACCAGATCGATTGGCTCGGTGACCCCGACTTCGTGATCTCGGTCACCAGCGACTACGGCCTGTCGAAGAACTTCCTTGCGCTGATCGTGCCGATGATCTGGCGTCACGCCGGCTACATCATGGTGCTGTACCTCGCGGGCCTGAAGAGCGTCGACCCGGCGCTCAAGGAGGCCGCCGCGATCGACGGCTGCAACGAATGGCAGGCCTTCCGGCGGGTGACCTTCCCGTCGCTCAAGCCGGTCAACGTCGTGATCATCGTGATCACCGTCATCGAGGCCCTGCGCATCTTCGACATCATCGACGTGCTCAACAACCCGATCGGAACCGACGTGTTGTCGATCCTGGTCACCGAGTCGATCCTCGGCGAGTCGGGCAACGTCGGCCGAGGCTCGGCCTACGGCGTCATCTTGTTGTTGCTGTGCCTGCTGTTCGTCGTGTGGTACCTACGCAGCACGTTCCGTGAGGAGGACGCCGCATGATCGCCAACCGTCGCAATCAGATCATCGCCCAGGTGTTCCTGATCGTTCTCGCGATCTTGTGGCTGGTGCCGATGATCGGCATGGTCATGGCGTCGTTCCGGCCGTTCAGCGACACGGCGAGCAACGGCTTCTTCTCGTGGCCGAGTTCGTTGACGATGGACAACTTCCAGAACGCGTGGGAACGCGGCGACATGACCCAGCACTGGATCGTCACGTTCATCGTGGTGATCCCCGCGGTCATCCTGGTGCTGTTCTTGTCGTCGATGGTCGCCTTCGTGGTGAGCCGCTACAGCTGGAAGTACAACATCGCGCTGCTGATTTTGTTCACCGCCGGCAACCTTCTGCCGCCGCAGGCGATCATCCAGCCGCTGTTCCAGATGTACAACCGGATCCCGTTCCCGGAGATCCCGATCCTGGCCGAGAGCGGCGAGCTGCGCGGTTCGCTGGTCGGGTTGATCCTGATTCACGTCGCCTTCCAGAGCGGCTTTTGCACCTTTGTGTTGAGCAACTACATGAAGACCTTGCCGAAGGAGCTCAACGAGGCGGCGGCCGTGGACGGTGCGAGCGTGTGGCGCCAGTACTGGCAGATCGTGCTCCCGCTCACCCGGCCGGCGCTCGGTGCACTGGCGACGCTGCAGTTCGCCTGGATCTACAACGACTACTTCTGGGCGGTCGTGCTTATCCAGGACGGCGATCTGCTGCCGATCACGTCGTCGCTGCGCAACCTCTCCGGTGAGTTCTTCACCGACGACAACCTGGTGGCCGCCGGCTCGCTCATCGTGGTGATGCCGACGATCATCATCTACCTGGCGTTGCGGCGTCAGTTCATCGCCGGCCTCTCCGTGGGCGCCAGCAAGGGCTGACATTGCTGCACACACTGACGAGCGTTCGACTCGAGCTCGTCGTCGACGACACTGCGGGTGGTCTCGAGGTCATACACCTCGGGGCACCCGTCGGTGCCGTCGACCTCGACGCGTTCGCGGCGCCGGTCCCCGAAGGCGGGATCGATCGGCTCGCCCCGATCTCGGTGTTGGCCGAGGCCGCCGCCGGGTGGATGGGCGCTCCTGGCCTCCGCCTTCATCGCGACGGTGTCGTGGTGCTCCCGCGATTCGACCCGGCGTCGGTCGGGATCGACGGCTCATCGCTTCGAGCCGTCGCCGAGGATCCGGCGACAGGGTTGCGATCCACGATCCACGCCACCCTCCACGCCGCCGGCGTCCTCGAACTCGCCGTCGAACTCGAGAACCTCGGTCCCGCCCTCACGGTCGACGACGTGGTGGTGACCCTCCCGGTGCCCCACGCGTCGGAGGTCCTGCAGTTCGGAGGTCGGTGGTCCGACGAGTTTCATCCGATGCGCCACCCGTGGGAGTGGGGCACGTTCGTCGTCGAGAACCGTTCGGGCCGCACCTCGGCCACCCGGTTCCCGATGGTGGTCGTCGGCAGCGCCGGTTTCGCCGAGGAGGCCGGCACCGTCACGGCGGTGCACGTCGGCTGGAGCGGCAACGCCCAGATCCGGGCCGACCGGCTGCCCGACGGTCGCCGGGTGCTGCAGGCTGGCGAGATGGTGGACGCTGGCGAGGTCGTCCTCGCGACCGGGGAGACGTACCGATCGCCGTCGGTGTTCGCCGCCCACAGCGTCGACGGCATCAACGGCATCTCCGACGCGTTCCATGAGTTCATCCGGAGCAGGCCGACGCACGTCACGACGCCACGGCCGGTCATCCTGAACACCTGGGAGGCGGTGTACTTCCGCCACGACCTCGAGACGCTTGCCGCGCTCGCCGACCGGGCGGCGGCGGTGGGGGTCGAGCGCTTCGTGCTCGACGACGGCTGGTTCCTCGGTCGTGACGACGACACGCGGGCGCTCGGCGATTGGACCGTCGATCCGGTGACGTGGCCCGACGGGCTCGGCCCGTTGATCGACCACGTCACCGGCCTCGGTATGGAGTTCGGCCTGTGGGTCGAACCCGAGATGGTCAATCCCAACTCCGAGTTGTTCCGCGCCCATCCCGACTGGGCGCTCGTCGATCCCCATCACGAGCCGGTGCTCGCCCGTCACCAGCTCGTGCTCGACCTCACCAACCCGGACGCGTATGACCACGTCTCCCGCTCGCTGCACGCCCTCCTCGACGAGTACGACATCGCGTACCTCAAGTGGGACATGAACCGCGATCTCGTCGCGCCCACCGACGCTGCCGGGCGGGCGGCGAGCCGAGCCCAGACGCTCGCTGTCTACCGCCTGATCGACGAGATCAAGGCTGCCCACCCCGACGTCGAGATCGAGAGTTGCTCGTCGGGCGGCGGCCGCATCGACCTCGGGATCCTCGCCCGCACCGATCGGGTGTGGACCTCGGACTGCAACGACGCCCTCGACCGGGTTCGCATCCAGCGGGGCGCGTCGTACCTGATCCCGCCCGAGCTCATGGGAGCCCACATCGGCCCGACCCGGGCCCACACGACCGGGCGGACCCACACCGCCGCGTTCCGCGGCGCCACGGCGATGTTCGGCCATCTCGGGATCGAGTGGAACCTGTTGGCCGCCACCGACGACGAACTCGCCGCGGTCGAGCGGGTGGTGTCGTTGCACAAGACCCTCCGGGCGCTGCTCCACGGTGGACGCACCGTGCGCATCGACGTCGAGGACGAGGCCGTGTCGGCGTTCGTGGTCGTCGCGCCGGATCAGGACGAAGCGGTCGTGTCGGTCAGCCAGATCGCGACCTCACGAGGGCTGCCCGTCGGCCCGATCCGCATCCCCGGGCTCGACCCCGGTACCACGTACCGGCTCGAACGGTTGGCGCTCGACGAGCGTCGACTGGGCAAGGCCAAGGAGCAGCCGGCGTGGCTCGACGGCGTCGAGATCTCCGGTCGACAGCTCGCGGTGGCGGGGCTGGCGATGCCGGTGCTCAATCCCGAGACCGCGCTTCTGCTCCACCTGCGGAGCCGCTGAGGTCGACCCGGCACGCCTCGGAGGCGCCGGGCATCAGGTGACGGTTCTTGGCGATCCAGCCGTAGATCGGCTTGGCCAGCCAGCTGACGGGTGGCCGCACGATCAGGTGACCGGGCACGGTCCAGATCCCGCCGGCGGCGATCAGCGACTTGCCGATACCGAGGTGGCCCCGGTAGTTGGTGCCGGCCTCATCGACCCAGTAGGCGGCGGTGGTGACGTCGTCCTCGGTGAGGCCGTACTCGTCGAGTTCGAGGATCTGCCAGGGCGCGACCCGCACGTCGTCGGGCAGGCGTCGCTCGATCCACCCCGCACTGCTGGTGCAGAAACCGCAGTCGCCGTCGAAGATCAGGAGCACCCCTCCATCATGGCTCACGCGACGTGCTGTGCCACCTCCAGGGCGGCGAGACTCGTGTGGTGAGCGACACACGTCCCGATCTCGCCGCCATCAGCGATCCGGCCGTGTTCACCGACTGGTACTGGCTGAAGGCCGAGCTCATCGACCACTGCCGGGCGGTCGGGTTGTCGGCGACCGGGAGCAAGGCCGAGCTCACCGAGCGGATCGCCCACCTCATGGCCACCGGCGAGCGGCTCGGCCCGACCCGGCGGCCGCGGTCGACGTCGGACGTCGACTGGGCCCGTGCGGCGCTGACCCCCGAAACGGTCATCACCGACAGCTATCGCAACGGGCCGAACGTGCGCCGGTTCTTCGAGGCGGAGCTTGGCCCGGCGTTCTCGTTCACCATCGAGTTCATGGCCTGGATGAAGGCCAACGTCGGCCGCACCCTCGGCGACGCCACGGCGGAGTGGCGGGCGATCGACGCCCGGCGGCGCGCTGGCGAGAAGGCCGAGATCCCGGCCGGCAATCAGTTCAACCGCTACGTGCGAGACTTCTTCGACGCCAATCCCGACCGGTCGATGGACGACGCTCGGGCGTGTTGGGCGGCGAAGCGCAATCGGCCGGGGCACAACCGGTACGAGTCAGCGGACCTCGACGTGCTCGCCGACTGAGGACCGATTCCCGCAACCGTCGGCCGAGCCGCGATGATGGAAGCCATGCATGACCTCGTGATCCGTGGTGGAAAGGTCGTCGACGGCACCGGTGCAGCACCGGTCACCGCCGACGTGGCGATCGACGGCGACCAGATCGTCGCCGTCGGCCAGGTGGACGACCCCGGCACGCGGGAAATCGAGGCCGACGGTGCGCTCGTCACGCCTGGTTGGGTCGACGTCCACACGCACTACGACGGCCAGGCCACGTGGGATCCCGTCATGCGTCCGTCGGTCGACCACGGTGTCACCACCGCCGTGATGGGCAACTGTGGCGTGGGCTTCGCACCGGTGCGGCCCGGCGGCGAGACCTTCCTCATCGAGCTGATGGAAGCGATCGAGGACATCCCCGGCACGGCGCTGCACGAAGGCATCGACTGGCGTTGGGAGACCTTCGGTGAGTACATCGACGCCCTCGCCGAGATGCCGCGCACGCTCGATCTCGGCACCACTGTTCCGCACGCCGCCGTGCGCGCCTACGTGCTCGGTGAGCGCTGCCACGAGTACGACGTCGACGCCGCCGAGATCGGCGAGATCGCCCGGGTGATGGCCGACGGCGTGCGCCAGGGGGCGCTCGGCGTGTCGACCAGCCGCACGATCCAGCACCGCAGCCGCCACGGCTACGAGCCCGGCACCTTCGCCCTCGACGAAGAGCTGATGGCGATCGCCGACGAACTCGCCGGCGTCGGCCGCGGCCTCTTCCAGTTCGTGTCGGACAAGACCTACGCCCAAGCCGAGTGGGAGTGGCTCGAGCACCTCCAGTCGAAGGGCGTCAACGTCACCTACACGCTTGCGCAGGATCCCGGCGCGCCCGAGGCGTACCTCGCCAACATGGACGCCAATCACGCTGCCACGCTGGCCGGCACGCCGACCGCCCCGCAGGTGCCGAGCCGGCCGACGGGGCTGCTCTACGGTCTGCAGTCGACGTTGCATCCGTTCCGGGCCCATCCGAGCTACCGCGAGATCCACGATCGTCCCCACGCCGAGCGCCTCGCTGCGATGCGTGATCCCGAGTTCCGTTCGCGTCTGCTCGCGGAGGAGCCCAAGACCAAGGACCGCTTCATCTGGTACCTGGTCAACAACTTCGCCCAGATGTATCGCCTCGGCGATCCGGCCGACTACGAGCCGCCGAAGGAGGAGGGGGCCGCCGCCGTGGCCGAACGCGAGGGCCGCACGCCGCAGGAGGTCATCTACGACTGGCTGCTCGAGGACGACGGCACGGCGATGATCTTCATGCCGCTCGGCAGCTACGTCGATCACGATCACGAGGCCATCCGGGCGATGATCGAACACCCGGGTTCGATCTTCGGGCTGTCCGACGGTGGCGCCCACTGTGGCCTGATCTGCGACGCATCGATGCCCACCTACATGCTCACCCACTGGGCCCGCGATCGGCAGCGCGGCCCGCAGGTGCCGGTCGAGCTCCTCGTGCACAAGCAGACCCAGGCGACCGCTCGGGTCTACGGCCTCCACGACCGTGGCGTGCTCGCCCCGGGCATGCTCGCTGACGTGAACGTGATCGATCACGCCAACCTCACGCTCCACAAGCCGCACATGATCCACGACCTGCCAGCGGGTGGTCGTCGCCTCGTGCAGGACGCCGACGGCTATCTCGCCACGGTGAAGGCCGGCGAGATCGTCGTCGACCACGACGAGATCACCGACGCTCGCCCGGGCCGCACGCTCAAGGCCACCGACTCGGGCGTGACGCGCGTTTGAGCGACATCGTCTTTCGAGCGTCGAACGCCGCTCGGGTGATGGGCGTCGTGTGGAGCATCGGCTCAGCCGCGCTGGCGTTCTACGGGCTCGGCTCCGCGCTCGCGTGGTGGGGCGGACAGATCTGCTACCGGTCGTGCGACGCCGGTGACACTCCCGGCTTCTGGTGGGCCATCGCCGTGGGGATGACGCTCGGTACCGCGATCTTGGCGGCCTGGACGTGGCGGATGTTCACCGATCGGACCGTCCTCGGCGTCGATGGCATCCGAACCTCTTCTCGAACAGGGTCGACGCACCTCGCCTGGGCATCGATCGAGCGTTTCGAGTTGATTGGCCGCGCTGGCTTTCCCGCGCAGGTGCACGCAGTCACCGTCGAGGGCGCGGTCCGGCTCCGAGGCGTGGACGTGGCCGTGGACGGGAGCCGGGGGCGCCCGATCGAGCCGTTCCTCGCCGCCGTGGAGGAGCGGTCGGGCCCCAGCATTGTGATCGAGCGGCGCCCGTGACCTCGTGATCCACTATCGCGGATACAGTGTCCGAGATGTTGGAACCACCCGCACTCGGTCCTCGCCTCCGTGATCGCCGCCAGGCCGAGGGGCTGACCCTCGAAGGGCTCGCCACCGCCTCGGGCGTGTCGCGTTCGATGCTCTCGCAGGTCGAGCGGGGTGAGGCGAACCCCACCTTCGCCACGCTCTGGAACCTCACCCAAGCGCTCGGTCTGAGCCTCGACGATCTCGTGGCGACCGAGCCGGTCGCCGACGACGCGTCGGTCGAGGTGCTCGACCGCTCGGCCACGCCCCGCCTCGACGGCGACGACAGCGGCGCGGTGCTGTGGTTGCTTGCGCCAGCCGATCGCGTGGGTGACGTCGAGTGGTACGAGCTCTGCCTCGCTCCCGGCGCTCATCTCGTCTCGCAGCCTCACACCGAGGGAACGAACGAGCACGCCACCGTGCTCGACGGCGCCATCTCGGTGACCGCCGGCGACCACACCGTCGATGTCGAGGCCGGCGGCACCGCCCGCTATGCCGCCGACGTCCCCCACGAGATCACCAACCCCCACGACGAGCCCGCCCGAGTGCTGCTCGTCGTCCTCGGATCG
>JBCBYI010000074.1:0-17263 GCA_039815945.1 Actinomycetota bacterium | reverse complement strand
ACAACGACTCGTACAGGAAGGTCGGATGGAATGTCTCGACCCCGGGGTGGCCGGCTTCGGCCGCGATGTCGGGATCGATCTCGACCGCCCACGGCAGATCGCTCGGCCCGCCGAACAACTCCTGGTTGAAGTAGTTGCCCCACCGGCCGATCGCCTGGGCGAGCGGGAGCGACGGAACAATCGCGTCGAGCAGCTTGGCCTGATCCCACCCGTTGCGGCGGATCACCCAGAGGCCGACGAGCACACCCGCGGCCATACCGCCGGGGATGCCGAGGCCGCCCTCCCAGATCTTGAACGGCTCGGCCCAGCCCTCGTCGAAGCGCCAGTCGGTGAGCACGTGGTAGGCGCGAGCACCGACGAGGCCGGCCGGCACCGCCCACAGGGCGATCGTGGAGATGTCGTCGGCGTCGCCCCCGCGGGCCGACCACCGCTTCTGGGCGAGCAACACCGCGGCGATCACGCCGAAGCCGATCATCAAGCCGTAGGCGCGAAGGGTCAACGGGCCGAGTTCGATGACGCTCTCGGACGGGCTAGGGATCGATGCGAGCATGCGGAGACAACCCTAGGTGTCGTCGGAGGATTCCGGAGCCGCGTCGAGGGTCGGGACCGCTCGGTCGTCAGATCGACAGCAGGCGGCTGCGAGCGGCGCTGAGGTCGCCACCACCGGCGGTGACGGCGGGCAGCAGGCCGGGCACACCGGCGAGGCGGTTGGCGGCGAAGAAGCGGGCCATGACCGCACGATCCTCGGCCTCGTCGGGGCCGAGCGCTCGGGCCGCGAGCGCGCCGTCGGCGAGCACCTGCGCACCGGTCGTGATCGCCATCATGTTCAGGTAGGCCATCGCGCCGGCGAGCATGTCGGCCGGGTTCGAACCCGACACCTCGAGCAGGTGATCGGTCGCCGCGGTGAGCGCGTCCAGGGCGGCGGCGAGCTGCTCGCGCACCGGCTCGAGTTCCTCGATCCCGTCGAGGGCGGCGACGGTCGCGCCGATCTCGGTGAGATGGTCGCGCACGACCCCACCCTGGCGAAGCCCGAGCTTGCGGCCGGCGAGATCGATCGCCTGGATGCCATTGGTGCCCTCGTAGATCGGGGCGATGCGGCTGTCGCGCCAGTGCTGGGCGGCACCGGTCTCCTCGACGAAGCCCATGCCGCCGTGGATCTGCACGCCGACGGAGGTGAGCTCGACGCCCATGTCCGAGCACCACGACTTCGACAGCGGGGTGAACAGCGCAGCGCGCTCGTCGCCCGTGGTGCGCTCGTCGTCGTCGGCGCCGTGCGACGCCCGGTCGAGCGCCTCGGCGTTGCGGTAGCACAGGCCCCGCATCGCGGCGATGGTGGACTTCATGTCGAGCAGCATGCGCTGGACGTCGGGATGGTCGACGATCGGCGACTCGGTGCCGGGCTCGGCGCCGATGGCGCGGCCCTGGGTGCGGTCGTGGGCGTACTGCAGCGCCTGCTGGTACGAGCGCTCGGCGATGGCGACACCTTCGAGGCCGACCGAGAGCCGGGCGTTGTTCATCATCGTGAACATGCAGCGCATGCCCTGGTTCTCCTCGCCGAGCATGTACCCGACGGCGCCGTCGTTCTCTCCGTACTGCATGACGCAGGTCGGGCTGCCGTGGATGCCGACCTTGTGCTCGATCGAGACACAGGTGAGGTCGTTGCGTTCGCCGAGGCTGCCGTCGTCGTTGACGAGGAACTTCGGAACGATGAAGAGGCTGATGCCCTTGGTGCCGGGAGGCGAGCCGGGCGTGCGAGCCAAGACGAGGTGGATGATGTTGTCGGCAACGTCGTGCTCGCCCCACGTGATGTAGATCTTCTGGCCGCTGATGCGCCAGGTGCCGTCGTCGGCGGGCTCGGCCTTGGTGGTGAGCGCACCCACGTCGGAGCCGGCCTGGGGCTCGGTGAGGTTCATCGTGCCGGTCCACTCACCGGTGATCATCTTCTGGAGGTAGATCTCCTTCTGGGACTCGTCACCGTGGTGCAGGATCGCGTCGATGGCGCCCTGCGTGAGGAGCGGGCACAGCGAGAAACCCATGTTCGCCGAGGTGAGCATCTCCTGGACGGCGAGGCCGAGCAGCCACGGGAACCCGCCACCGCCGTAGGCCTCTGGAAAGGCGACGCCACCCCAACCGGCCTCGACCATCTGGGCGTAGGCCTTCTGCAGACCCGGCGCCGCGGTGACGGATCCGTCGGGGTTCCAGGTCGAGCCGACGCTGTCGCTCTCGCGGTTGGTGGGGGCGACTACCTCGTCGAAGAAACGGCCCGCCTCCGAGAGCAGGCCGTCGATCAGGTCGGGGTCGGCGTGCTCGTAGCCCTCGAGGGCGGCGAGGCAGTCGAGGTCGGCGACGTTGCGCAAGGCGAACGTGATGTCGGCGATGGGGCTCCGGAAGTCGCTCATGTGACCGAAGGGTATCCCTTCGCTCCGGCGCAGGGGCTATCGGCGCAGTGCCTGTTTGACCCGCCGGTCGAGGCGCTTTCTCGGCACCGCTTCGAAGATGACCCCTCGGCGCGTGGCGATGATCGAGTTGACCTCGGCCCCCAGGAGCAGCCCCATGGCCATCAGGTAGAGCCAGAACAGCAGGCTGAGCGCCCCGCCGAGGAGCCCGAAGATGGCGTTCGCGCCACTCGACGCGACCGCCAGGTAGGTGCCGAACCCCAGCGACACCGCAGCCCACCAGACCGACGCGAGCAGCGCGCCCGGGATCTCGTACTTCCACGGCGATCGGTGGTTCGGCGCGATGTGGTAGAGCGACGAAGCCCAGCCGATGAGGGCGAGGAACACGACCGGCCAGCGGAACCACGTCCACAGCACGGTGAACCAGCCGTCGACGCCGAGCCGTTCGGCCAGTTCCGCGCCCTCGCCGAAGAGCGGACCCACGACGATCAGAGTGAGGACGGTGGCGGCGACGACGATCGTCATCACCGTGAGCCCGAAGCCGACGAGACGGGTCGACAGCCAGCTGCGCTGGTGCTCGTGGTCGTAGGCGACGTCGAGCGCTCGAACGACGGCGGTGAAGCCTCGCGAGGCGGCGTAGGCGGCGAGCACGGCACCGACGGTGAACGCGCTGCCGTTGTCGGTGGCGAAGAGATCGCGGACGACGTCCTCGACGTTGTTGTCGCCGCCGAGCACGGTCGTGATCTGGTCGACGAGCCAGGTCTCGATGTCGGCGGCTGCGCCCGACCCGAGGATCCCGTCGGCGGAGCCGAGCGCAGCGGCGAGGACGATCAGCGCGGGAAAGAAGCCGAGCAGGGCGAAGAAGGCGATCTCGGCGGCCAGACCGCCGACCCGATCCTTCGACCACTCGTCGATGATGTCGCGCACGAACCGGTATGACCATCGCCACGCTCGCACGGCGTGGCCGCGTATTCGTCGCTGCACGCTCGCTCGGCCCACGGCGAAGAGGGTACGGTCCGCGCCGATGGACGACGCCGCGGCCTGCACCAACGTGCTCTACGAGATCGCCGAGGCGATGGACGCCGCCGCCTACGACCGGCTCGCCTCACTGCTCGGCCACGCCCGCCTGGTCGACGGTGCGAGCGGCACCGTGCTCGCCGAGGGCGGCGACGCTGCCGTCGCCCACTTCGGGTCGATCGTGAAGCTGCACCCCGACGGCACGTGGCGCACCAAGCACGTCACCACCAATCCCATCGTCACCGTCGAGGGCGAATCGGCGACGATCCGGTCGATGTACACGGTGTTCCAGCAGACCGAGGCGGTGCCGCTCCAGGCGATTATCGCCGGGCGCTACCACGACACGTTCGAGCGCATCGACGGCGCCTGGCGGCTCAGCGAACGCCGCTACTTCGCCGACCTGATCGGCGACCTCTCCGACCATCTCACCTTCGACCTCTGAGCCTGAGCTGTCAGGCGACGATGTCGACGGGGGTGCCCATCGGAACCTGGTCGGCGAGGAAGGTGATCACGTCGTTCGGGATGCGGATGCAGCCGTTGCTGTGGGCGCCCCCGACGAGTTCGGGCCGGTTGGTGCCGTGGATCGCGATCACCGGGATGCCGCCGGCGAAGGTGTCGAGCGCTTCGGAGAAGGCGGAGAGGCTGAGGATGTAGGGCCCGTAGGCACTCCCCTCCCACTTCTCGACCAGGTCGTTGACGAAGAACCGGCCGAGCGGCGTCGGCGTGGACTCCTTGCCGATCACGGCTGCGGTCTGGGCGACCAACTCATCGCCGTCCCAGACCCTGACCGAACGGTTGGTGAGGTCGACCTCGGCCCGGACGAAGTGGGACTCGACGTCGGCCCACGCAGCGGGAATCCAGCCGGTGGTGTCGTTGGGCCGCACCGGGATCTGGACTTCGAGCCACTCGCCGTCCGGGGTGCGGTCGAGCACCATGAGCACGAGCGGATTGCCCCAGTACGTCGGGTTCGTGATCGCGAACTCGAAGGGCACGATCGCGCCACCGCCGGGCTCGGCGTAGGCGACGATCTCGGCGACATCGGGCTTGATGTGGGCGACGAACGTCTCGTGTTCGGCGGGCGGGCGCACCGTGGTCGTCGGAACCGCGGGGTCGGCGGTGGTCGTCGGCGCCACGGTGGTGGTCGGGGCGACCGTGGTGACCGGTGCGTCATCGACGGTCGTCTCGACGGAGATGGCGACGCCGGGATCCTCATCCGATGACGCGGCGGATCCGCACCCGGCGGCGATCACCGCAACGAGAGCGACCAACGCGGCAGCCCGGCGAACACGTAGCATCAGAGACATCCTAGGAACCGCATCGGTTCTCGGAGCCTCGCCCGTAAGGCAAACGTGACCGATCACGCGATCTCCCCCCTCGACGCCATCGATCCCGTCGCCCTCGAACCGCACCGCCGCTTCGAGGCCGCCGACTTCGACGTCACGCGCCTGCTTGCGGCGAAGGGCACCACCACCGTCTCGGTGTGTCTTCCCGCTCGTGACGAAGCCGAGACGGTCGGCCCGATCGTCGAGGCGATCGGCGCGTTGCGGCGACAGGGTCTCGTCGACGAGATCGTCGTCATGGACGACCGCAGCGTCGACGCCACGGCCGACATCGCCGCCGAGGCCGGCGCCCGGGTCGTGTCGGTGCCCGACGTGTTGCCCGAGGCAGGCACGGCCACCGGCAAGGGCAACGTGCTCTGGGCCAGCGTCGCCGCCAGCGTCGGCGACGTGATCGTGTGGGTCGACGCCGACCTGCGCAGCTTCTCCCCCGGCTATGTCATCGGACTGCTCGGTCCCCTGCTCACCGACCCCGAGGTCACCCTGGTCAAGGGCTTCTACGACCGGCCCGAGATCGACGGTGTCGGCGGCGGCCGCACCACCGAATTGATGGCCCGCCCGGTGCTCGCGACCTTCTTCCCGGAACTCTCCGTGATCGACCAGCCCCTCGGCGGTGAGTACGCCAGCCGTCGCACCGTCCTCGAGCAGCTCCCGTTCCCGCAGGGCTACGGCGTCGAGACCGGCCTGTTGATCGACATCGCCCGACGCTGGGGCGTCGACCGGATCGCTCAGGTCGATCTCGGCGAGCGTCGGCACCGCAACCAGCCCCTGAGCGCCCTGTCGCCTCAGGCGATGGAGGTGCTCTACGCCGCCCTCGTTCGCGCCGGCGCCGACAAGGCGACGCTCGGACGGGTCCTGATCCGCCCCGACGCCGCTCCGGTCGAGGTCCGCGTCGACGAGCGTCCCCCGCTCATCGAGGTGCCGGGCTACCGCGATCGCTGATCGTCTAGCGTCGGGTCATGCGATCCCGGCGGATCACGATCCTGGCGGCGACACTGTGGCTCGTCGCCGCGTGTGCGGACGACCGCGCCGAGTTGACGACGGCGACCTCGACGACCACCGAGCCGCCGCCGACCGAGACGACGTACCCGACCACCGCCGTGCTGGACGGCACGCCGACCACCGAGCCGCCCACCGTGACCTATCCGGCTGTGCCGCCCCCGTCGCCGATCGACGGCTTCACCGACTTCGTCGCCTTGCCCGTTCCGGCCGGCATCGCCTCGTGCGGGGTCGACGACGTCTGGGCCCGCGAGGACGACGTGGATCGCAGCGACTTCGACTATCGGGTCGTCCATCTGATCAACACGTCGACGACCACGTGTGGCCTCGAGACCGGGGCCGTCGACGAGGAGGCAGGTGTCCCCGTCACCAACCGGGTACGGGGCACATGGGAATCGGCCGATCCCGTGTTGGCACCGGGCGACCGGGCCACGGTCGTGTTGACGTCGACCGCAGAGGCACGCAGTGGCCTCGAACCGATCGAGCCTCACCGTCGGCGGTACGGCCATCCCTGACGAGCGCATGTACCCCGTGTTCCTCGAACCGGTCGGCCTCGCCGTCGCCGGTCCGGTCGTGTGGACCGATCCGCGCCCGACCGTCGACGTCGCCTTCCCGTCCCGGAGCGGCGGCGTACCCGTCGACGACACCTTCCCCGTGACGCTCGACGGCGTCGGCGCCCTCCGGCCCGGCCTCGACCTCCAGCGCGCGGCCGACGCCACCGGTCAGACGATCATCGTGCACGAGTGGAACGAGGCGAGCCTGGGCTGCGGACACGCCTTCATCGACGACGTGAACCTCACCCTCTACCTCGAGGCCCCCGTCGGCGACGGCGAACCGTCGGCCGACGAGGCCGTGATCGTTGCGATCGAGGCCGGGCTCGGGTTCGAGACCGACACCGGTCTGGCCTGGTTCGACTCCGCGGAGAACCTGGCGGCGGCCTACCCGCCCGAGACGCTGTCGATCGTGGCCAACGAGTACGGCGACGAGCGCCATGTCCGGCACCTGCCGACCCCCGACGCCGACCGGGCGCTGTTCTTCCCGCTCGGCGAAGTCGGGGTGCACACGATCGTGACGGGCTACGCCGACTCGGTCGTGCGAGCGGAGGGCTTCGCCTGACCTCCGGACGGGCGCCACGACGGACCTACACTCCCCCGATGCTCGACACGCTGCGTTCGGCGGTGCGGTTTCGGCGATTCCGGTTCGGCCGTACGACCCGTCGGCTCGAACGCGCCGCCAACGTCATGGATCTCCGGGCGATGGCGAAGCGTCGCCTCCCCGGTGGGGTGTTCGACTACATCGACGGCGCCGCCGAGGACGAGCGCAGCCTGGCTCGTTCGATGACCGCGTTCGCCGACATCGAGTTCGTACCTCGGGTGCTGCGCGACGTCAGCGCCGTCGACACCGCCACGACTGTGCTCGGCAAGCCGCTCGCCTTCCCGTTCATCGCGGCACCGACCGGCTTCACCCGCATCGCCCACAGCGAAGGCGAACTCGCCGTCGCCCGCGCCGCAGGTCGCGCCGGCATCCCCTACACGTTGTCGACGCTCTCGACCCGCTCGATCGAAGAGGTCGCGGCGGTGAATCCGGGCCGCAACTGGTTCCAGGTCTACGTCTGGAAGGACCGGGGACTCGTCGAGGAGATGGTCCGGCGGGCGGCGGCTGCCGGCTTCGACACGATCGTGCCCACGGTCGACCTCGCCACCTTCGGTCGACGCGAGCGCGACGTGCGCCGTGGCTTCGAGCTCCCGCCGAAGATCGGGCTCGACACGATCGTGGACGGCGTACGCCACCCGGGGTGGACGCTCGACTTCTTGCAGGGCGGCCCGATCCGCTTCGCGAACGTGGCGGCATCGGACGGCTCGGGTGACCGCGACGGCACCGACGCGATCAACCTCGCGGCGTACGCCAACGAGCAGCTCGACCCGTCGCTGAGCTGGGACGACATCGAGTGGTTCCGGTCGATCTGGGACGGACCGATCGTGGTCAAGGGGGTGCAGTGCGTCGCCGACGCGCGCATCGCCGCCGATCTCGGCGCCGAGGCCGTCGCCATCTCGAATCACGGTGGCCGCCAACTCGAGGGTTCACCGCCGCCGATCGAACTCATCGCCCCCGTCCGCGATGCGATCGGCGACGCGTGCGAGATCATCTGCGACGGTGGTATCCGGCGAGGAGCCGACATCGTGAAGGCGCTGGCGCTCGGCGCCGACGCGGCCATGGGCGGGCGCGCCCACTTCTACGGACTCGGCGCCGCGGGCGAACGAGGTGTCGACGTCGCGTTCGGCTTCCTGCACGACGAGTTCCGTCGGGCGATGGCGCTCAACGGCCTCCGGTCGGTCGCCGAGATCGGGGCGGACGTGGTGTCATCCCCGTCGAATCGGACAGACTGAGGCCGATGTCGCTGTTCCGCTCGAAGCGCGAACCGAAGGATCTCCTCGTGGCCGACCTCGTCGCCGCGCTCGACGCCGATCGGGTGCGCGACGACGGCGCCCAACGATCGCTCGCCGCGGCGGACGCGTCGGTCTTCGACGGCGGCGTCGCCGGACCGGTCTGCTTCCCCGAGACGACCGAAGACGTCCAGGCGATCATGCGGGTCGCTGCGGCTCACGGCTCGGCCGTCGTTCCCCGCGGGGCCGGCACCGGACTCGCCGGCGGCGCGATCCCGCTCGGTCGGCCAATCGTCGTGTCGACCGGCCGCATGAACTCGGTGCTCTCGGTCGACCTCAACAACCGCATCGCCTGGGTGCAGCCCGGCGTGATCAATCTCGACCTGTCGAAGAAGCTGCGCCACAAGGGCTTCCATTTCGCGCCCGATCCGTCGAGCCAGCAGGTCTGCACGCTCGGCGGCAACGTGGCCAACAACTCCGGCGGCCCGCACTGCCTGGCGTACGGGGTCACCGACGCCCATGTGGTCGCGGTCGAGGTCGTGCTACCCGACGGCCAGGTCGGCATGCTCGGCGGCACCGAGGACGAACCTCACGGACTCGATCTGCGCGGCGCCTTCGTCGGGAGCGAGGGCACGCTCGGCATCGCGACCAAGATCGGCGTGCGCATCACCCCCAATGCGCCCGCGGTTCGCACCCTCCTGCTCTCGTTCGCCACGGTGCGCGACGCGGCCCAGACCGTCAGCGACGTCATCGCCGCCGGTGTCGTACCCGCCGCGCTCGAGGTGATGGATCAACGCATGACCATCGCCGTCGAGAACTATGTCGCCGCCGGCTACCCGACCGACGCCGCCGCCGTGCTGCTCGCCGAGGTCGAGGGGCTCGAGGGCGGCGTCGACATCGACGCCGGTCGCATCGAAGAGATCGGCCGGGCCAACCATGCGACCGACGTCCGCCTCGCCGGATCCGACGCCGAGCGGGCCGCGCTCTGGAAGGGCCGCAAGACCGCCTTCGGCGCCGTCGCCCAGATCGCACCCGACTACTACCTGCACGACACCGTCGTGCCCCGAGCCAAGCTCGCCGACATCCTCGAACAGATCTACGAGATCACCGACCGCCACGAGGTGACGGTGATGAACGTCTTCCACGCCGGTGACGGCAACCTCCATCCCCTGCTCGTGTTCGACGCCCGAGAGGACGGGATGCTCGAGCGTGTCCACGCGGCCGGGGGCGAGATCGTGCGTGCGTCGTTGGCGGCGGGCGGGGTGCTGTCGGGCGAGCACGGCATCGGGGTCGAGAAACAGGCCTACATGGAGGAGCTTTTCTCCTCGGCCGACCTCGACCATCAGAACCGCCTCCGCCAGGCTTTCGATCCGGACTGTCGAGCCAACCCTGGCAAGGTGCTGCCGACGGGCCACAGCTGTGCCGACATCCAGGCACTGCGAGCGGTCCCCACCGGGGTGTGGGGATGAGTACCCTCGCATCGACCGACCCGGCGCTCCACGATTTCGCGGAACGCATCGGCGCCGACGACCCGATCGCCGTGCAGGGCAACGGCACCCGCTGGCATCTCGGCGGCGTGCTCCACGAGTCCGCTCGGCTGGTCGAAGCCCCCACCGGTGTCGTCGACTACCAACCGTCGGAGATGGTCGTCACCGTCCGCGCCGGCACCCCCGTGGCCGAGCTCCACGAACTCCTCGGTGCGTCGGGGCAGACGACGGCGCTACCCGAGCGGGGCGGCACCGTCGGCGGAGCGGTCGTCGTCGGTGAGAACCGACTCGACCGGCTCGGCCGCGGCAGCGTGCGCGACGCGGTCCTCCAGGTGCGATACGTGTCCGCCGAGGGCGAGATCGTCACCGGCGGTGGGCCGGTCGTGAAGAACGTGAGCGGCTTCAACCTGCCGAAGTTGATCGTCGGCTCGCTCGGCACCCTCGGGCTCGTCGCCGAGGTCGTGCTGCGAACGAACCCCCTGCCGCCCGTGCAGCGATGGGTCCGGGCCGAGAAGGTCGACCCGCGCGATCTGCGCGACGCCCTGCTGCGCCCGGGCGCCGTGCTGTGGGACGGCACGAGCAGCTGGGCCCTCGTCGAGGGCCACGAGGTCGACGTCGACGCCGAGATCGAGAAGCTCTCTGCCCTCGCCGAACTCGCCACCGTCGACGGTCCCCCCGACCTCCCGCCCTACCGATGGCGCCTCTCGCCCCAGGGCGCCGCCCACGTCGACACGATGGCCGACGGTGCGTTCGTCGCGAGCATCGGCGTGGGCACGGTGTGGGCCGACGAGGCCGCACCCCCGCACGAACCCGATCCGGTCGCGACCCAGGTCGCCGAGCGAGCCAAGCTGCTCTTCGACCCGCGTGGTCGCCTGAATCCCGGACGCACCGCCGGAGGCTGATCATGGACCTGCGCATCGACGCCGACGAACTCAACTCGTGCGTGCAGTGCGGCCTCTGCCTACCCCACTGCCCCACCTATCGCGTGACCGGCGACGAGACGCTCTCCCCGCGGGGCCGGATCCGTCTCATGCGCGAGGTGCAGGACAACGGTGCGCCCGTCACCCCCGAGATCGTCGACGCCTTCGACACGTGTGTGCAGTGCCGCGGCTGCGAACCCGCCTGCCCCAGCGGCGTGCCCTACGGTCACCTGATCGAGGCCACTCGCGAGGCGCTGGTCGACCAAGGGGCCGTGTCGGCCCGCCGCCAGCGGCTCGCGTTCTGGGCACTGAGCAAACCCCGCACCCTCCGGCTCGGCAGCACCCTGCTCGCCGTCGCCGCTCGGCTCCGCCTCGTCCCGAAACGACTCGGGATCCCGACCGATCTGCGCCTGACCCGCTCACGGCGGCGCACGTCGGGCGACGACGTCTACCTCTTCACCGGCTGTGTGATGGACGCCTGGCAGCGCGACGTCCACCAGGCCGGACAACGGGTCGTCGAGGCGACCGGCGTCGGCGTGACCCCCACCGGCGATCTGGCCCCGTGCTGCGGCGCCCTGCACACCCACGCCGGGCTCGGTGACCCCGCCCGGGCGCGGGCCGAGGCGACGATCGCCGCCCTCTCCACCGACGACCGACCGATCCTCGTCGATTCCGCCGGCTGCGGCGCCGCCATGAAGGAGTACGGCCACCTGCTCGGCACGCCCGAGGCAGCCGCGTTCAGCGCACGCGTCCACGACATCCAGGAGTGGCTGGCGACCCGCCTCGACGATCTTGCGCCGGCGACGAAGCTGGACCTCTGCGTCGCCGTGCAGGATCCGTGTCACCAGCGCCATGTGCAGCGCATCCACGACGCCACCCGCACGGTGCTCGCGCCCTACGTGCACAAGCTCATCGAGATCGACGACGACGGCCTCTGCTGCGGCGCCGGCGGTGCCTACTCGGTGCTGCACGCCGACCTCGCCGGCGACATCCGCGACCGCAAGATCGCCGCGATCGAGCGCACGTCGCCCGACATCGTCGCCAGCGCCAACCCCGGATGCTCGATGCACCTCGCGGCCGGCGGTGTCGACACCGTGCATCCGATGCAGCTCGTCGACTGGGCCCTGCACGGCGACACCTGACCACCGCCGGCGGGCGCATGTCACAACCCCCGGCCGTCGGGCCGGTTCGGGCCGATCCGTAGCCTGATCCCGACATGCGGTCCTCCCCCTCCGCCCCGCTCTTCGACCCGGCCGCTCCTCCTACCTCGGTCGTGCCCGGGCTGATCGCCGTCGCCGCCCTCACCGCCGTCGCCACCGCACTTCACGCCGCCGCGTCGACCATCTCGGCGCTGCTCATCGGCGTCCTGCTCGGTGCCCTCGTCGGCAATGCCGGGCTCGTGCGACCGCCCCTCCAACCCGGGTTCAGGTTCGCGGCCCGCCGGATCCTGCGGGTCGGCATCGTGCTGCTGGGACTCCGCCTCTCGCTCACCGACGTCGCCGATCTCGGCCTCGTCACGATCATCGTCGTCGTCACCACCGTCGTCGCGACCTTCTTCGGCACCCAGCTGCTCGGAACCCGCCTCGGGCTCAGCCCCGACCTCTCGCTGCTGATCGCGACCGGCTACTCGATCTGCGGCGCGTCGGCCATCGTCGCCGTCGAAGGATCCACCGACGCCACCGAAGACGAAGTCGCCGTGTCGATTGGCCTGGTCACCCTCTGCGGCACCCTCGCCATCATCATCATTCCGCCCCTCGGCGACCTGCTCGGCCTCACCGACCGGCAACTCGGCACCTGGATCGGCGCCGGGATCCACGACGTCGGCCAGGTCGCCGCCGCCGGATCCATCGCCGGCGCCTCCGTGCTCGCCGTCGCGGTCGTCGTGAAACTCACCCGGGTCAGCCTGCTCGCCGCTGTGGTCACCTGGGTCAACCTCGCCCGACGCAGCGGCACCGGCGACGACGCAGAGGCCGATGCCCCGGCGCAGCCGATCCTGCCGCTCTTCATCGTCGGCTTCCTTACCATGGTCGCCGTGCGCAGCACCGACCTGCTCGGCGACACGATCATCGACGCCACACGCGAGATCGAGGGCATCTTGCTCACCGCCGCCCTCGTCGGACTCGGCGCCGGCGTGCAGGCCCAGCGCATCCGAGCCCTCGGCCCCGCCCCGCTGCTCGTCGGCCTCCTCGCCTGGCTCCTCGTGGGCGGCGTCAGCCTCGCCGCCACCGCTGCGCTGATCTGACCCGAACGCGAACCTACGGTTCGACCCACATGGCGAACCTACGGTTCGACCCACATGGCGAACCTACGGTTCGACCCACATGGCGAACCTACGGTTCGACGATCCCGAATTCGCTGGTGAACTGATCGAGATTCGGGAACAGCACCCGCAATGGCCCATCGTCGGTCGCCGACACCCCATCCATCGCGAGGAAGCCCTCGACGTCGACCGCGCCCTTCACCGCCTCGGCCAGCGCCGCCTTCGTGCACGTGATCGACGGCGCGCCCTCGATCATCGCGGCCGGACGATGATGGATCGCACAGTTGTCGAGGCCGATCATGTGCTGCTCGTCGACATCGCTGAAGTACCAGTTCGACTCGAACACCTCACCCTCGACGTTCTCGGCCTGCAGGCGGATGCCGATCAGCTCCACCAACATGTCGACGTCGAGCTGATCGGTGATCGACCGGGCGACCCCCATCGGGAAGCCCTTGCTCCCCGTTCGCAACTCCATGGCCCCCATCAGATACGAATCGCGCCACGGACCCGACTCCGACTGGTAACCGAGCTGCTCGAACGTGTCAGCCTGCAGCAGCCGACCCGGCTCATACGTCGGATCCGCGAACACGAGATGGTTGAGCAGCTCCGCCGCCCACCGGTAGTCGCCGTCGTCGTACGCCCGCTGCGCTTCGGCGTGCACCTTGTCGGGGCCGCCCATCGCGTCGACATAGCGCTTGCCGCTCTCCTCCGGCGTGTGCGGGTTGAGGTTCGCCGGGTTGCCGTCGTACCAGCCGATGTAGCGCTGATAGACCGCCTTCGCGTTGTGGCTGACCGTGCCGTAGTACCCGCGAGTATGGCTCTGCGTGGCGAAGCACTCGGGCTGCTCGAGATCCTCGGCGATCTCGCGCATCGTCATGCCGTGGTTGGCCCGCCGCATCGTCTGATCGTGCAGCCAGCGATACATGTCGCGCTGCAGTTCGAGATAGCGGACTGCGTCGTCGTGGCCGAAGCGGGGCCAGTTGTGGGTGGAGAACAGCACGTCCATCTCGCCACCGAAGAGGTCGAGCGCCTCCTGGATGTACTTGCTCCAGCTCAGCGTGTCGCGAGCCTGCGCACCACGGAATGGCAAGGTGTTGTGCATCGTGTGGGTGCAGTTTTCGGCGATGCAGAGTGCACCGAGATCGGGGAACATGAAGTTCATCTCGGCCGGCGCCTCGGTGCCGGGCGTGTTCTGGAACACGACCCGCACACCGTCGAGCACCAACTCGGTGCCGGTGAGCGCGATCTCCTCGGTCGGGGCGACCAGATCGGGCTGCGCCCGCGGGATCCACTTGCCGAGGCCGCAGTCGATGTGCCCCTGCGGGCCCGGCTGCAGGAGCATGCCGAATTGGTAGAACGCCCGGCGGCCCATCGCCGGACCCGCGATCAGGTTCTCGGCGACGGCCTCACGCATGAACCCCTCGGGGGCGAGGATGCGAACATTGCCCTTGTCGACCTCGTCGGTGCTGGTCACGCCGAGGATGCCGCCGTAGTGATCGGTGTGGCTGTGGGTGTAGAGCACGGTGGTGACCGGCCGCTCCCCCAGCGTCGCGTTGGCGAGATCGAGGCACGCCTTCGCCGTGAACGACGTGGTGAGCGGATCGATGATCACCCACCCCTCGTCGCCCTTGATGAAGGTGATGTTGGAGATGTCGTAACCGCGCGCCTGCCACACGTTCTCCGCCACCTCGAACAGGCCGTGGATCGCGTTGTGACGACCGTGGCGCCACAGGCTCGGATGCACCGAGTCAGGCGGCTCCTCCTGGTCGCGCAGGAAGTTCCAGTCGTTGCTGTTCCACGACAGCCCGAGCGGCCCTTCGATCTCGCCGGTCTCGTGCTGGGCGATCAGCCCCTGAGTCGCTCGCTCCCAGTCGTCCTCGAGGTTCAGGGACGCGGCGTAAGCGGCGTTGACGGCGGCGGTGTGCTGCGTCGCGGGCTTGGCGGCGCGGGGATCGACATCACTCATCTGACCACTATGGCCCAGCAGCGCGGGTGCGACCGCATGGACCGGTGCCATCGACGCCGACGGTTCGACCGGCGGCGCCGAGCCGCCGCGGGGGCGCCCGACCTGTCGCTTCGCCGGCGCGCACGGGACCGGACCCCACCGTCCACGTCGGTGGCGATCCGGCCCCCTGCGAAGACGTCCGGTCAGCCGATGGACTCGAGCGACGGGGGAGGTGTCGCCTCGTAGCCCTCGGTGCACCCGAGGACGCCGCGGAAGATGGCGAGCAGCGTGGTCAGCGGCTCGGTTCGGCGTCGCCTCGGCGCCGACGACGCCAGCGACTCGGTTCGGCGTCGCCACTCACCGGGGCCGTGTTCGTGAGGGTCGCCTCGGACGGTTCGATCGGCGCGGCACTGAACTCCGCACGCAGACGGGCCAGCTGGGCTCGCCACCACTCTCCCGGCACGGTGGTGACGCCGGGGACACCGGCGAGCACCGCGTCAACCAGCCGAGCGTGGCGTTCGTCGACCACGTTGCGCAGGTCGAGCAGCCGATCCACGACGTCGGCTTTGGGCACGACCACCGAGGACGAATCGCTCGACCAGGAGTCGAGAAGAGGGACCGGATCGGGGATGACGACGCCTCGCTGCATGACAGGAGTGTTGACGCTGCCATGCGGACCCAAACCGACACCGACGCCAAAACGACCACACGCCGGCCCAGGGAGATGGGCCGGCGTGGGTCCAGGGAACCGAACAGCGACGAGCTGCGGGGGGATGCAGCACGTCGCTGCGCTGTCGGGGTTCCCAGTCGAGATCGGTCTCCCCCGGCGCCGGGGGGATGTGGGGGGTCAGCGCCGGAGAAGATCTCGGCGATCTCGAGTTCGTGAGGGTCAGGCCGAGGCCGACTCCTCGATGCTGTCGGCGTCGTAGCCCTCTTCGACGCTCTTCTGGCGAGCGATGAGGTAGAGCACGATGCCGAAGGCGGGCTTGGCGATGAGGTCAGCGAAGCCGTAGCCGACCTGACGGATGACCTCGGTGATGGCCTCGTCGGCGTCGAGGTACGGCGCCAGGAAGGCCAGCGGGTACACGAACCAGGTCACCACGATGACGGTGCGGAGGGTGCCGAAGAGCTGACGGACCCGGTCGCTCTGACGCTCGAGCGCCTCACCCATCTGCGCGTACAGGACGTACAGCAGGTACAGGAACGGGATCATGCTGAGCACGAAGAACACGATCTTGGCGCCGTCGTCGGTCGAGGCGACCTCGCCCGGATAGCCGAGCACGATCATGAGCGTGGCGGCGGCGATCAGCTTGACCATGAGCTGGGTCTGCAGCTTCTTGGCGAGCGCAAGAACGATCACGAGCTCGGCGAGGAGCAGCGGAACGGTGAGCAGCCAGTCGGCGTAGCGGTAGCCCTCGTTGAAGGGCTTGTTGGTCGGCTCGAAGTCGCCGGTGGCCGGGTTGAGCGCAAAGGCGTCCTGCCAGCTGCCGGTGATCCGGAAGTAGTGGTAGCCGGCGATACCGACGACGAGCGTCGACAGCGTCAGCGCCATGCGGTGCGACGGAGCGACGCGGTCGCGCACGAGGATGAAGCCGATCGCGGCGGCGAACATCGCGGCCGTGACCAGCGAGAATACGTTGAATACGAGGTTGAACTCACCCTCGCTCAACGCGAACGATGCAAACATTGCAGTCTCCTGAAAGGGAATTGTGTCGGCGACGCCCGCAGGTGCCGCCATCTCGGAGGGTTGACCCGTCGGTCGATGGCCAAACATCGAATTCTCAATCTTCTTGGCGGTGCACATGACGACGACCTCCGACAGACTGACCGAATCGTGATTTCCGACCGCCGGGACCGCTTCGAGATCGACGCCATCGCCGAGGGGCAGGCCCTGCCGCGCGTACTGATCGCCGCGCTCGAGGAGACCTCCTCTCCGGTGTGCATCACCACCGCCGATCTCGACGCCCCCGGTCCGACGATCGTCTACGTCAACCCTGCGTACAGCGCGATGACCCGGCGGCCTCGAGAGGAGGTCATCGGCCGATCCCCTCGGCTCATGCAGGGCCCGCTCACCGACCGACGGGTACTCGACACGCTCCGGGCCGACCTCACCGCCGGGCGCCGCTTCAGCGGGGCGACCATCAACTACCGAGCCGACGGCGAGCCGTTCCACATCGCCTGGAGTATCGATCCCGTCCTCGACGACGACGGTGTCGCAACGCACTATGTCGCCACCCAGCGCGACGTCACGACCGAGGTGATCGCCCGCCGCCTGCGCCGCGCCGAGGAACATCTCGACACGGCGCTCGTCGACGCGCTCGCAGCGCCGACCGACGCCGAAACGGCGCTCTCGGTCGTGCTCGGCGCTGTCGCCGCCGGAGCCGGTCGCATCGCCGGCTACGGCACCGCCGAGGTGACCCTGCGCGATCCTGCGCTCGGGCCGGTGCGAGCACGCTTCGACACCGGCACCGAGCCACCCACCGATCCCGGCTCCATCGCCGGTATCCAGTTCCCGATC
>JBCBYI010000073.1:0-17354 GCA_039815945.1 Actinomycetota bacterium | reverse complement strand
CCGGCCGTCCGGACGAGAGACACGGGGCATGACGGTCAGGCCGTTCGAGGAGGAGCCGACGAGCCGCGAACGGCCAGGGTCGGAACGAGGTCGATGCGAGCCGGTTCGGTGCGGCCGTCTTCGATGCGTTCGAGAATCGTCCGGATGGCGAGTTGGCCCATCTGATGGCGCGGCTGGTTGACGGCGGTGAGCGACATGTGGCTGAGCTCGGCGATGAAGGTGTTGTCGTAGCCGACGACCGACACGTCGTCGGGCACCAGGAGCCCGGCGGCTTCGAGGGTGCTGAGGGCGCCCGCGGCGATCAGATCGTTGAAGGCGAAGATGGCGGTCGGCATCGAGTCGGTCTCGGCGAGTTCGACCACGGCGGCTTCGGCGTCGGCTTCGTCGTCGCCGCCGGTGAGCACCCGGGGCTCGAGCCCGGCCGAACGCATCGCCTTCTCGTAGCCGCGGCTGCGGGCGTGTGACGAGATGTTGGTGTCGCCGTCGATGTGCACGATGTCGGTGTGGCCGAGGTCGACGAGGTGCTGCACGGCGAGGGTGGCCCCGCGTTCGTCGTCGGTCGTGATCGTGTCGACGCCGGGATGGTCGCGGCCGGCGGCGACGACCACGGTCGGCACGACGTAGGACGCTCGGAGGATGTCGTCGTCGGAGAGCTTGGGACCCACGAGGATCAGCGCCTCGACCTGGAACTGCAGGTGGGTCTCGACCGCGCGGCGTTCGCGCTCGGCGTCGCGGCCACCGTTGAGGATCAAGACGTCGAAGCCGTGCTCCTCGGCCGTGGCCTCCACGCCGTAGACGACCTCGGCGAAGAACGGATTGTGGATGTCGTTGATGATCATCCCGAGCGTCTCGGTGCGCTTCTGCGCCAGGTTGCGGGCGTGGAGGTTGGGTCGGTAGCCGAGCTCGTCCGCCGCCCGCAGGACCGCCTCGCGTTTGGCGTCGCTCACCTTCGGTGAGTTGTTCATCACCAGGCTGACGAGGGCGCGCGAGACGCCGGCCCGTTCAGCCACGGTCTCCATCGTCGGACGACTCATCTCGGCGGATCCCCCCTCACGTAGCGTCGCCCAACGACGTTGCCCTTGACAAGCTTCGGCGCCACCGTAAGATTTGGAGCGCTCTAACGCAACGGGGACGTGAGGGCACATCGGTTCACCGGGGGGGTGGGTTTTGCTGAGCTTCTTCGAGCGCGTCGCCGGAGCGCCCATCAGCTGGGGCGTGTGCGAGGTTCCCGGCTGGGGACTCGAGTTGCCGGTCGACCGTGTCCTCTCGGAGATGCAGGAGCTCGGGCTCACCGCCACCGAACTCGGTTCCGACGGCTACCTGCCGACCGACCCCGGCGAACTCCGCGACGTGTGCGCGCGGTACGACCTCGAGATGATCGGTGGGTTCGTCCCCCTCGTCCTGCACGATCCCGCGCAGCGTGACGCGAGCCTGGCCGCCGCCGAACGGGCCGCGAGCCTGATGGGCGGCGCCGGCGGTCACCTCTTCATCACCTCGATGGTGACCACCTTCGACTGGGCGCCCCGCATCGAGATCGACGCCGCCGCGTGGGATCACGCCGCGCAGATGCTCGCCGAGGTCGAGGCACTCGTCGCCGCTCACGGGATGAAGCAGGCCATCCACCCCCACCTCGGCACGATGATCGAGCAGCCGAGCGACGTGAAGAACGTGCTCGACCGCAGCCCGGTCGGTTGGACCTTCGACATGGGCCACCTGATGATCGGCGGCTACGACCCCGTCGAGTTCCTGGCCGACGCCCGCGATCGCATCGTGCACGTCCACCTCAAAGACGTGCACCTCGATCTCGCTGCCCCGGTCTTTCGCGGCGAACAGTCGATCATGCAGGGCGTGCAGAACGGCATGTTCTGCCCGATGGGCGACGGCGACGTGCCCGTCGCCGAGGTCGTCGCCGAGCTCGAACGCAGCGGCTACGGCGGCTGGTACGTACTCGAACAGGACGCGGCCATCACCGACGGCGAACCGGCGCCGGGTGAAGGCCCCAAGGTCGATGTTCTGCGGAGCATCGAATATCTCCGTGCTATCAATGCGGAGTTCACCACAGGTCTGGAGGCCTCGTGAACGCCCGCACCCAGCGCGGGTACAACCCAAACCCTGAGGAGGGGGACAAACAATGAAGAAGCACTTCCGTTTGTTGGCCGTGCTGCTCGCGATCGTGCTCGTCGCCGCTGCGTGCGGTGACGACGACGACAGCAGCAGCGACAGCGCCGACTCGAGTGACAGCGCTTCCACCGACGACGGTGGCGACACCGATGCCGGTGGCGACGAGGAAGCCGTGGAGCAGACCCAGGGCGGTGACCTCACGTTCCACATGATCACGCACTCCGACGACGGCCCGTTCTGGTCCGTCGTCAAGCGCGGCATGGACGCGGCCTGCGCCGACGTCGGTGTCAACTGTGTGTGGATGCCCGGCAACAACGACCCGGGTCAGATGGTCATCGACATCGAGAGCGCCGTCGGTGAAGGCTCGAACGGCATCGCCGCCTCGCTGCCCTCGCCCGACCAGCTCATCGGCCCGCTCCAGGACGCGGTCGCCGCCGGTATCCCGGTCTACACGCTCAACTCGGGCCTGAACGACTACCAGACCATCGGCGCCACCACCCACATCGGTCAGTCCGAGGACGTCGCCGGTCAGGGTGCTGGTCTGCGGTTCAACGACCTCGGTGCCACCAAGGTCCTCTGCGCCCAGCAGGAGCAGTCGAACGTCGGTCTGACCGAGCGTTGCGCGGGTCTCGAAGAGACCTTCAACGGTGAGGTCATCACCCAGTTCGTCGGTCTCGACGCCGACCAGACCGAGCAGATCAACGGCATCAAGGCCGTCCTCGAGGCCGACCCGTCGATCGACGGCGTCCTCGGCGTCGGTCCGGTCATCACCATGTCGGCGCTGGCCGCCGCCCAGGACCTGGGCGTCGACCTGTCGATCGGTGGCTTCGACCTCACGCCGGAGCTCCTCGACGCCATCGAAGCCGGTGACGTCGCCTTCACCGTCGATCAGCAGCAGTACCTCCAGGGCTACCTGCCGATCGTCCTCATGTACCTCGAGGCCACCAACAGCAACCAGGCTGGCGGCGGTCTGCCGGTGCTCACCGGTCCGGGCTTCGTGACCCCGGACAACGCCGCGGCGGTCAAGGAACTGTCCGCTCAGGGCACCCGCTGATCCATGCAGCGGTGACCGGCTCGGCTCCGGCTGAACCGGTCGACATCTGATCAGGGTCGATTCCGGGACGGGTTCCAGCAACCCCGTCCCGGGATCGCCCGGTCGGGCGCCCCAGCGGCGCCACACACCGGACACATTCCATTTGGGGGGAGCCGTCACCGATGAGTGACACCACAGCCGGGGCCGCAGCGGCCCCGAACGCCGACGAGCGGCTGGCATACCGGGGGGTTTTCCAGCGTGCACTCGTCCGACCCGAGATCGGAGCGGCCATCGGCGCCGTCGCCGTCTGGGTCTTCTTCTGGGCCGTTTCGGCCAAGTTCGGCCAGGCCAGCGGCGCCCAGTCGATTCTCGACCAGGCCGCTGCGCCGCTCGGCATCATGGCGGTCGCCGTCGCGCTGTTGATGATCGGCGGCGAATTCGATCTCTCGTCGGGTGCCGCCACGGGCGCACTCGGCATCTTGACCATCTTGTTGGTCCGCGACGTCGCCGGCGACGCCGCCGGCGCCGGTTTCAGTCTGTGGGTGGCGTTGCCACTCTCGCTGCTGGCGGCGCTCGGACTCGGTTGGTGGAACGGCTTCCTCGTCAACCGAACATCGCTCCCGAGCTTCATCGTGACGCTCGGGTCCTTCTTCGTCCTCAAGGGCGCCAAGCTCGGCTTCTCGAAGCTGATCGTCGATCAGATCCAGGTCGGCAAGCTCGACGACCTCGCCATCTACGCCGAGGAGAACGGCGTCAGTGACAAGGGCTACGGCCTGCTCGACAGCGTCTTCGCCGGCGAGTGGATCCGCAACGAGCACATCTGGGACTCGCGCGACTGGGCGTACTCGATCGGCACGCTCGCCGGTCTCACCCTGATCGTGCTCGCGGTGTACGAGTACCACTTCCGCCGCAAGGAGGTCATGAACCCGACCGGGCTCGCTGGCGTCGCCGTCGGCACCGTGCTCGGCCTCGTCGGCATCTGGCAGCTCCACAGCACCGACAGCACCGGTGGCAACACCGTCGGCGCCGTGCTGATCGGTGCCGGCCTCCTCGTCGGCTTCGTCGGCTGGGGCGTGTGGCGCTACGCCCCGGAGTCGGCCGCCGACGCACCCGCCGGACGCCCCGAGGGGGTCACGACCCCCCTGGTCGCCGGGTTGCTCTGCTTCGTCGCCGCGATCCTGGTCGGTTCGTGGATGGACGCCCAGAACGGCGAGGACTTCACCGACGCCTTCGAGCTCGGTGGCGGCACCAGCCTCCTGATCGCCGTCGTCGTGGCGCTGGTCGCGATGTTCTGGTCGGCCGGCGCCGGTGGCGCCGCCGCTGGCAACGTCATCGGGTCGGCGATCTCGTCGGCCGTCGCCGCCGCACTCGGAGAGGCCCGCGGTCGGGTCGTCTCCACCGGCATCGTGGCGGTGCTGTCCACCCTCGGCTTCCTCAACCTCTCCACTGAGCAGGGCGCCCGGGCGATCATCTTCATCGCCCTCACCGGGGCGGCGTTCATCAGCCTCATCACCGCGGCGACCCGCGGCCGCCGTCACTCCGACCAGGTCGGCTCGGCGCTGCTGCTGCTCACGTCGGTGGCGTTGGTCGTGATGGCCTTCTTCATCCAGAGCGAGTCCGCCTCGACCAAGTTCCGGGCCGAGGCCTTCAGCTTCATGCTGGCGTTCGCCGCGATCATGGCGATCTGGGCCGTCGCCAACATGATGTTCGAGGTCCGTCGCTTCTCCGACAGTTCGGCCGACACCCTCGCTCGCAACATGTTGCTCTTCGCGGTGTTGCTGATCGTCATCGGCATGGTCGCCCGGCTCGGCTGGGTCACCACCGACGAAGCCGCCGAGGGCGGCTCGATCGTCAAGTACAGCGTCCGCATCCTGTGGTTCCTCGGCTTCACCGCCGTCGTGTCGTGGGTGCTCGCCCGAACCCGCTTCGGCAGCTGGACCTTCGCGGTGGGTGGCAACAAGGAAGCCGCCCGCCAGGTCGGCGTCCCCGCCGCCCGCACCAAGACCCAGCTGTTCATGGTCGTCTCGGCGGCCGCCTGGCTGGTCGGTGTGTTGCTGGCGTTCCGGCTCAACACGATCCAGGCGAGCACCGGCGACGGCGAGGAGTTCGAGTACATCATCGCCGCCGTCGTCGGCGGTACCGCCCTCACCGGCGGCTACGGCTCGACGATCGGCGCCGGCATCGGCGCCTTGATCATGGCGATGGCGGTGCAGGGCATCCCGTCCGCCCGCTGGAACTCCGACTGGAGATTCGTCTTCGTCGGCGGCATCCTCTTGCTCGCAGTGGTCGCCAACAACTACATCCGGACCAAGGCCGAGTCGGCCCGCTGATTGGAGGCAGAGATGTCAGACACGCCACTGCTCGAACTCGAGAACATCTCGAAGTTCTACGGCAACATCATCGCGCTCCAGGGCGTCACCACCGAGGTGCGTGCGGGGCAGGTCACCTGCGTGCTCGGCGACAACGGCGCCGGCAAGTCGACCTTCATCAAGATCCTCGCCGGGGTGCACGAGCACTCCGAGGGCACGTTCAAGCTCGAGGGCGACGAGGTCAACTTCAAGAACCCGCGCGAGGCCCTCAACGCCGGCATCGCCGCCGTGTATCAGGACCTCGCCATGGTCCCGCTCATGTCGGTCTGGCGGAACTTCTTCCTCGGCTCCGAACCCACGAAGGGCGTCTGGCCCCTCGAGTGGATCGACAAGCCAGAGGCGAAGCGCATCGCCAAGGAAGAGATGGCCAAGATGGGCATCGACATCCGCGACACCGAGCAGCCGGTCGGCACGCTCTCCGGTGGTGAGCGGCAGTCGGTCGCCATCGCTCGGGCCGTCTACTTCGGCGCCAAGGTGCTGATCCTCGACGAGCCGACGTCGGCGCTCGGGGTGAAGCAGTCGGGCGTGGTGCTCCGCTATGTGGTCGAGGCGGCCAAGCGGGGGCTCGGGGTGATCTTCATCACCCACAACCCCAACCACGCCTACCCGGTCGGCGATCGTTTCGTGATCCTCAACCGCGGTCAGTCGATGGGCAACTTCGCCAAGGAAGACATCAGCCAGACCGAGCTGACCTCGATGATGGCCGGTGGCGCCGAGCTCGAAGCGCTCCAGCACGAGATCGCCCAGGCGCAGAACACGTGAACCGGATCCCGCCGACGCTTCGCACGGTCCAGGAGACCACCCGCGGCACGCGTCGGCGGGAGCCGTACCCCCACTCGTCCACGAACGACCCGCAGGGTCGAGGAGGCTGATCGTCGATGTCGTCGCTCGATCTTCTCTCGATCGGAAGGGTGAGCGTCGACCTCTACGCCGAACAGCCCGGCGTGACGATGTCCGACGTCACGACCTTCCGGAAGTCCATTGGTGGAACGGCGACCAACGTCGCCGTCGCCACCGCCCGCTACGGCCACGACGTGGCCCTCGCGACGCGCGTCGGTGACGACCAGTTCGGTCGCTACATCGCCGACGCGCTCCGCGACACCTTCAACGTCGACCCTCGCCTCGTTGCGACCCACCCGACGCTGAAGACGCCGCTGGCGTTCGCCGAACTCGATCCGCCCGAGGACCCGACGATCATCTTCTACCGGGAGCCCGCGGCCCCCGATATGGAGATCGAGACCACGCCCGAACTCCTCGAGGCGGTCGACACCGCTCGGATCTTCTGGACCCCGGCGAGTCGGTTCGCGTTCGATCGCAGCCGTCAGACCGTCACCGAACTGTTGCAGCGTCGCGGTCGCAAGCGTCACACCGTGCTCGATCTCGACTGGCGTCCGATGTTCTGGGACTCCGAAGAGCAGGCGCACCGCGCCATCTCCCCGATGCTCGACCATGTCACCATTGCGATCGGCAACCGCAAGGAGTGCGAGGTGGCGGTCGGCACGAGTGATCCCGACGACGCCGCCGACCGCATGCTCGAACGCGGTCTCGACGCCGCGATCGTGAAGCTCGGCGGCGACGGGGTGTTGGTCGCGACCTCCCAGATCCGGGAGCGGCTGGCGCCCTACCCGGTCGAGGTCGTGTGCGGCCTCGGGTCGGGCGACGCCTTCGGCGGTGCGTTCTGTCACGGCCTCCTCGAAGGCTGGTCGCTGCCCGACACGGTGCGCTACGGCAACGCCGCCGGTGCGATCGTCGCCGGCCGGATGATGTGTGCCGACGACATGCCGACCGGCCCCGAAGTCGACGCCTTCCTGCAGGAGCGTGATCCCCGATGAGCACGGGCCTGCATCATCCCCACGGTTCGCTGGCTGCGGGCACCGATCCCGTCTCGCTGACGTCGGCCCAGGCGGGGTGGACCTACACGGGACTCGACGTGATCGAACTCGGCGCCGGTTCGCCTCGGACCTTCGACACCGGCGACCGCGAGGTCATGATCCTGCCGCTGTCGGCCACCGACGTCACCGTCGGGGTCGGCGACGAGACGTTCGTGCTCGACGGTCGGGAGACGGTGTTTGCGCGAGTCAGCGATTTCCTCTACATCGGCCGCGACAGCCAGTTCGAGATCAGCGGCGCGAGCGGTGAGGTCGCCATCGCCAGCTCGCACTGCGACGAGGCTCTGCTGCCGAAGTACGGGCCGACCGACGGCATCGGCATCGAGGTGCGAGGCGGTGGCCAGGCCACCCGACAGATCTCCAACTTCGGTTCGCCCGAGAAGTGGAGCCACGCCGACAAGATCATGTGCGTCGAGGTGTACACCCCCGACGGCAACTGGTCCTCGTATCCGCCGCACAAGCACGACGACAGTCCCGAGTGCGAGGTGAACAACGAAGAGATCTACTACTTCCGCATCGGGCGGGCCGGCACCGCCGACTACACGGCCGAGGGTTTCGGCATGCACCGCACGTACACCGACGATCGGGTGATCGACGAGAACGTTGCGGTGCACGACGGCGATGTGTTCCTCGTGCCCCGCGGCTATCACGGCCCGTGCATCGCGGCGCCCGGCTACGACATGTACTACCTGAACGTCCTCGCCGGCCCGGCCGGCGAACGCTCGATGGCGTTCTGCGACGACCCGGCTCACCACTGGATCCGCGACGAGTGGGCCGACACGCCCCTCGACCCCCGCTGCCCGATGGTCACTGCGGACGGCAAGACCCACGCAGGAGGCGACCGTGCCTGAACGCATCTTCATCGACCGTCCGCTCCCGCCCGGCTTCGACGAACTCTTCGGTCCCGACTGGGAGGTCGTCGGCCCGGACGAATCAGAGCTGGCGACGTGTCGAGCCGCGATCGCCGGCGCCGCGCTGTGGCCGGCCGAACGCATCGCTGCGGCACCGATGCTCGAAGTCATCTCCCGTTCCGGGATCGGCTTCGACACCGTCGATCTCGACGCTGCGGCGGCTCAGGGGGTCGTCGTCTGCAACACGCCCGACGCCCCGTCGATCTCCACCGCCGAGCACACGATGAGCCTGCTGATGGCGGCGACCAAGTTCACCGCCAACAACGTCGCCCGGCTGCGGGCCGGTCGACAGGACTTCTATGCCGCCCACGAGGGCATCGAGCTGAGCGGCGCCACCGTCGGTGTCGTCGGCCATGGCCGGATCGGCAGCCGCGTCGCTCGCATGTGCGCAGCGATGGACATGCGGGTCATCGTGTGTGACCCCTACGTGGAGGTCGCCGAGCACGAGCAGGTCGACCTCGACACGATCCTCGCCGAGAGCCGGGTGATCACGATGCACACCCCGCTCACCGACGAGACCCGCGACCTGCTCGATGCCGACGCATTCGGCCGGATGCAGGACGGCGTCGTGATCGTCAACGCCGCCCGTGGCGGCGTGATCGACACCCAGGCCCTGATCGACGCCCTCGACTCGGGCAAGGTCTGCGCGGCCGGACTCGACGTCACTGCGCCCGAACCGCTCGACCCCGAACACACCCTGTTGCACCGCGACAACGTCGTGGTCACCCCCCACATCGCCTCGGCCACCGACAAGGGCCGGGTGCGGATGTACTCCGGCGCGATCGAGAACGCCCGCCAGGTCCTCGCCGGCGAGCGTCCCGTCGACTGTGTCAATCCCCACGTCTACGAAGTCCTGGAGGGACGTTCCCAGTGAGTGCACGCACCAAGATCCGGGTCGGCGTCGTCGGCTTCGGTTGGATGGGCCAGGCCCACACCCGATCGATTCTGCGGATCCCCACCCTGTTCCCCGAGCGAGACTTCGACGCCGAGCTGGTGATGATCAGCGACAACATGGCGTCGCGGGTCGAGCAGGCCGTCGCCGATTTCGGGTTCAGCCACGGCTCGGTCGACTGGAACGACGTCATCGCCAACGACGAGATCGACGTCGTCGTGATCTGTGCGCCGAACATGCTCCACGAACCGATCGCCATCGCGGCGGCCGAGGCCGGCAAGCACATCTTCTGTGAGAAGCCGGTCGGCGGAAAGCCCGAGCAGACCGTGCGCATCGAGGCCGCCACCCGAGCGGCCGGCGTGATCACCGGTGTCGGCTACAACTACCGCTGGGCGCCGCTTGTGCAGTACGCCAAGCAGCTGATCGACGACGGCGAGCTCGGCGAGATCACCAACTACCGGGGCCACTTCTTCTCGATGTACGGCGCCGACCCGATGGGCCTGCTCAGCTGGCGCTTCATGCTCGACGAGGCCGGCCACGGCGTGTCGTCGGACATCCTCAGCCATTCGGTCGACCTGGCCCACATGCTGATCGGCGGCATCGAGAAGGTCGTCGGCACCGGCCACATCCAGATCCCGCAGCGCCCGCTGCCCAAGCCGGGCGGCACCCACTACGACGCAGGCCAGCCTGGCGACCCGACCGGCACGGTCGAGAACGAGGACTACTTCGGCGCGATGTGTGTCTTCGAGAACGGCGCCCGCGGCGTGTTCGAGACGAGCCGTTCGATCGTCGGCCCGCAGAGCCAGTGCGCCCTCGAGGTGTACGGCACCAAGGGTTCGCTGATGTGGAACCTGGAGACGATGAACGAGCTCAAGCTCTTCCGGACCTCGGAAGCCGAGCTCGGCTACAAGACGGTGTACTCCGGCGATCGTTTTCCGTATCACGGCAACTTCGTGCCGGGCGACGCCAACCCGATCGGCTATGAGGATCTCAAGGTCATCGAGGAGTTCGAGTACCTGTCGTCGGTGGCCAACGGCCGCCAACACACGCCCGGCTTCGCCGAGGCGATCGACTACGTGAGCGTGCAGGACGCGATGTTGCGCTCATGGGAGTCCGAGAAGTGGGAGACCGTCGAGCGGCTGAGCCCGCGCGACTGACCAGGATCAGGAGAGACCATGGAGACGATCCGACTCACGACGGCCGAGGCCATCGTCCGATACCTCATCGCCCAGAAGTCCGTGTTGCCCGACGGCACCGTGGCGCCGCTGTTCCCCGGCGTCTTCGCGATCTTCGGCCACGGCAACGTGACCTGTCTGGGCCATGCGCTCGAGCAGCATCAGGACGAGTTGCCGACCTGGCGCGGTCAGAACGAGCAGGGCATGGCGCTCGCCGCCACCGCCTACGCCAAGACCGTGCGTCGTCGCCAGATCATGGTGGCGACCTCGTCGGTCGGCCCGGGCGCCACCAACATGGTCACCGCTGCCGGTGTGGCGCACTCCAACCGCATCCCGATGCTCTTGATCGCCGGCGACACGTTCGCCAGCCGGCTGCCCGATCCGGTGCTCCAGCAGGTCGAGCACTTCGGTGAACCGTCGACCACGGTCAACGACGCCTTCCGTTCGGTGAGCCGCTACTGGGATCGCATCATGAAGCCCGAGCAGGTCGTGTCGTCGCTGCCGCACGCAGTGCAGACGATGCTCGACCCGGCCGACTGCGGGCCGGCCTTCATCGGCCTGCCCCAGGACGTCGCGGCCGAGGCCTACGACTTCCCCGTCCGTTTCTTCGACGAGCAGATCCATCGCCTCACCCGCCAGCGCGCCGACATCCATCAGCTCGATTCGGCGGCCGCCGCCATCGAGGGCGCCGAGAAGCCGTTGATCATCGCCGGCGGAGGCGTGCACTACTCGTTCGCCGAGGCCGAACTCGCCGCCTTCGCCGACGCCCACAACATCCCGGTCGTCGAGACGGTCGCCGGCAAGGCGTCGCTCCTGGCGTCGCACCCGATGTACGCCGGCCCGATCGGGGTGACCGGCTGCGAGTCGGCCAACAACCTCGCCGCCGAGGCCGACGTCGTGCTCGCGGTCGGCACTCGCCTCGAGGACTTCACGACCGGCTCGTGGACCGTCTTCAAGAACGTCGACGTGAAGATCGTCGGCATCAACACCGCCCGCTGGGACGCCACGAAGCACCTGGCCCTGCCGGTCGTGGGCGATGCCCGCGAGGCGCTCACCGATCTCAGCGGCCGTATCGGCGACTACCGGGCACCGGAGTCGTGGAGCGACACCGCGGCCGCCGAGGTGTCGCAGTACCACGCCTACATCGACAAGATCGCGGCGCCGGATGCCAACGGCGACGAGCTCCCGAGCTACGCCCAGGTCGTCGGTGTGGTCGACCGCCTCGCCGGTCCGGAGGACTTCGCCCTGGCGGCCGCCGGTGGCTTCCCGGGTGAGGTCAACAACGGCTGGCGCCAGAAGGCGCTCAACAGCTTCGACTGCGAGTACGGCTTCTCGTGCATGGGCTACGAGATTTCCGGTGGCTGGGGTGCAGCGATGGCGCTGCCCGACAAGGACGTCACCGTCTTCGTGGGCGACGGCTCGTACCTGATGATGAACAGCGACCTCTACAGCTCGGTGCTGTCGGGTCACAAGATGATCGTCATCGTCTGCGACAACGGCGGCTTCGCCGTCATCAACCGCCTGCAGGTCAACCAGGGCGGCACGCCGTTCAACAACCTCCTCGCCGACTCGAAGATCGTCGAGGAGGTGCGAGTCGACTTCGCCGCCCACGCCGCGGCGATGGGTTGCAACGCCGAGACCGTGTCGACCATCGACGAACTCGAGGACGCGTGGAAGCGGGCCAAGGAAGCCGACCGCACGACGGTCATCGCTCTCCAGACCCACCAGAACTCCTGGACCGAAGGCGGTGCGTGGTGGGAGGTCGGCGTGCCCGAGGTGTCGGCCTACGAAGCCGTTCGTGAGGCCCGAGCCGAACTCGACGAGGGCAAGGCCGACCAGCGAGCGGGTTGGTAGCCATGAGCTTCGACGGGCGGGTCGCCCTCATCACCGGAGGCTCGCAGGGCCTCGGCTACGCCACCGCCTCCCTCCTCAAGCAGAAGGGGGCGAGCGGTCTGATGCTCGTCGGCCGCGATCAGGCCAAGGGCGAAGCGGCCGCGGCTTCGCTCACCGGCGACGGCTGCCAGGCCGAGTTCGTCTCGGTCGATCTGGCCGACCCCGATGGCCCGGCACAGTGTGTTGCCGTCGCCGACGAGGCGTTCGGCACCGTGCACGCCACCGTCAACTGTGCTGCCGCGACCTTCCGGGGCTCGGTGTGGGATTCCACCGCCGAGATGTGGGACGAGATGATGGCGCTCAACGTGCGCGCGGCCTGCCTGGTAGCCCAGGAGTCGGCCAAGCTCATGGTGCGTGAGGGTGTCGACGGCTCGATCGTGCTGATCGGCTCCGTCGCCCGCCACGGCGGCGCGCCCAACCTGTTGCCGTACTCCGCGTCGAAGATGGCGCTCGTGGCCGCGACCCGCAACATGGCCTTCACGCTCATGCGCCACCGCGTGCGGGTGAACATGCTCAACCCCGGGTGGATGGACACGCCGGCCGAAGATCTCACCCAACGCCGCTACGAGGGCGCCACCGACGGCTGGCTCGAGCGGGCCGAGGCCGAGCAACCGATGGGCAAGCTCATCAAGCCCAACGAGATCGCCCACACGATCGTGCACCTCTGCTCGCCCGAGAGCGGATTCCTCACCGGTCAAGACATCGACTGGGATCAGACGATCCTCGGCGTGGCCGACGAACCTCGCCCCGGCCCCGAGCTGGGCGAACTCCCGCCGGAGCTGCGCTCGTGATCCGGGTCGGTGTCATCGGTGTCGGCGGCATGGGGGCGTGTCACGCCCGCCACGTCGTCGACCTCGCCGACGCCGAACTCGCCTGGGTCGCCGACCCCGATGCGGCGACCGGTCAGGCCCTCGCCGCCGAGCTCGGCTGCGAGTGGGTGGCCGAAGGCATGGATCGCATCGACGACTGCGATGCCCTCGTCATCGCCTGCCCCGACCGCTTCCACCATCGCTACGTGATGGCCGGCCTCGAACGCGGCCTGCCGATCCTCGCCGAGAAGCCGCTCACCGTGGAAGCCGCCGACGCCCGTGAGATCGTCGACACCGAAGTCGACCTCGGGCGGCGCCTGATCCAGCTCGGCTTCATGCGCGTCTACGACGAACGCCACACCCAGGTCGCCGCAGCCCTCGACCGCATCGGTGCGGCGCAACACATCCGCTGCGTGCACCGCAACACCAACGACGGCTCGCGCACCGTGCCGCAGATGCTCGTCGAATCGATCATCCACGACATCCACACGGTCCGCTGGCTCGGCGCCGACGAGATCGTCTCCGTCGCCACGTCGGTCGTCGCCGGCGGTGCCGGCACCCGCATGATCATCGCCACCTGCCGCCTTGCCGGCGGTGCGGTGGCCGTGCTCGAGTTCGACGACATCGCCACCGGCTATGAGGTCTCGGTCGAGGTCACCGCCGAACGTGGCAACGTCGTCGCCGCCGAACCGCTGCGGGCCGCGGTGCGGGCCGACGGTGTGGTCGCCGGCGAGATCGGCGACGACTGGTTCTCGCCGTTCCTCGACACCTACCGCGTCGAGATGCGCGACTTCCTCGCGTCGGTCGAGGCGGGCATCGCTCGTGGCCCCTCTGCGTGGGACGGCTACGCCGCCCAGGCGGTCGTCGAGGCCGCCGCCGCATCTGCCGCGGCCGACGGGGTCGCGGTCGGCGTCGACCTGCCGGCCAAGCCGGCGCTCTACTCCTCCAGCAACGGAAGCGAGACATGCTGATGACCGTTCGTTTCGTCGTGCTCGGCTGCGGCCGCATCGGTTCGATGCACGCCGAGTACCTCCATCGTCGGGTCGCCGGCGCCGAAGTCGTCGGCGTGTTCGACGTCTTTGCCGAGGCGGCCGAGACGGTCGGCGCCGAGCTCGGTGTCCCCGTCGCCCCAACCCTCGAGCAGGCGCTCGCGATCGACGCCGATGCGGTAGCGATCTGCACCTCCACCGATACCCACGTCGACGTCATGGTCGCCGCCGCCGAGGCGGGCCGGGCGATCTTCTGCGAGAAGCCGATCAGCCTCGACGTCGCCGAGGTCGATCGAGGCCTCGCCGCGGTCGAGGCCGCCGGCGTGCCGTTGCACATCGGGTTCAACCGCCGCTTCGATCCTTCGCACAAGGCCGTCGCCGATGCGGTCGCCCACGGTGCGGTCGGCGATGTCGAGGTCGTCAACATCACCAGCCGTGATCCAGCGCCGCCGCCGATCGCCTACATCGAGGTGTCGGGTGGGATCTTCAACGACATGGCGATCCACGACTTCGACATGGCTCGCTACGTGACGGGCAGCGAGGTCGAGTCGGTGTACGCCCTCGGTCGCGTGCGGGTCGACCCCGCCATCGGCGAGGCCGGTGATGTCGACACCGCCGTCATCGTTCTCACCCACGAGAACGGCTGCCTCACCACGATCGACATCAGTCGTCGTGCTGCGTACGGCTACGACCAGCGGGTCGAGGCCTTCGGTAGCAATGGCATGGCCCAGTCGAGCAACCACCACGATTTCAATGCGGTGCTGGCCACCGGTCAGGGCTATCGCCAGCCCCCGCTCCAGAACTTCTTCCTCGAGCGCTACACCGCCAGCTACCTCGACCAGTGGGCGGCGTTCGTCGACGCCGTCGCGAACGGCACGCCCGTCCCCGTCACCGGTAGCGACGGGCGTGCGCCGCTCGTCATCGGCATGGCCGCCAAGCGGTCGATGGATGAAGGTCGTCCCGTCCAGATCTCGGAGATCGTCTGATGAACGAACACCTCTTCACGCCGGACACGTCCAAGACCATCCAGATGGAGATCACGCCGGAGTCCGCCGGCTGGACCTACCTCAGCTTCGCGATCGTCGGGGTCAAGCCCGGCGAGCGCCACGACCATCTGCTCACCGATCAGGAGACGGCGGTCGTGCCGCTGAGCGGCTCGGCCACCGTGAAGGTCGGCGACATCGAGACCACGCTCTCCCGCACGTCGGTCTTCGAGGAGATGCCGCGGGTTGCGTACGCCCCGCCCGGCGCGGCGATCGAGGTCGTCGCCGCTGACGACACGTTTGAGTTCGCGATCGGCTCGGCGCCGGCCGAGGGTCTCTACCCGGCCCGCATCATCGAGCCGGCCGACATGACCAGCGAGCTCCGCGGCGGCGGCGCCGCGTACCGCCAGGTCAACAACGTGCTGGCTCCGCCGATCGATGCCGAGCGCCTCATCCTCTACGAGGTCTACGTTCCGCGCGGCTCGTGGTCGGGCTGGCCGCCGCACTGCCACGACGGCTTCGACGGTTCGCCGTACCTCGAGGAGACGTACTACTTCCGTCTCGACCCGTCCGACGGCTTCTGCATGCATCGCAATTGGCGGATCGACGAGGACTTCGACGAGGTCCTCACCGCGGGCGACGGCGACTGCGCGATCGTCACCAAGGGCTTCCACTCCACGGCCGCCGCACCGGGCAGCCACATGTTCTTCCTCAACTACCTGGCCGGCGAGCTCGTCGATGGCGAGCGGGCCACGCCGCCCTGTTTTCACGATGCCTACACCTGGATCGAGGACGACTGGGATGCCTTCGGTTGGGATCTCCCCAAGGTCCGGCCGTGATGGAGATGGCATCGATGCTCGATCAGCTCACCAACGACAAGCGCCGCTTCGGCGTCTTTGCGATCGACCACCGGGACTCCCTGCGGGCTTTCGTACGCCCCGACGATCCCGATTCGCTCACGCCCCAGGAGATCACCGATCTCAAGGATCAGATGGTGCGAGCGATCGCGCCCGATGCCACCGGCGTGATGCTCGAACCCGAGTACTCGATCCCCCAGCTGATCGACTCCGGTGCGAAGCCGGCGAACATCGGCTTCACCGCTGCGCTCGAAGCTCAGGGCTACCTCGGTGATCCCGAGAAGGGCCCGACCGAGCTGCTCGACGGCTGGTCGGTCGATCAGGCGAAGGCCAGCGGCGCGTCGTGCGCCAAGCTGCTGTTGCCGTACCGACCCGATCGGCCGCTCGCCGAAGCGCAGGAGCAGGTCGGCCGTGAGGTCGTCGCCGAATGCAACCGGGTCGGCATTCCCGTCGTGCTCGAGCCGCTCTTCTACCAACTCGACGACCCGGCGAACCGGCCTCGACTCGTGCTGGAGACGGCCCAGCGATTCGCGGCGATGGGCCCCGACCTGCTGAAGCTGCCTTTCCCGGTCGACCCGTCGGACCAAGACGAGGACCACTGGTTCGCGGCATGCCGGACGATCTCGGAGATCGCGTCGATGCCGTGGGTGCTGCTCTCGGGTGGCGGCTCGTTCGAGACCTACGCCCGCCAGGTCGAGATCGCGGTGAAGGCGGGCGGCTCCGGCTTCATGGTCGGTCGAGCACTGTGGGGTGAAGCGGCGCTCGCCCCCGGGGCCGAGCGGCCCGCGATCCTCGACGAGGTCGTCGGGCCCCGGATGCGACGACTGCGCGAGATCATCGACTGATGAATGCGGCGACCCGGGACTACTCGCTCACCGGTCCCGAGTCGCAGCGCGCCGTCGAGCGAGGTCTGGCCGACGCCGACTGGTATCGATCCCCGATCGACACCGACCGTCTGGCCGAACTGAACCGCCGAACCGACCTGCGCGCAGGTGTCGACGTCGTGTTGTGGCTCGCACTCCTCGCGGCGGCCGGCACGGTGGCGTGGCTTGTGCTCGGGTCGTGGTGGGCGATCCCGGCGTTCGTCGTCTACGGCGCGCTGTACGGCGGGGCCGCCGACCCGCGCTGGCACGAGTGCGGTCACGGCACCGCCTTTCGCACGGGCCTGCTCAACGAACTCGTCTACGTTCCGGCGTCGTTCATGCTGCTTCGCGAGCCGACCGTGTGGCGGTGGTCCCACGTCCGCCACCACAGCGACACGATCGTCGTGGGGCGCGACACCGAGATCGTCTTCCCCCGGCCGATCGATGTCCGCGGCTGGGTGGTCAACCTCCTCGGGCTGACCGGCGTGCCCGCGCTCATCGCCCGGATCGGCCGGCACGCACGCGGGCGCCTCGACGCCGACGTCGCCGGCTATGTGCCGGTGGAACTGC
>JBCBYI010000072.1:0-17423 GCA_039815945.1 Actinomycetota bacterium | reverse complement strand
CGATGACGGCGGTCATGGAGGGGCGCGACGCAGTCTGGATCGGGTGGGACGGCGGCCTGGGCGACGAGGCCGACAGTGCGCCGCCCGCCCGCTTCGGCGACATGGCGCTGCGGCCGGTGTCGCTCACCGAAGCCGACTACGCCGACTACTACGAGGGCTTCTCCAACGGCACGCTGTGGCCGCTGTATCACAACGGCTTGTTGTCGACCCGCTTCCGTCGCTCGTGGTGGGCCGCCTATCGGAGGGTGAACGAACAGTTCGCCAAGGTCGCGATCGACACCACTGCGCCCGACGGCACGCTGTGGATCCACGACTATCACCTGCAGTTGATGCCGGCCTTCGTGCGCGAGGCCCGGCCCGACATCCGGATCGGGCTCTTCCTCCACACGCCGTTCCCGCCGTCGCAGTTGTTGATGCGACTGCCGTGGCGCGAGGAGATCACCGACGGCCTGCTCGCCACCGACGTCATGGGGTTCCAGACCCCGACCGACGCCCGCAACTTCCTCTCGCTCGCCCACCGCATGGGCCGCACCGAGGAGGTCATGCCGGTCGACCCGGTCACCGAGATCGAGGTCGAAGGCCGCCGGGTCGCGGTGGGGTCGTTCCCGATCTCGGTCGACGTCGATCGCATCGACCGCATCGTCCGCGATCCCGCGACCAAGGAAGCGGCCGACGCGTTCCGTGCGTCGCTCGGTTCACCGAAGCATCTGCTGCTCGGCGTCGATCGGCTCGACTACACCAAGGGCATCGACGCCCGCCTCAAGGCGTTCCAGGAGTTGCTCCGCGACGGCACCCTCGATCCTGACGAGGTCGCCTTCATCCAGGTCGCCACGCCGAGCCGTGACGACGTCCGGGGCTACTCGAACACCCGCACCGAGATCGAGCAGCTCGTCGGTTCGATCAACGGCAACTTCGCCCAGCTCGGCAAACCGGTGCTGCACTATCTGCATCAGAGCCTGCCGTTCGAGGATCTCGTGCAGCTGTTCGTCGCCGCCGATGTGATGCTGGTGACCCCGTTCGAGGACGGCATGAATCTCGTCGCCAAGGAGTACATCGCCTGCCGTACCGACGGCACGGGCGTGCTGGTGCTGTCGGAGTTCGCCGGCACCGCGGTCGAGTTGCATCAGGCGTTGCTGTGCAATCCGTTCGACACCGCCGGCATGAAGCGGGTCATCGAGGCGGCGTTGACGTTGCCGGTCGAGGAGCAGCGCCGACGGGTCCGGGCGATGCGTACCCATCTGTGGGCCAACACGGTGCACGACTGGGCCGAGGGGTTCTTCCGCCACCTCGACGACGTGCATCCCCGACCCCAGCCGGGCTGACCACGCCGCAGGGTCAGGTCAGGCGCCCTCGCCGACGAGGCGCAAGTAGACGTCTTCGAGGGTGACGCTCTCGACGCTCAGGCCGTCGAGTTCGATGCCGTGGTCGAGCGCCCAGCCGGTGATGTGGGCGAGGTCGGCGGTCGGCTTGCTGGTCGAGATCTCGATGCGGCGGTCGCGGCCCGAGGCGTCGCCGTGGAGCGGATCGAGCAGGCCGGTGAGCGAGGCGTCGACCTGGGGCAGAGCGAAGCGGATGATCGTGGCCTCGTCGGCCTGGTCGCGCAGCTCCTCGGGCGTGCCGGCGGCGACGATCGAGCCGCCCGCCATGACGATGAGGCGATCGGCGAGCTCTTCGGCTTCTTCGAGGTAGTGCGTGGTCAACACGACGGTCGTGCCGTCGTCGGTGAGGTTGCGCACGAGTTCCCAGCTGCGGCGGCGGGCGGCCGGGTCGAAGCCGGTGGTCGGCTCGTCGAGGAAGAGGAGGTCGGGGGTCCCGATGATGCCGAGCGCGAGGTCGACCCGTCGCTGCTGGCCGCCGGAGAGACGCGAGATGCGCTCGTCGAGCTTGTCGGTGAGCTCGACCATCTCGATCACGTCGCCGATGCCCCGCCGTCGGGTGTAGGCCGTGCTGTAGAGGTCGAGCGTCTCGCGAACGGTGAGTTCCTTGTCGACGCCGGCCTCTTGCAAGACGATGCCGATGCGGTCTCGGAAGGCCTGTCCACCGTCGGACGGGTCGACACCGAGCACCGAGACGTGGCCGCCGTCGCGGGTGCGGTGCCCCTCGAGGATCTCGACGGTGGTGGACTTGCCGGCGCCGTTGGGCCCGAGGATGGCGAACACCTCGCCGGGCTCGACGGAGAACGACACGCCGTCGACGGCACACAGATCGCCATAGGTCTTGGAGAGGTCCTGGACCTCGATCGCCTTGGTCACCCACCCGACGCTACCCGAGCGGGCGGGTCGCCCGGTCTAGCGCTTCTTGCTCCAGAACGAGTCCCAGTCCTGGGGCGTGTCGAACCAGTTCGTCTCTCGGTCGACACGCTGCTCGGAGACGTCGCCGACGAGGCTGAGCGACGGTGTCGCACGGAGCCCGATCGCGGCCCAGAGCTCGCGATCGGCGTCACTCGGCACGCCGTCGACGAGCACCACGGCCCGGTGCGCCTCGATGATCGCGAGCAACTCGTCGACCGTGCGGCCGCAAACGGGCTCATAGGTCGAGGGCATCGTGATCGGTGGCATGCCGAGATGATCGACGGGTCCGCGGCCCGGCTCGATGGGGCATTTCGACCATCCCCGATGGGACCGACGGTCCCTGGAACGGGTGTCCAGGGGTGTGTGGTCGGGCAGACTGGACCGATGGGCCTGATGCCGAACATGCGAGTGGTGGGGGTCTTCAACCGCCGTTTCGACGCCGATCTGGCCGTCGCTCGCCTGGAGTCGGCCGGAATCGAGTCGGTGATCCTCTCCGACACCAATCCCGAGACCGGCAACCTCAGCCTCGGCGCCCGCGGCTTTCGGGTTGCGGTCCACCAGGAGATCGCGGAGGACGCGGCGGTCGTGCTCAACGGCGAGGATCCCACCGTGCAGGCCGAGATCGACGAACTCGACCTGGCGTTCTACGAGCGCCGCTTCGCCGATCGGCCGGCGTGGATCCGCTACGCGACGTGGGCCGTGCTGGCCGCGATGGCCGGCCCGATCGCCGTGGTGGCGTTGATCGAGGTCGGCTGGCTCGTCCGCGGTCTCTTCCCGTAACGATCGTCAGCGTTCGCTGACCTCGGCCCAGCGGTTCGCCCAGTCGTCGAGCGGGGCGATCGCCGCACCGAGGTCAGCGCCGACGGCGGTGAGCCGGTAGCCGTCGTCGCGCTGCTCGACGAGACCGGCGTCGGCGAGTTCGCCGAGCCGCTGGTAGAGCACACTCGACGACATCTCGTCGCAGCGGTCGCGCAGCGCCCGCGCACCTGTGGGTCCATCACGTAACTCCCAAAGGATCCGCAGCGCCCACCGTCGGCCGAGCAGGTCGAGTGCCGCCATCAACGGACGACCGGAGGTGGAGCCACGGACGGGGTGACCGGGGGCCGGGGTCGTCATGACCCCATCGTAGGTGTTTCCTTTTTCGAAATAGGGGACTACCGTACGTTTCTGAATTCGAAACACCGACCAGGAGGCCGTGATGCCCCGGATCGAACCCCTGTCCCCGCCGTACGAACCCGACGTCGCCGACGCCCTCGCCGCCATGATGCCGCCGGGCGTGCCGCTGATCGGCCTCTTCCGGACCTTCGCCGTCAACCTCCCGATGGCCGAGGCCATGCAGCGGTGGGGTGGCTACGAGCTGTCGAGCAAGCTGTCGTTGTCGATGCGGGACCGAGAGCTCGTCATCGACCGGGTCTGCGCCCGTTGCAGCTGCGAGTACGAGTGGGGCGTGCACGTCGCCTTCTTCGCCGAGCGGGTCGACTTCACGTCGGCCCAGGTCACCTCGCTCACCCACGGCTCCCCCACCGACGACTGCTGGGACGAGCGGGAGGCGGCGATCCTCGCCGCCGTCGACGAACTCCACGACCGGGCCGATCTCGGCGATGCGGCGTGGACGGCGCTGCGGATCCACCTCGACGAGGCCGAGGTGCTCGACCTCCTGCTCCTCGCCGGCTGGTATCACGCCATCAGCTACGCCGCGAACGCCGCGCAGGTCGAACTCGAGCCGGGCGCCCCACGATTCGCCGACGTGCGCTGAACGACTGCGTTCGCGGCGAGCCCGCCAGCGACGGCCGCCCGCCAGAGCCGAGCGAGGAACGACGCCAATTGCTCTCGCGACACATCGGCGCCGGGGCCATACGTGGTCGCGGAGGTCCCCGTGGTGATGCCGGGCGACCAGACTGGAGACACGTTGTCGACCGGATCAGGACCGTCGTCGGCATCGCTGATCGACATGAAGCCGGTGCCGTCGGCGTCGCCGACGAAGATCTGCTGCGTCCCGCCATCACGACCCGACCATGTGACGATGTCACACGACCCGACCGCCGCTGCTGCCGCCGGTTCGGCCGAGCGATGCTGCACGCCCAAACCCGGCAGCCAGCACCGCGACCACCACCACCGCAACAACGTTGTGCCCGCCCGAAATCCGCATCCCGCCCCTTTGCGCCTCGTCGTCTGGACCGTAGGCAGCACCAGGTCCGGCGGCAAGCGAGGGGGCTCACGGGCGGCTTCGCCAGAAACCCCGCCCGACGAGCGCTACCGATTGGCCTCGCCGGCGATGCGTTCGACGTCGAGCTCGGCGCCGCGGGTCTGACCACCCAGATCGAGGAAGCGCTGCATGCGCTCCTGAGCCGGCGCACCGGCGAGCAGACCGTTGAAGAGGTGGGTCTCCTCGATCAGGCCGTCCGTAGGGTCGGGTTGCACACCGAGGAGCGCGGCCTTGCCGGCCCGCACGGCATCGGGCTCGAAGGAGCCGATGCGTCGGGCGAGGCCATCGACGTACGCATCGAGTTCGTCGGCGGGGAGCGCCCGGTTGAAGTAGCCCCACGCCTCGCCTGTGGCGGCGTCGAGATCGAGTCCGCCGAGGATCAGTTCCGCCGCTCGGTTGTGGCCCACCAGGCCCGGCAGCCGCTGGGTGCCACCACTGCCGGGGATGATGCCGATCGGCACCTCCATCTGGTTCATCACTGCGTGGTCGATCGCCGCGAACCGCATGTCGCAGCCCATCGCCAGCTCGCTCCCGCCGCCACCGACTCGCCCGGCGATCTTGCAGATTGTCGCCTTCGGCATCGTGCGGAAGCGTTCGATCATCTCGTCGAAGCCGTTGAGCTCGGTTGGCCGAGGTGGGGCCTCGGAGGGCGCTTGCTGGAGGAGGGTGACGTCGAAGTGGGCGATGAAGAAGTCCGGGTTGGCGCTCTGCAACACGACCACCGTCGAGTCGGGATCTTTCGCCACCCGATCCGAGAATCGGAGAAGGTCGATCAACAGCTGGCGGGTGATCAGGTTGATCGGCGGGTTGTCGATCGTGGCCCAGACGGCCCGCCCCTCGATCTCGATCGAAAGGCACGTGTATTCGTCGCCGAGGCTCATGGCCCGAACGTAGCGCCGCATCGAGATGTCGGCCTGGGGCGGTACTCGGCGGCGAGCCGGTTTCCGCAGCAACCCTGGTTGACGCGTCGGACCGACGGTCAACCAGGGTTGACACGCGATCCCGAGCGCGGCTCCTCCTCGGGGAGGAGCGACCAGAACGCGCTCACGAGCGGGTTTCGCAGGTGGCGCTTCAGGGTGAACAGCCCGAGGTCGTAGGGCTCCAGCACGGGATCGACGTCGAGCACCCTCACCCGTTCGGCGTGCGGGCTGTTGTCGAGCACGATCTTCGGCACCACCCCGATGCCGAGCCCCAGGCTGACCATGCTGACGATGGCCTCGTTGCCAGCCACCTGGGCATAGATCTTTGGGGTCACCGCGAGGGTGCGGAACCAGGCGTCGACCCGGCGGCGGGCGATGCCGCCGGCGGCGAGGATCATCGGGATCTCGGCCCACCCGCCGGGGACGTCCGGTGGAAGACCGGCCAGCGTCGGATCGGCCGCATCGATCGGTTCGATGAAGACGAGCGGCGACACGCGGATCGGCTTGTACTCCACGCCGGCCGGGAGCGTGTCGGGGCGGGCGGCGATCGCCAACTCCTCTTCGAGCGCCTGCACACGAGCGATCGCATGCTCGGGGTCGCCGGTCTGGAGCCGCATCTCCACGCCCGGGTGGGCGGGCCGGAAGCGATTCAACAGGTCGAAGAGGATGCTGTGGCTGGCGGTGACCGAGCAGTAGAGGCTGATCTCCCCCTGCAGCTCGTCGGTGGGGTCGGTGAGTTCGAAGCGGATCTGATCCCACTGCTGCACCGCATCGCGGGCATAGCGCTGGAACCGGTGGCCGGCAGCCGTGAGCTCGACGCTGCGGTTGTCGCGGTCGAACAACGCCACGTTCAGCTCGTTCTCGAGCTGGCGGATGTGGCGAGACATCGCCGACGTGCTCACGTTGGCCCGAGCGCTCGCCTGGCCGAAGTGCAGGGTCTCGCTCACGAAGATGAAGTGCCGGAGCGTGGTGATGTCCATCCTGTCAGTGTTGCACTTGCCGGGACATAGCGTTGCACATATGTCAATTTACGAAACATGGGGCCCTCGGTAGCCTCACGTCATGGCCAATTACTTCAACACCCTGCCGCTTCGCGCCCAGCTCGCCGAACTCGGCAAGTGCCGCTTCATGCACCTCGACGAGTTCACCGACGGCGTCGAGGCCCTCCGCGGCAAGAAGATGGTTGTGATCGGCTGTGGCGCCCAGGGCCTCAACCAGGGTCTCAACCTGCGCGACAGCGGCCTCGACGTGTCCTACGCCCTCCGCGAGGAAGCCATCGCCCAGCAGCGTCAGTCGTGGAAGAACGCCACCGAGAACGGCTTCACCGTCGGCACCTACGAGGAGCTGCTCCCCACCGCCGATGTGGTGCTCAACCTCACCCCGGACAAGCAGCACACCAACGTCGTCGAGACGATCATGCCGATGATGAAGCACGGCGCCTGCCTGTCGTACTCGCACGGCTTCAACATCGTCGAAGAGGGCATGCAGGTCCGCGATGACATCACCGTCATCATGGTCGCTCCCAAGTGCCCCGGCTCCGAGGTTCGGGCCGAGTACGTGCGTGGCTTCGGCGTGCCGACCCTGATCGCCGTCCACGAGGACAACGACCCCAACGGAGAAGGCCTCGCCCTCGCCAAGGCGTACGCCGTCGGCACCGGTGGCCACAAGGCCGGCGTGCTGATGTCGTCGTTCATCGCCGAGGTCAAGTCCGACCTCATGGGCGAGCAGACCATCCTCTGCGGCATGTTGCAGACCGGCTCGCTGCTGTGCTTCGACAAGATGGTCGAAGAGGGCATCGACCCGGCCTACGCCTCGAAGCTCATCCAGTACGGCTGGGAGACCATCACCGAGGCGCTCAAGTACGGCGGCGTCACCAACATGATGGATCGCCTGTCGAACCCGGCGAAGATCCGTGCCTTCGATCTCTCCGAGGAGCTCAAGGACATCATGCGCGACCTCTACAACAAGCACCAGGACGACATCATGACCGGCGCCTTCTCGTCGGGGATGATGGCCGACTGGGCCGACGACGACGCCAAGCTCCTCGGCTGGCGGGCCGACACCGCCGAGACCGCCTTCGAGAAGACCCCGGCCGGCGACATGGAGATCTCCGAGCAGGAGTACTTCGACAACGGCATCCTCATGGTCGCCATGGTCAAGGCCGGCGTGGAGCTCGCCTTCGAGACGATGACCGCCGCCGGCATCATCGCCGAGTCGGCCTACTACGAGTCGCTGCACGAGACCCCGCTGATCGCCAACACGATCGCCCGCAAGAAGCTCTACGAGATGAACGCCACGATCTCCGACACCGCCGAGTACGGGTGCTACCTGTACAACCACGCGTGTGTGCCGCTGCTCGCCGACTTCATGACGGGCATCACCAGCGACGTGATCGGCAAGGGCCTCGACGTTTCCGACACCGGTGTCGACAACGCCCGCCTCATCGAGGTCAACGAGGCGATCCGCAGCCACCCGGTCGAGGCGATCGGCGGCGTGCTCCGCGGCCACATGGCCGACATGAAGCGCATCGTCTGATCGCGTTCCTGACCGCCGCCTGATCGCACCCTCATGATCCGCCTGGACGCGCTCACGGTCGACTTCGACGAGCGCTTTGCGCTCCACGACGTCGACTGGACGCTCCAGCCTGGTCAGCACTGGCTGATCACGGGCGCCAACGGCTCCGGCAAGTCGGCCCTCGCGGCCGTCCTCGCCGGCGACGGCGACCATCTGTCGGGAACCCTTTCGGGGGTTCCCGAACGAGTCGCGCTCGTGTCGTACGAACGCCAGGCCGAGCTGATCGCGGCCGAACGCCGCAAGGACGACGCCGACATCCTCGATGTCATCTCGGAGGGCACACCCGTCGCCGAGATCATCGAGGACGGCTGCGAGGACCCCGACCTGGCCCAGACCCTGGTCGACACGCTGGGGCTGCGGCCGCTGATGAGCCGCGCCTTCCGCAAGCTCTCGACCGGCGAGACCCGCAAGATCATGCTGATCCGGGCGCTCACCAGCCGGGCCGAGCTGCTCGTGCTCGACGAGCCGTTCGACGGGCTCGATCACGACTCGCTGGCCTGGCTCCAGGACCACCTGGCCGAACTGGCCCGGACCGTGCCGATGGTGATCGTGCTCAACCGCTTCGAGGAGTGTCCGGACTTCATCACCAACGTCGCCTACGTCGACGATGGCCGCCTGCCGCTGTGCGTCGAGCGGGACGACGAGCAGGCCTACGCCGAGCTCTACCAGCTGCTGCATCTCAAGACGACCGACCTCGAGATCCCCCCGGCCGACCCGGCCAGCCAGCTGCCGGCGCTCGATCCCGAGGCTCCGCTCGTCCGCTTGACGGGTGCCACCGTGCGGTATTCCGACAACACCGTGTTCGAGGGTCTCGACTGGACGATCGGGGCCAATCAGCACTGGCAACTGAGCGGACCCAACGGCAGCGGCAAGACCTGCCTGCTCCAGCTGATCACCGGCGATCATCCCCAGTGCTACGTCAACGACATCAACGTCTTCGGGTTCCAGCGCGGCACCGGCGAGAGCATCTGGCAGATCAAGCAGTTCATCGGGTACGTCTCCACCGCGCTGCAGTGGGAGTACACGGTCAGCACCGGCCTGCGGAACGTCATCATCTCGGGCTTCTACGACAGCATCGGGCTGTACAGCAAGAGCTCCGAAGCGGAGAAGGCCATCGCCGACGAATGGCTCGCCCTGCTCGGCATGTCAGACCGGGCCGACGAGCCGTTCAACCGGCTCTCGTACGGCGACCAGCGCCTCGTGTTGATCGCCCGGGCGATGGTGAAGCATCCGCCGCTGCTGATCCTCGACGAACCCTGCCTCGGCCTCGATGACATGAACCGCCAGCTCGTACTCGCACTCGTCGAGCGCATCTGCCGCGGCAGCGAGACGACCGTGCTCTACGTCAACCACCGCGAACAAGACCGCGTCCCCGGCATCGGCAACCACCTGGCGCTTGCTGGTGGACCGATGGCCTAGTCGCAACAAAGTCGTGTTGCGGCCGCCGCGCATCCCCTTGCGTGGTCGGATCGGGAGCATGCAGTCTGACACCATGATGGACGTAGTCGACCTCGACGCAGCAGCCAAGGAGGTCGAGGACCGATTCGAGCCATGGCGCCGTGTCGGACTCACCGTCGGAGCCATCACATGGCGAGACCAGGGCGACGGGTGGCCGCCCTCGTTCAAGACGGTTCGCGCCGACGTGAAGGATCCGGACTCCATCGGAGTCGCCCTCGGAAAGGGCGATCAGGAGGGTGAGGTCGTGTTGTTCAGGGGAGGCTGGTGCGACTTCGTCTACTGGAGCGGTGATCCGGCCGACGACCCGGTCCAGGACGCGCCGGGGTACCCCGATCAGATGACGATCGACGGGTTCGGTGCCGTGCTCGACCGATTGGCCGATCAGTTTCGGTGACGCATATCAGCCGTCGAGCGACGGGAGGGCCACGCGGCCGGTGCGCTGCATGTCAACGATGCCGAAGGGGCGCAGGCGCTCCTCGAGTTCGTCGAGACGGGCCGGGCGGGCCGACCACGACATGAGGATCTTGTCGTCGCCCTCGTTGAGCACGTAGGCGCGATAGTCGTCGACGATCTCCATCAACTCCTTGCGGTGCTCCCCCACCTCGACGATGACAAGCATGAGTTCACGCTCGACGGATTCGTCGGGGTTGAGTTCGGAGATGTCGACCACGTTGATCAGCTTGTCGAGCTGCTTCACGACCTGATCGAGCGGCGTGCCCTCGATGTCGACGGTGAAGGTGATGCGGCTGAACTTCTCGTCCTCGGTGGGTGCGACGGCCAGCGAGTGGATGTTGAAGCCACGACGGGAGAACAGGCCGGCGACGCGTGCGAGCACGCCCGGCTTGTTCTCGACGGTGGCGGCCACGGTGTGCCAGCGCGGACTGGTGGGCGAGACGTTCACGAGTCCCCCTCCAGCAGGTGCTGCTGGCTCGGATCGACGACCAGCTGAGAGTTGGTCGCACCGGCGGGCACCATCGGGAAGACGTTCTCGCGGGCGTCGGTGACGAACTCGATGACGACACTGCGGTCGTCGACCTCATTGGCCTTAGCGATCGCCGGAGCGACCTCTTCGGGCGACTCGACCCGGATGCCGACCGCGCCCATCGACTCAGACCATTTCACGTAGTCGGGGACGTTGTCGCTGAGGTGCACCTCGGAGAACCGCTCGTCGTAGAACATCTCCTGCCACTGGCGGACCATGCCGAGGTAGCTGTTGTTGAACAGCGCGACCTTGATCGGGATGTCCTCGACCGTGGCGGTGACGAGTTCTTGGGCGGTCATCTGGAAGTTGCCGTCGCCGTCGACCGCCCACACCCGGCGGTCGGGCATGCCGGCCTTGGCGCCGATGGCGGCCGGGATCGAGAAGCCCATCGTGCCGAGACCACCGGAGTTGATCCAGGTGTACGGGTGATCGAACTTCCAGAACTGGCTGGCGTGCATCTGATGCTGACCGACACCCGAGCACAGGATCGTGTCGTGCGGGTTGTTGTCGCGCAGCTGCTCCATCACGAACTGCGGCTTGAGCTTGTCGCCATCAGCCGACTGCTCATAGACCAGCGGGAACTTCTCCTGCCAGCCCGAGACGGTCGAACGCCAGTCGGAACGGTCGGTCTGGGCCGAGGCGCCGAGCTTCTCGGTGGCGGTGATGAGACCCTCGATGACGAGCTTGCAGTCGCCCTGGATGCCGACGTTGTACTGACGGACCTTACCGAGCTCGGCCGGGTCGATGTCGACATGGATGATCTTGGCGGTCGGGGCGAAGCCGTCGAGCTTGCCGGTGACACGGTCGTCGAAGCGGGCGCCAAGCGAGATGAGCAGGTCGCTCTTCTGCATGGCGGTGACGGCGGTGTAGTTGCCGTGCATGCCGGGCATGCCGAGGCACAGCTCGTGACGGTCGGGGAACGCACCGCGAGCCATGAGGGTGGTGACCACCGGGATCTGCAGCATCTCGGCGAGCGTGAGCAGCGGCTCGGCGGCACGGGCCTTGAGCACGCCACCGCCGACGTAGAGCACCGGGCGCTCGGCCTGGGCGATCAGCTCGGCGGCCTCGTCGATGAGGGCCTGATCGCCCTCCATGACGGGGTGGTAGCCAGGCAGTTCCATCGGGACCGAGTCAGGTTCGTACCAGGTCATCGCCGAACGGGGATTGACCGGGTCGACGATGTCCTTCGGGATGTCGACCAGCACCGGGCCCGGACGGCCTGTGGTGGCGATGTGGAACGCCTCGTGGATGATACGGGGGATGTCCTGGGCATCGGTGACGAGGAAGTTGTGCTTGGTGACCGCCATCGTGATGCCGGTGGTGTCGCACTCCTGGAAGGCATCGGTGCCGATCGCCGCGAGCGGGACCTGACCGGTGATGCACACCATCGGAACCGAGTCGAGCATGGCGTCAGCGAGCGGGGTGACGACGTTGGTCGCCGCCGGACCGGAGGTGACCATGCACACGCCGGGCTTCCCGGTGGCATGGGCGTAGCCCTCAGCCATGTGGCCAGCGCCCTGCTCGTGGCGCACGAGCACGTGGCGGATCGATGAGTCACGGATCGGGTCGTAGACCGGCAGGATCGCCCCGCCGGGCAGGCCGAACATCACGTCGACCCCCTCGCACTCGAGGGACTTCACCAGGGCTTCGCCACCGTTGTCGGGATTCGGGCTCGTCATGAGATGTGGTTTCCAGGATGTGAGACGCAGAGCGACGGACAAAAACTACCGGCCGAGAACTCGTGTTGGGCCGAAAACGACGACGACCTCCCAGCTGGGAGGTCGAGGCACACGATCGGGTCGGTTGAAGGGCGCGAACGTGTGCTAGCTGATCACTACTACGAGGAGAGCGGCAACGGCACGGTTCACGTCGGCCAGTATGACGGGCGCCGACGGGCATGGCAACGTGGTTCCCCGTGACATCGACGAACAACCGCATCGGCGTCTACCCGGGTTCGTTCAATCCCCCGACCATCGCCCACATCGAGATCGCGCTCGCCGCGCGCGAGTATCACGGCCTGTATCGGGTCGACTTCGCGGTGTCGACGGTGACCCTCGGCAAGGAGCGCGTTATCCGCCCTCCGTTCGAGGAACGGCTCTCCGTCATCGAGGCCTCGATCGCCGACGTCGACGGTTTGGGCCTGGTCGTCACCGAACACCAGCTGGTCGTCGACATCGCCGGCGGCTACGACGTGGTGGTGATGGGCGCCGACAAATGGGCCCAGGTCAACGACGTCGCCTGGTACCTCGACCACCGTGCCCGCGACGCCGCCCTCGCGGCGCTCCCCACCCTGGCGCTCGCACCGCGCACCGGCTTCGACGTGCCCCACCAGCACACCCTGCCCGTGAGCGCCGACCTGCTCGACGTCTCGTCGTCGGCCGTGCGTGAGGGCCGCACCGAGTGGATGACCGACGCCGCCCGCCGCCACCACGAAGCGACCGGCGCCTGGGCGCCGTAGCGTCTCCCCGGTGGGGTGGCTGAAGGAACGCATCGGGTGGGGTGAAACCGACCGGCGCATCCTGGCACTCGCCTTCCCGGCCCTCGGCGCCCTGATCGCGGAGCCGCTCTACATCCTCGCCGACACCGCCGTGGTCGGGAACCTCGGCACCCCGCAACTCGCCGGTCTCGCCCTGGCGTCGTCGCTGCTGCTGATCGCCTTCGCCGTCTTCATCTTCCTCGCCTATGGCACCACGTCGGCCGTCGCCCGACTGCTCGGCGCCGGCGAACACCACCAGGCCGCCCACCAGGCGGTGCAGAGTCTCTGGCTGGCGTTCACCGTCGGGGTACTGATCGCCGGCGTCGGCTACCTCACCCGCAATCCACTCATCGAGATCATGGGCGGTCAGGGCGAGAGCGCAGTGAACGCCGAGATCTACCTTCGGATCTCCCTGCTCGGCCTTCCGGCGATGCTGTTGACCCTGGCCGGCGTCGGCTACCTCCGGGGCCTGCAGGACACCAAGCGGCCGCTCTACGTGGCCATCGGTACCGCCGTGCTCAACCTCGTCGTCGAGGTCGTGTTGATCTTCGGGCTCGACTACGGCATTGGCGCCTCGGCGCTGTCGACCGTCATCGCCCAGTGGGTGGGGGCGACGGCGTACATCGTGTGGATCGCACGGGCGGTCTCCGAACACGCCGTCGGCCTGGGACCCGACTGGCGCATCATCGGGCAGCTCGCCGGCGCCGGCGCCGATCTCCTCGTCCGCACCGCCGCGCTGCGTGGCGGCATCACCGTGACGGTTGCGGTGGCCGCCCGCCTCGGAGACGCCGACCTCGCCGCCCACGAGATCGCCTTTCAGATCTGGTCTGCGCTCGCGCTGGCTCTCGACGCAGTCGCGATCGCCGCTCAGGCGATGATCGGCCACGCCCTCGGTGCCGGCGATGCCGCCGAGGCTCGCCGACTCGGCGACCGCATGATCCAGTGGGGATGGTTAGGCGGCTTCGTCTTCCTCGCGCTGGTGCTCGTGTCGATCCCCGTCGTGCCCGAGGTCTTCTCCAACGACGCCGCCGTCACCTCGCTCGCCGCGTTCTTGTTCGTCCACGTCGCGCTGTGGCAGCCCGTCGCCGGCATCGTCTTCGCCCTCGACGGCATCCTCATCGGCGCCGGCGACCTGCGCTTCCTCGCCATCTCGATGGTGGCCGCCACCGCCGTCCTCGTCCCGGGATCGTTCGCCGTGCTGTGGCTCGATCTCGGCATCGGCTGGCTGTGGGGTGCCCTCGGCGCGTGGATGCTCGTCCGCGCTGCGACCCTGTACGCCCGCTACCGCACCGACGCCTGGCTCATCACCGGCGCCGTGCGCTGAGTTGGCGACACATCGTGTCAGGTACGAAGTGTCGCCAACATTGAGCGATGCGGGTCAGCCGGCTGACTTCTGGGCGAGGAGTTGGGCGACGGCGCGGCCGTCGGCCTGCCCCTTGGTGGCCTTCATGATCTGGCCGGTGAAGAAGCCCTGCATCTTCTTGCGGTCGCCGTCGTCATCGCCGACGAACCGGGACCACTCGTCGGGGTTGTCGGCAATCAACTGATCGACCAGCGTTTCGAGCTCATCGCTCTCCATCGCCTCGAAGCCGTGCCCAGCTGCAATCGCCTTGGGATCGCCACCGTGCTCGCCCGCCGCCATCTCGCCCAGCACCTGCTTGGCCTGGGTGGCGGTGAGCTCGCCGTCGGTCTCCATCTGGATCAGCGTGGCCAGCGACTCGCTGGTGACCGCCGACCAGTCGTCGACCGCAAGGTCGTTCTGGATGCGGGTGAGGACCTTGTCGGCATCGGCACCGGCCTCGATCGCACCGAGCGCCAGGGCGTCCTGGCCCCGCTCGACGACGGTGACGAGCACCTCGTCGGCCACCGATGACAGCTCACCGAGGCGGGCACGACGAGCGGCCGGAAGCACCGGCATCGAAGCATCGATCTCCGCGATCTGTTCCGGCGTCGGGGCGAGCGGTACGAGGTCGGGTTCCTGGAAGTAGCGGTAGTCGTCGGCGTCTTCCTTGGAACGACCGGCCGTCGAACGGCCGCCCTCTTCGTCCCAGTGGCGGGTCTCCTGACGGGGCGCCTCGCCGTTGGCGTAGAGGTCGACGTGACGGCGAGCCTCGTACTCGATGGCCCGGCCGAGCGAGCGCACGGAGTTGATGTTCTTCAGCTCGCAGCGGGTGCGCAGCTCGTCGGAACCCATCGGACGCACCGAGACGTTGGCGTCGACCCGCATCGACCCCTCCTCCATCTTGGCGTCGCTGACGTCGATGGCGAGGAGGATCTCGCGCAGCTCCGAGACGTAGGCCTTGGCGTGCTCGACGGTGCGGATGTCGGGGCGGCTCACGATCTCGACGAGGGGCACGCCGGCGCGGTTGTAGTCGACCAGTGAGTAGGTGGCGTCGTTGATGCGACCGCCGCCACCGACGTGGGTGGTCTTGCCGGCGTCCTCTTCGATATGGGCCCGCTCGATGCCGACGACGGTGCTGTCGGCGAGGGCGAGCTCACCGTCGGCGTTGGTCGGCTGGTCGTACTGCGTGGTCTGGAAGTCCTTCGCCATGTCCGGGTAGAAGTAGTTCTTCCGCGCCATGACCGACGGGTGGACGTCGCAGCCCAGAGCGCGACCGAGCCGCATCGCGAACTCGACGGCCTTTTCGTTCATCACCGGCAGCGAACCCGGCAGACCAACACACGTCGGGCACACGTTCGTGTTGGGCTCGTGCGAGAACACGTTCGGGCAGCCACAGAACAGCTTGGTGGCGGTGTGGAGTTCGACGTGGACCTCCAGACCGACGACGAGCTCCCATTCGTCGGGCAGGGACGGTTCGTGCACACTCACGACGGGCTCCCTTCGCCGGGGGCCGCCGCTTCCAGTGCAGCAGCCGCCTGATAGATCGTGGGTTCCGACAGGGCCGGGCCGAGCAGCTGCACGCCGACCGGCAGACCGTCGTCGCCGACACCGAACGGCACCGAGATCGCCGGATGCCCGACGAGGTTCGACGGAATCGTGCAGACGTCGTTGACGTACATCGTCATCGGGTCGGCGGTGCGATCACCCAGCGGGAACGCCGTCGTCGGCGCCGTCGGCGTGAGCAGAAGGTCGACGTCGGCGTACACCGAGGCGAACTCGTCGAGCATCATCGTGCGGACCTTGAGCGCCTTGCCGTAGAAGGCGTCGTAGTAGCCGGCCGACAGGGCGTAGGTGCCGAGCATGATGCGGCGCTTCACCTCGGGGCCGAAGCCGGCTGTGCGGGTGGCGGTCATCATCTCGCCGGTGGTCGGCGCGTCGACCCGCAGGCCGTAGCGCACGCCGTCGAACCGGCTCAGGTTCGACGACGCCTCGGCCGGCGCAACCAGGTAGTACGCCGACAGGCCGAGCGTGGACGACGGCACCGAGACGTCGACGACGGTCGCACCGGCGGCCTCCAGCGCAGCAGCAGCGTCGTTGGTTCGTGCGAGCACGTCGGCCGACAGACCCTCGACACTGCCCTCGCCGCCGGACAGCTCACGGAGGATCCCGATGCGCATGCCCTCGACTCCTCGGTCGAGCACGGACGACAGGTCGAACGCAGGCTGATCGATCGACGTGGAGTCGAGCGGATCGTGCCCGCCGATCACCTCGAGCAGTGCGGCCGATTCGGCGACCGTCTTCGAGAACGGACCGATCTGGTCGAGCGACGAACCGAAGGCGATCAGGCCGTACCGGCTGACCGCGCCGTAGGTCGGCTTCATCCCGACGAGACCGCAGAACGCGGCCGGCTGGCGAATCGAGCCGCCGGTGTCCGAACCCAGCGACAACGGCGCGAAGTCAGCCGCCACCGCCGCAGCCGAGCCACCGCTCGAACCACCCGGCACCCGGCTGGTGTCGAGCGGGTTGAGGGTCGGCCCAAAGGCCGAGTTCTCGGTGGACGAGCCCATGGCGAACTCGTCGAGGTTGGTCTTGCCGACCATCACCGCTCCCGACGCCCGGACCCGCTGGATCGCGGTGGCGTCATAGGGCGGCTCCCACCCCTCGAGGATCTTCGACGAGCACGTCGTCGCGACCCCGGTGGTGCACATGTTGTCCTTGATCGCGATCGGCACCCCGGCGAGCGGGCCCGGATCCTCCCCGGCGGCGACGGCGGCATCGACCGCAGCCGCGGCCTCGCGGGCGGCGTCGGCGGTGACGAGGTTGAACGCGTGGATCTCCCCGTCGCCCGCGTCGATACGAGCCAGGTGCTCGTCGATCACGTCGACGGCGGAACGCTCGCCCGAGCGGACGGCAGCGGCGATGTCGAGTGCGCTCACGGCTCCTCCCCCAGGATCGGCGGGACCCGGAACTGGCCGTCCTCGGCCGCCGGCGCCTGCGACAGCAACGCCTCACGATCGAGGGCCGGCACCACCACGTCGGGCCGCAACACGTTGACCATCGGCAGCGGATGCGACGTCGGCTCGACATCACCGACGTCGAGCGCCTCGATGTCGGCGGCGTGTTCGAGGATGTCGCCCAGCTGGCCGGTGAACTCGTCGATCTCGGCGTCGCTCA
>JBCBYI010000071.1:0-17506 GCA_039815945.1 Actinomycetota bacterium | reverse complement strand
CGGGCTCGCATCCCCGACGAGTAGGTGGTCATCGGGCGACGGATCGCGTCGCCGATCCCTGCGAATTCAGCGACGTTGTCGACCTCGGCCTCGATCTCCTCGCGGGAGAGGCCCATCGCCAGGCCGCCGAGCATGACGTTGCGCTGGCCCGACAAACCCGGCTTCAACGCCGCGCCGACCCCGAGCATCGCAGCGCGGCCACGGACGTCGATGCGACCCGACGCCAACGACTGCAGACCGGCGATGGACCGGACGAGCGACGACTTGCCCGAGCCGTTCGAGCCAATGAGTCCGAGGACCTCACCGGCCCGGACGTCGAAGGAGACCCCCTTGACCGCGTGGACCTCGATCGCCTGTCGGCCCTTGAACCCGCTGCTCACCCACTGGCGAGCGCTGAAGGTCTGGTCCTCGTACACGCGGTACCGGATGTGCACGTCCTGCACGTCGATGCTGACGGGCGCGTCGATGCGGTCCTCGGCGGGAGCGGGGTTCGCCTCAGACACTGGCGTAGCGCTCCTCGCCGGCGCGGAAGTACACGAATCCGAAGACGAACATGGCGATCGCCCACACCGAGCCCGAGATCACGACGCCGGCGGAGAGATCGGTGCCCATGACCGCCCACCGCCCGACCGTGATGTAGCAGTACACCGGGTTGAGGGTGAAGAGCCAGCGGATCCACGAGTCGGACTCGACGTACTCCGAGACGTTGAAGATCACGCCCGACCCGTACAGCACGAGCCGGAAGGCGAACGGCAAGATGTTGGTGAGATCGACGAAGTGGGTGGTCAGGCGGGCCGCGAAGAGCGCCGCTCCGAGGTTGAACACGCTCTGCACGACGAGCAGTGGGGCGAGCATGAGCCACGACCATCGCGGCGACTCGCCGGTCAGCAGCGCGACGACGAACACGATCCCGAATGTCGACGACGCGGCGAGGAACTCGGTGACCGAGCTCGTGATCGGCAGCAGCGCCCGCGGGAACTTGATCGCCTGCAGCAGTCCGCGGTTGCCGACGATCGACTTCGCCCCGCTCGTGGTGGTGCGCTGGGTGAGCTGGTGGATGAAGAGTCCCGTCGAGAGGAACAGGATGAAGTTGTCGACACCCCGATCGACGCCGAGCAGCAGGCCGAAGATCAGGAAGTAGATCGTGATGTTGAGCGCCGGGTTCAGCAGGTGCCAGAGGTTGCCGAGCACATTGGTGATCTGGCGGGCCCGCAGTTCGCTCACCGACTCGACCCAGACGTACTCGCGACGGGCCCAGAGATCCGACAGGTAGGGCCGGAGTTCCATCGCTGCGTGGGCGCTCTGCAGGGGAGGCAGGCCCGACGGATCCGATCCGGGTTGCGACATCGAAACAACCCTAGCGAAGCGACCTGGGCGACCGACGCAGCCAGATGGGCTGACGACGCTCAGCCCCGGAAGGTCATCCCTCGATAGCCGGGGGTGAAGCCGGCGGCTTCGAGGCGGGCGGCGAAGGGTGTCTCCCGGACGGGGACACCGTCGACCTTGCCGATCTCGAGGCTGCGGAGCCGACCGTCCTTCACGAGGCGTTGGATCGCCTCGATCCACGCGTCGGTGTCGGCCGCGCCGGAGAACGTGATCAACGACTTGCCGCCCCGCTCGACGACGACGATCGGCTCGCCGTCGATCAGCACCACATGACTCCCCGCGGAGCGAGCGGCGCGACCCTCGGAGTCGGGCCACGGGATCGCGGCGCCATAGGGCTGGGCCGGATCGGTGGTGGCCAGCACCAGGGGCGGCTCGGTGGTTTCGATCTCGCGGACCGCTCGCAATCGGTCGACGGCACCGGGGAGGGCGAACTGGGCGGCGCCGAGGCCGGCGACGAAGTAGCCGCGCCGGACTTCTCCTCGCTCCTCCAGCGCCTTGAGCACGGGGTAGACGCCGGCGAAGCCGCCCGAGACGCCTTCGGCCAGCGCGGTCTCGCGGGTGAGCACGCCGTAGCGGTCGAGCATCTGGTGGGCCATCGCCAACGAGCGCTCGGTCGGCGACGGCACCGGACGGCGCAGAGGCTCGACGAGCGACCACCGGCCGACGGCCGTGGGCGGACCCTGCTGGGTGAGGCCGCCGACGCGTGGCCGGCTGCGACGGCCACGAGCCCGGCCCGGCTTGGGTGCACTGGCGGACTTCGATCCGCTGATCAGGGCCCGCACGGGAGCAAGCGAATCGTTGGTGACCTCGCCCGACCAGACGAGATCCCACAGCGCCGTGTGCACCACGTCGGTCTGGTACGGCAGGTCGGCCGCCTGGACGGCGGCCACGAGATCGGGCCAGAACGATGCACCGCGTTCGCGAAGGTGCGCCCGGATCGCGTCGTGGGTGGGGTCGTCGGGGGCGTCGTCGCCGACCTCGGGGACGAGCAAGCCGACCTGGTCGCGGAACAGCAGCCGCACGCGCCCGTCGGCGGAGCCGACCGACCCGGCGCCGACCCACACGATCTCGCCGCTGGTGCAGAGCTCGTCGAGATCACTCGACCGGTAGCCGTTGACCCGGCCGGCGAGCGTGTCGCGTTCGACGACCGACGCGGCGATGGCCGCACCCTGCAGTTGGCCGACGACCTCGGCGACGGCGTCGACCCCGCGACGACGGGACCCGACGCCTTGCCACCCCGGCAGGAACCGGGCGAGCGCATCGCCCTCGACCGGCTCGATCTCGCGACGCAGTGATGCCAGCGAGCGGCGTCGCAGCTGGCGGAGGACGTCGTCGTCGCAGTACTCACGCTCGCTGCCGCCCGGTCGGAACTCGCCCCGCAGCAGGTCGCCGGCGGCAACCAGTCGGTCGAGCGCGACCGCAGCCCGCGACTCGGTGACGCCGAGCCAGCGGGCGACGTCGCGGGCGTGGAACGGGCCGTGGGTGCGGGCGTAGCGACGGCACAGATCGCCGAGGGGGTCGTCGACCGGATCAGTGAAGACCGCCGGGAGCCCGACGGGCAGGGCCACGCCGACGGCGTCGCGCAGGCGGGCCGCGTCGTCGCTCGCCGCGATGCGATCGTCGTCGGCGACGCGGACCTCGATCGCCCGCCGCTCCTCGAGCAGCGACCGGACCCAATCGCCCACGGGGGCACCGTCGACCGATCGCGCTTCGAGATCGAGGCGGTTGAGCGGGCCGAGACGCCGCAGGACGTCGTGCAGCTCGTCGGCGTCGCGGGCCCGCCGGCCGTCGACCAGCAGCTGCAATTCGAGTTCGAGGTCGGCGAGCACCTCGGCGTCGAGCAGCTCCCGCAGCTCCTCGGCCCCGAGCACGTCCCGCAGCAGCTCCCGGTCGAGGGCGAGGGCGGCCGCACGGCGTTCGGCGATCGGGGCGTCGCCCTCGTACATGTAGACCGCGATCCACGAGAAGAGCAGCGACTGGGCGAACGGCGACGCGGTGTCGGTGTCGACGGCGACCATGCGCACCTTGCGGCTGCGCAGATCCGACATCACCGACCGCAGCGCGGGCAGATCGAAGACGTCGTTGACGCACTCCCGCGTGGCTTCGAGCAGCATGGGGAAGGTCGGGTACTTGGCGGCGACGTTGAGCAGATCGGCGGCCCGCTGGCGTTGCTGCCACAGCGGGGTGCGCTGGTCGGGGCGGCGGCGGGGCAACAACAGCGCCCGGGCCGAGCACTCGCGGAAACGAGCGGCGAACATCGCCGAATCGGGCAGGCGGGAGATGACGACGTCGTCGATCTCGTCGGGGTCGAACAGCAGCTCATCGAGCGGGAGCCGGTCGAGCGCCTCGGGGAGGCGCATGACGATGCCGTCGTCGCTCCACATGAGGTCGATCTCACTTCCCCACTCCTCGCCGAGCCGCGCCTGCAGCGCCATGCCCCAGGGGGCGTGGACCTGGGCACCGAACGGGGTGAGCACACACACCCGCCAGTCGCCGATCTCGTCGCGGAAGCGTTCGACGACGATCGTGCGGTCGTCGGGCACGACACCGGTGGCCTCGGCCTGGTCGGTGAGATAGGTGAGGAGGTTCTCGGCGGCGAGATCGTCGAGACCGTGGCGTTCCTGAAGGCGCTCGATCGCGGCGTCGTCGTCGAGCTGGCGGACCTCACGCACGAACGAGCCGATCGCCCGGCCGAGTTCGAGCGGGCGACCCGGACCGTCGCCGTGCCAGAACGGCATCTTGCCGGGCACGCCGGGAGCGGGCGTGACGACGACCCGCTCGAAGGTGATGTCCTCGATCCGCCAGGTCGACGCGCCGAGCAGGAAGGTCTCCCCCACCCGACTCTCGTAGACCATCTCCTCGTCGAGTTCGCCCACCCGCGTGCCGTCGGGCAGGAAGACGCCGAAGAGGCCCCGATCGGGGATGGTGCCGGCGTTGGTGACGGCCAGGCGCTGCGACCCGGCCCGGCCCCGGAGCTGCCCGGTGATGCGATCCCACACGATGCGGGGTCGCAGCTCGGAGAACTCCTCGCTCGGATAGGTGCCCGACAGCAGGTCGAGCACGTTGCCGAGCACCTCGTCGGAGAGATCGCCGAAGTTCGCGCACCGCCGGATCAGCGCCTTGAGGTCGGTGAGATCCCAGTCGTCCATCGCGCACATGGCGACGACCTGTTGGGCGAGGACGTCGAGGGGGTTGCGGGGGAAGTACGTCTCCTCGATGAGGCCCTGATGCATGCGGTCGACGACGACGGCGGCTTCGAGGAGGTCGGCCCGGTGCTTCGGGAAGATCTTGCCGACGCTCGGCTGGCCGACCTGGTGGCCCGCACGTCCGATGCGCTGCATGCCCGACGCGACCGACCCCGGCGACGCGACCTGCACGACGAGATCGACCGCACCCATGTCGATGCCGAGCTCGAGCGACGAGGTGGCGACAAGGCCCTTGAGGTCACCGCGCTTCAACTCGTCTTCGATCTGAAGGCGACGTTCGCGGGACAACGAGCCGTGGTGGGCCTTCACCAGCTCTTCGCCTTCGGCCGCACCCCGACCGATCTGTTCGTCGCCGGCCCCGAGCGCGGGCGGCGGCGCGACCGAGCCGTCGAATTCGCCGGACGCCTTCTCCAGTGCGAGCTCGTTGAGCCGGGTGGCGAGCCGTTCGGAGAGCCGACGGGCGTTGGAGAAGACGAGGGTCGAGCGGTGCTCCTCGATCAGCTCCAGGAGCCGCGGGTGCATCGACGGCCAGATCGAACGGCGGGCGTTGGGCGATGCGGCGGCCGGCGCATCGGTGCCCGGCTCGATGCGTTCGCCGAGGTTGGCCATGTCCTCGATCGGGACGACGACCTCGATCTGGAGCTCCTTGCGGGCTCCGGCGTCGACCACGGTGACCGGCCGGGGCGAAACGGTGCCGTCGACTGCGATCTCGTTGCCGCCGAGGAACCGGGCGATCTCGTCGAGCGGGCGCTGGGTGGCCGACAGCGCGATGCGCTGGGGCGGCTGCTCGGTGAGTTCCTCAAGTCGCTCGAGCGAGAACATCAGGTGGGCGCCGCGCTTGGTGCCGGCCATGGCGTGGATCTCGTCGATGATCACCGCCTCGACGTTGGCGAGGGTCTCGCGGGCCTTCGACGTGAGCATCAAGAACAACGACTCGGGCGTCGTGATCAAGATGTCGGGCGGATGGCGCACGAGCTGGCGTCGATCCGAGGTCGACGTGTCGCCGGTGCGGATCCCGACCGTGGGCGTGTGGACCACGGTGCCGAGGCGTTCGGCGGCGAAGCCGATGCCCTGCAGCGGGGCCCGGAGGTTCTTCTCGACGTCGACCGCCAACGCCCGCAGTGGCGAGAGGTAGAGAACCCGGGTGCGGGCCTTGGGATCCTCGGGCACCTCGCCCTCCGCCAGGCGGTTGAGCGCCCACAGGAACGCCGACAGGGTCTTGCCGGTGCCGGTCGGGGCGAGGATCAGGGTGTGGTCGCCGTTGGCGATCGCGGGCCAACCCGCACGCTGTGGCGCGGTGGCCTCACGGAAGGTGGAGGTGAACCACTCGCGCACCGGGTCGGCGAAGGCCGCCAACGGATCGCTCATGAACGCAACCTACCGACCTTCGACGGCCCAGTCTCCTCGCCAGGGAGTCCTGTCGGGGTTTCCGTGACACCATGCGCAGATGCGTGCGATCACGGTGTACCCGGCCCGCCGAGTCATCACGATGAACCAGGCCCTCCCGACCGCCGAGGCGGTCGCAGTGACCGACGGCCGGATTCTCGGGGTCGGTTCCGTCGAGGAACTGACCCGATGGGGTGACCATCGCATCGACGACACCTTCCGCGACCATGTCCTCACGCCCGGGTTCGTCGAGGCCCACAGCCACGTGATGGCCGGGGGCACCTGGGAGCACGTCTACATCGGCTACTTCGATCGGCGGGATCCGAGCGGCCGGACCTGGCCCGGATGTACGAGCATCGACGAGGTCGTCGCCCGGCTCCGCGAGGCCGACGCGGCCATGACCGGCCCCGACGAAACGATGGTCTGCTGGGGTCTCGACCCGATCTATCTCACCGGCGAACGGCTCGTGGCCAAGCACCTCGACGCTGTCTCGGAGACCCGTCCGATCTTCGTCTTCCACGCCTCGGGCCATCTCGCCACGGTCAACACCGCGATGATGCGACGCGACGGCATCACCGCCGACGACCCGACGCCTGGGGTCCAGCTCGACGAATACGGCGAGCCCAACGGCGAGCTGCAGGAGCCGGCGGCGATGGCGCTCTCGCACGGCTACAAGCTCATCCGGTTGGCGTTCGCCACCGACACCGCGAAGTGGAACTACGCCTACGAGGCCCGCAACGCCGGCCACACGTTGGTCACCGACCTCGGCACCAGTCGGATCGACGATGCGGGACTCGCCGCCTGGACCGAGGTGACGTCGGATCCGACCTTCCCGGTGCGGGTCATGGTGGCCGGTTCGACCTTCGCCACACCGCTGCCGCCCGAGCAGATCGCCGAGCGGGTCGTGCAGCTGCGCGACGAACCGGTGAACGACAAGCTCCGCTTCGGGATCATCAAGCTGATCATCGACGGCTCGATCCAGGGCTTCACCGCTCGCCTCACCTGGCCCTATTACTACGACCCGCCCGAGGGGCACGCCGAGAACGGACTCTGGCTGATGCCGCCCGAGCAGGTGCCGGAGGTGCTGGAGACCTTCCACCGGGCCGGGCTGACGGTCCACTGTCACTGCAACGGCGATCAGGCGTCGGAGGTCTTCATCGCCGCCGTCGAGGATGTCCTCGATCGCCATCCGCGCTGGGATCACCGTCACACGGTGCAGCACTGTCAGCTGACCACGCCGTCGCAGTACGCCCGGATGGCCGCGCTCGGCATGCACGCCAACATCTTCAGCAACCACATCTTCTACTGGGGTGACCAGCACCGCGACGTCACGGTCGGGCCCGAGCGGGCGGCCCGCATGGATGCGTGTGCGACCGCCGAGCGCCTCGGCGTCGAGTATTCGTTCCACTCCGACACGCCGGTCACGCCGCTCGGGCATCTCCACGTCGCGTGGTGTGCGGTCAACCGCCTCACCGCCAGTGGGCAGGTGCTCGGGCCGGAGGAACGCATCTCGGTCGACTCGGCGATGTACGCGGCGACCCTGGGTGCGGCTCGCCAGATCAAGCTCGACCACGAAGTCGGCTCGATCGAGGCCGGCAAGTTCGCCGACTTCGCCGTGCTCGACGACGATCCGTACGCGGTCGACCCGGTCACGCTCAAGGACATCGGCGTGTGGGGCACCGTCGTGGGCGGTCAGGCCTTCCCGGCCGGCACCGGCTGAGATGAGCGACGCGCGGATCGCCGTCACCGTCGTCGGCGGCTACCTCGGCGCCGGCAAGACCACGCTGCTCAACCATCTGCTCACGGTGGCCGACGACCGGGTGGCCGTTCTGGTGAACGACTTCGGCTCGCTCGACATCGACGCCCAACTCCTCGACCGGGGCGACGGCTCGACCATCACCCTCCCCAACGGCTGCATCTGCTGTTCCCTCGTCGACGGGCTCGCCGCCGCGCTCGACGATCTCGTCGAACTCGACCCGCCTCCCGAGCGGGTGGTGATCGAAGCGAGCGGTGTCGCCGACCCCGCGTCGATCGCCGCGTACTGCCATCGCCGGCCGTACCGCCTCGATCTGGTCGTCGTGGTGGCCGACGCCGAGGCGATCGTGGATCACGTGGCCGACGACTACGTCGGCGAGACGGTGCGGGGGCAGCTCGCGGCGGCCGATCTCGTCGTGCTCAACAAGGCCGACGTGGGTGACGTCGAGCGAGCGGTTGCGATCGTCGACGAGCACGCCCCGGGCGTCGCCACCGTCGAGGCCGTCCATGCGTCGATCGACCCGCGGGTGCTCCTCGACCTCGAGCCTCGAACGAAGCCGACCGACCGCCTCCATGACGACGGCGTCCCGTTCGAGACCTGGAGTTGGACGGGCGGCCGATGCGACGAGGCACGCCTCCGGCGGATGGCGGCCGACCTCCCGCCCGGCATCGTCCGGGCCAAGGGGATCGTTGCCACCGATGTCGGGGCGCTGGAGTTCCAGCGGGTCGGGGCGCGTGCCCGATTCACACCTCTCGACCGGACGGTGAGCGAGAGCCAGATCGTGGTGATCGGCGTGCCCGGCAGCCTCGACGCCGACTGGCTGGCCGACCGGCTGGGCTGATCAGCCCTCGGGCGGCACCATCATCGACTGCTGGTAGCGCTCGATCCCGATGTCGGCGATGAGGCTCTGCTGGGTCTCGATCCAGTCGAGGTGGTGCTCCTCGCCGACGACGAGCTGCTCGAGCATCTCGCGGGTGCCGGGGTCGCCCTTCTCGAGGGCGAGCACGACGCCGCGGCGGTAGCGCTCGATGGCGTCGATCTCCAGCTGCTTGTCGAGGGCGAGCTGCTCCTCGACGGTCTCGCCGACACGGACGGTGCCGAGACGCTGGAGGTTGGGCATGCCGTCGAGCAAGAGGATGCGGTCCATCAGGGTCTCCGCGTCGTTCATCTCTTCGATGGACTCCTTGCGGTAGTACCCGGCGAGGCGCCCGTAGCCCCAGTTCTCACACAGCTTCGCGTGGGCGAAGTACTGGTTGATCGCCGTCAGCTCGGCGGTGAGGGCTTCGTTGAGGAACTCGATGATGTCGGCGTCGCCTTGCATGCGCTCGACCGTAGACCGCCGAACAGGGTCTCCGCTCGTCCGAGACACATGTTCAAGCGCCCCTTGTCATCTCGGGAAAGCAGCCCTCTCAGACGAGGGAAACGGCGGTTTCGCGCTGGGCGGCGACCATGTTGCGGATGGTGTTCGCACACGATCCGCAGTCCGAGGAAGCCCCACAGGCCTCGCGGACATCAGCGACCGAGAGCGCCCCCGTGCCGATGAGTTCGCTGATGCGGCGGTCGTTCACCACGAAGCAGTGACACACGATCATCGGGCGACCCCCGGAACGCCGGCAGCGATGAGCCCGAGGGCCATCGACACCGGGATCGGCCGCATGAACGGGCGCCGCCATCCGGTGCCCACGGCGATGGCGGAGCGCCGCTCGCTGTCGATCTCGACGGCGGTCAGCCGCCGCACCGACGCTCGCATCTCCGAGGCGGAGCGGCGGTTCACCGCCAGCGGGACACTGACCCTGCGTCCGTCGGCGAGCGCGAGCTCGGTGCGGCCCTCCGCTTCGACGAGGGAGGTCACGCCCGCAAGGGCTGACGGCGAGTGAGTGGCATCACGCATAAGAGAAGTTAGGGAAACCTTACGCAGCATGAATCGGCACCGCAACACGCGATCTTGAGGGATCGGCCCCGGCACCCGAGGCGCCGGGGCCGATCCCCGCCGATCTACTGGAGGGTCCCGATGTCGTCGGCGGTGATGCCCAGGGCGTCCCACGCCGGCTCGAGGGCGGCACGGACCTCGTCACCGAAGCCGTTCGCGCCGGGCTCGTTGGCGAGGTCGAAGATCGCGTTGATCGCATCGACGTCGGCGCCTTCGGGAGCGACGAGCGGTTCGATCACCCGGAAGAAGGCGAGGCCTTCCGCCTGGTGCTCCTTGGCCTTGGCGTCGTCACCGTCGGCGAGGTCGCCCTCGATGAGCGAGGCGTAGCGGATCGACGCCTGGCTGTAGATCACGACGACGTTCTTGAGCACCTCGGCGGTGGCGATGCCGGCGCCCGGCACATTGCCGTCGACGAGGGCGTCGCGGCCCTGGATCATCGCGGCGAGGATGTTCTCGTTGGCGATGGCGGTCTCACCATCGGCGCCGAGGGTGCCGAAGTTGGCGGCCCGCTTGTCGCCGGTGGCGTACGGCGCGCAGCCCGGCGCGGTGCCGTGGTAGAAGGCCCAGCCCTCGTCCCAGTTGTGCACGGCGCCTTCCTGGATGTCGAAGTTGCCGTCGGCGGCCTTGCCCATCGCCACGACGAGCTCGTGCACGACCCAGGCGACCATGACCTGGTTCTGGATGCCCTTCTCGACACCCTGGCCACGCACGGCGTCGGACTGGCCCTCGAACATGCCGGTGCCCTCGAGGGCGGCGGTGACGAAGTCGTCGAGCGGCGTCGGCGTGCCGTAGTACTCGTCGTAGCCGTGGCTGCGATCGTCACGAGAGGCGAACCCGCCGATCGTGCGGATCGAACCGTCGGACTTCACCGAGTTGATGCCGTCGTTGTAGATCGCGGCGACGGCGTCGAAGTCGCCGGCGTCGAGCAGATCACCGATACCGCAGATGTCCTGGACCACCAGCACGTGCGAGTCGACGTTCGAGGCGTAGGCGTAGCCGCCGTCCTCACCCGTCGCACCGGCGTCGGCCGGAGCCGAGGCGCTGGCCGAGCCGGAGCCCGAACCACTGGCCGGTGCCGAGGCGCTGGCCGACGACGAGCCCGAACCGCTCGCCGAGGCAGAGCTGCTTCCCGAACCCGAGCCGCTACCAGAGCCCGAACCCGAGCCGCTTCCCGAACCCGAGCCGCTCGATCCCGAGTCACCGCTTTCGAGTTCGGTGACGCTGCCACCGTCGTCGTCGCCGCAGGCGGCGGCGAAGAGCATCAGGGACATGACTGCACCGAGCAGTCGCATTCGTCGAGACATGAGTTCTCCCTCCACGCGAATGTTGGCGCCATGGTAGGGATACTTAACTCAAAACAACAACCCTGCTGAATAGATAAATCGAGACAGGTGTGCAACCGCTCATTCGCTGCCGCTGTCGCTGTCGCCGGTGACGTTGTCCTGCATGCGGACGCGGGCGCCGTCGTCGATGCCACACGAGGCGACGACCAGGGCGAGGGTGGCGACCGACGCGACGACGAGACGCCGCGATCGACTCATGCGGCGTTGACCTCGCGGTACACGGCCGGCACGACCTTGCGCAGGTAGGGGCCGAGCTTGATGAAGCTCTCGCCGGTGGTGCGGAAGCGGTAGCTGATGGGCACCTCGAGGTAGCGATAGCCCTTCGCCAGCAGATCGAGGGTGATCACCTGGGCGTAGTTGAAGTCGTGGATGACCTCGGCTCGGGCTGCCGCCGCCGGCGAGAAGGCCCGGTAGCCGGTCTGACCGTCGGTGATCTTTCGGCGAGCGATGACCGACAACGTCTTGGTGAGCACCTGGTTGCCGAACCGGCGATGCGGCCGCATGTGCTCGATCTCGCCGGCGAAACGACTGCCGCAGACATAGTCGGCCTCGTCGGCGAGGATCGGCCGGACCAGGTTTGCGAGCTCCTCGGGCGGATACTCGCCATCTGCATCGCAGAAGACGACAGCCGCGGCGCCCCGCTCGACGCCTGCAGCGAGTCCCTCACGAACCGCAGCGCCGAGTCCACGATTCTGGGGAAGGGCGATAACGGTGGCGCCTGCGGCCTCGGCCACGGCGATGGTGTTGTCGGCCGAGCCGTCGTCGATCACCAACACCTCCACCGGGTGACCATCGATCTCCTGTGGGGCACGAGCGATGCAATCGCCGACCGCTTCTTCTTCGTTGTAGGCCGGCATGAACAACACGATCGGCGCCGGCGGGCCCGGGATGGGAGCGATCTCGCGCTCGCCGGTCTCGGACCGGAGCCGCAGGCGGCCGATGAACGAAGGGGACGGGAAGGCCATGGCGATGACTCCGACGATGATCGAGTAGGCGGTCTTGAGGGCGTGGGCGCTCAGGGCGGCCACGAGGGCGGGTTCGGCGTCGTAGCCGAGGCTGACGTAGGCGGCGACGGCGGCGGCCTCGTAGGTGCCGAAGCCTCCGGGCGCGATCGCTGCGATCTGGGCGGCCACGGCGACCGTGGTGACGAGCGCAGCGTCGGTGGCGCTGATCTCGAGCCCGGCCCACCGGGCGGTCTGCCACACGAGGATCGCTTCGAGCAGCCAGGCCGAGCCGGTGAGTGCGAGGGCGAAGGGGCCGGGGAGCTTGATGTCATCACGGCCCGCCATGCGCAGCAGCCAGCCCCACGAGGCCATGGCGGCAACGATCACGCCCGCGACGACGAGCCAGCCGAACCAGCCGACGAGATCCATGTAGGCGCCCGGCGCAACGGCGAGGCCGAGCAGGAAGATGGCGATGATGTCGGCGGAGCGCAGCATCACCGTCGAGGCGGTGGCGGCGTCGACGGAGGTCTCGGCCCGCTTGACCACACTCAGCACCCGGACCGGCTCACCGAGCCGGAACGGCAACACGTGGTTGGCGCCGAGGGTGAGATGGATGCCCGCGAGCGACTGCCCGAACGACAATCCCGGCAGGACCCGCTGCCACGCGATCGCCCGCAGGACGAAGGCGAAGCCGAACGCCGCGGACGCGATCACCACCTCACCCGGGTGGGCGATCGCTTCGTCCCATGCTCGCCGCATGAGCTCGCCGTCGACGGCTCGAACGACGATGACGGCGGCGACGAGGCCGGCGAGCACACCGACCAGAACCACGAGTGGGAGCGGCAGACGCTGCCGGAGCAGCTTCAGCGGATTCACGGGCGCCAACTCTACGGTGTTAAGATGCCTTTACGGCTTTTCGCAGGCTGGTCGATAGTCTGCGTCGGTCATGCGTGCCCGCCTTCTCCTCGTCGGCCTCGTCGCCTTCGGCGTCTCGCTCCTGGCGATCGACGCCCGGTCGACCTATGGCGCACGGGTGAGCAGCGACGAGCCGCAATATCTCCTCACGGCGATGTCGCTGTGGGAGGACTTCGATCTCGACGTCAGCGACGAGATCGCCGAGCGGCGCTACGAGCCGTTCCACGAGATCACGATCAACCAGCAGACGATCGCGCTCAACGACTCCGGCCAAGAGCTCAGCCCCCACGACCCACTCCTCCCGCTCGTCTTGATGGTGCCGTACGGCATCGCCGGCTGGGTCGGAGCGAAGGTGATGCTGTCGATCATCCTCGGCCTCACGGCGGCCCTCACACTGCACGTGGCCGTCTCCCGTTTCGGGGCGTCGGTCGGGCCCGCGACCTGGATCATCGGCGCGTTCTTCACCGCCCCACCGTTGACGAGCTACGGCACGCACATCTTCCCCGCCGGCACCGCCGCGCTCGCATTGATGACCGCCTTCTGGGCGGTCACCCACCCGAGTCGCTCTCGCCGCTGGGACGTCGTCGCGGTCCTCGCGATCGTCGCGTTGCCGTGGCTCTCGGTGAAGTACGTCCCCCACGCTGCGGTCGTCACGTTGGGCCTGGCGTGGAAGCACCGTGCCGCCCGCGACCGCCTCGTTGCGCTCGGCGGCGTGTTCGCCGTCGCCGGCGCCACCTACCTCCTGCTCCATCAGGGCATCTACGGCGGCTGGACCGTGTACTCGACCGGCGACCACTTCATCGAGGGAAGCGAGTTCGACGTCGTCGGCCGTCGACCCCGACTCCTCCAACGGTCTCGACGCCTCGTCGGGCTGATCATCGACACCCAGTTCGGCATCGGCGCCTGGACACCGTCGTTCCTCGCCATGCCCGCGGCGCTCGCCGCACTCGGCCGGGTGCGGCGCGACATGCCGAGCGTGCTCGCCGCCGGTGTGATCCTCGCCGGCTGGGCCGTCGCCACCTGGGTGGCGCTCACGATGCACGGCTGGTGGTGGCCGGGCCGTCAGATCACTCCGGTGCTGCCGTTCGTCGTGATCGCGATCGCGCTCTGGGTCGGCGACCGACCACGTCATCTGCTCGGCGTGGCGGGCGCGACCCTGCTCGGCACTGCGACCTGGCTGATCCTCGCCTGGGAGGCGTCGACCGATCGCCGGGCGCTCATCGTCGACTTCTACGACGTCGAGAGCCCCTGGTACCAGGCGCTCGCGTCGACCCTGCCCGACCACCAGCGACTCAACGACTGGGATTCGGTCATGACGTTCGTCTGGATGGCCATCCTCGGCGCCAGCGTCGTGATCGCCTGGCGCGGGGCCCGACGTCCGCCACTCGAGCCGGCGCCGGCCGACGACGATCAGCCGAGCTCGATCACCGTCTCGTAATCCGGCTGCGCCGCGTGCCAGGCCGCCTGCGCCGCGAGCCCGTCGACCAGGGACGTGGTCGGCACCCAACCGAGCACGTCGGTGGTGGGGGCGAGATCCGCAGCGGTGACCCTCGGGTCCCCGGCCGGCGCCGGAAGGGTCTCGGTTCGTATCGGGCCGGCGAGCCGTTCGACGATCGCCATCGCGTCGAGGAGCGAAGCCGACTCACCGCCACCGATGTCGAGCTGACGGCCCGGCGCCGATGGCGCCACCGCACTCAAGATGGTGGCTTCGGCGACGTCGCCCACGAAGGTGAACTCGCGGCGCTGGAGACCATCGCCGCGACGGACGAACACCGTGTCGTTGGGCTTCGTGGCCTCGAACATGCGGTGCATCGCCATGTCGGGACGCTGCCGAGGGCCGTAGACCGTGAAGTACCGCAGCGAGACGATGTCGAGGCCGCGCTCGAGGTAGACGTTGGCGAGGTGTTCGCCGGCGAGCTTCGAAACGCCATAGGGGCTGATCGGCGCCGCACCGCGCTCGTCGCCGGCGGACGATCCGCCGTAGATCGACGAGCTCGACGCGTAGACGACCCGCTCGGCCCCAACCCCCAGCGCCTCTTCGTAGACGCGCTGGGTGAGCTCGATGTTGCGGCGGCTGTAGTCAGTGAAGCCGAGGCCCCACGAGTCCTGGACGCCGGGCCGGCCGGCGAGATGGATCACCAGATCTCCCGGGCGCAACACGTCGCCGATCACCTCGGCGGCGTCGGCCTCGACCAGGGTGAAGCGCTCGTTCTGGCGGGCGGACTCGAGATTGCCGATCTTGCGAGCCGGCAGATACCACGGGTCGAGATCGTCGATGCCCACGACCTCGGCACCGAGCGCCAGGAGGCGGTCGACGACCGTCGAGCCGATGAACCCGGCGGCGCCGGTGACGACGACGCGGTGTTCGGCGAGGCGGGATGCCGGTACGTTGGGGCGCTCGTTGGTCATGATTAGGCGCACCTTACAAGCGGCGCCAGTGAATCCACCAGGGGAGATTTCATGAGCCGAATCGCCGTCATCGGCGCAGGGCCCGCTGGGCTGCTCGCCGCGCTCGAGACGGCGGAGGCCGGACACGACGTCGTGCTCTACGAGGCCGCGGATCGAGTGGGCGGCATGTCGGCCAGTTTCGACGTCGCCGGCCAGCGCGTCGACTACGGCTCACACCGCCTCCACCCGGCGACCGACCCGGACCTGATGGCCCGCATCCGCGACCTGCTCGGCGACGATCTGCAGACCCGCGTTCGCAACGGCCGGATCCGCCTCGAGGATCGCTGGGTCAGCTTTCCGCTGCAGCCGGGTCCGATGGTGAAGGAGCTGCCCTTCGGCTTCTCCGCTCGGGTCGGTCTCGAGACGCTCACCAAGCCGTTCCGTCGCTGCGCGCCCGTCAGCTTCGACGAGGCCATCTCGAAGCGGCTGGGCCCCACGGTGGCCGAGCGCTTCTACCGCCCGTACGCCAAGAAGCTGTACGGCGAACCCGCCCACGACCTCACGGTCGAACTCGCGGACAAGCGGGTCTCGGCGACCTCACCGCTCCAGATCCTGGCCAAGGCACTGAAGGCGACCTCGGTCGACGGCCGGACCTTCTTCTACCCGCGTGACGGCTACGGCCAGATCAGCGATGCGCTCGGCGCCGCCGGCGTCGATGCCGGGGTCGACCAGCGGCTGTCCTCCCCCGTGGAGTCGATCCGATGCGATGACGACCTCGAGGTCACCGCCGCCGGGCGCACCGACCGCTTCGACGCGGTGCTGTCGTCGATGCCGATCGATCTCCTCGCCCGGGCGCTCGAGCCGGGTCCGGATCCGGCAGTCGTCGACGCGATCGACACGCTGCGCACGCGGGCGATGGTGCTCGTCTATCTCGTGCTCGACCGCGAGCAGTTCACACCGTTCGACGCCCACTACTTCCCCGATGCGTCGATCCGCACCAGCCGCCTGTCGGAGTGCAAGAACTACCGCGACGGCGACGACCCCGCCGGCCAGACGGTGCTCTGCGCCGAGGTGCCGTGCTGGGTCGGCGACGATCTGTGGACCGCGAGCGACGACGAACTCGGTGCGCTCGTCGCGGACGAACTCGTGCAGTCGGGCCTCCCCAGTCCTGAGCACGTGGCGACCGAGACCCGGCGACAAGCGCGCGTCTATCCGACCTACGAGCGGCGCCACGCCGGCGCCCGAGCCCTGGTCGACGCATGGGAACCCGCCGATCCGCGGATCGTGGTGTTCGGTCGCCAGGGACTCTCGGTGCCCGACAACATCCATCACGTGATGGCCATGGGCCGAGACGCCGCCGCGGTCGTTCGAGCCGATGGCACGATCGACCACGAGGCCTGGCGGGCGGCTCGCGCCCGCTTCGCCGAGCACGTCGTCCAGGACTGAGTCAGCCCTCGACGATCGGGATCGACGCGCAGAGTTCCGCGACGGCGAGCGCGCTGCCGACGTCGGCAGCCAGCGAATCGAGCGCGTCGACCATGCACGGCGCATCGATGCCGACCCCGACCACGGTGACCCCGAGTTCGGGGTCGGGCCGAACGCTTGCGCTGACCGCCTCCTCGGGCAGGCCGTTCAGGTCGACATCCCGGAGCGTCTGCACGACGAGGCAGGGTGGCAGCTTCACGGCGAACCAGTGCCGCTCCGGCGCCGAGCGGTCGATGAAGCCACCCGACGGTGCGCGCATGAGCGATCCACCCAGCTCCGCCAGCGCAAGGCTTCCGAAGACCGACTGGACCCGGCCGCTGACGTGGTCGGCGACGACGGCACGCCAACGGCACGGGTCGACGTCGGCGCTGGGGTGGCGCCCGACGGTCAGGGTGCGACCGGCATCGTCGTGAGCGACGAGCGCACCGCCCGGCACGGCGTGCACGAGAGCGGTCGCGAGTTCGAGGCGTTCGTCGATCATGCGACGAACCCACTCGGCCGCATGGCCGGACACTCGGTGGCATCGAACGGGACGTGCACGGCTGCGTGCTGCCCGGACCCGCACGCATCACAGGTCCAGCCGGGCCGGTCCAGCATCGCCGGCGACGGGTAGACCGCGTGGATGTCGGGATGACCGCACGCACTGCACTGGCGGATCCAGCCAGACATCGCATGGAGTGGTGGGGACTGGACAGCACGAGCCAGAGTCATGTTAGGTATACTGAATGCTCGCTGATAGGCCCGTCAAGCCGGCTCGGCGAAGCGCC
>JBCBYI010000070.1:0-17561 GCA_039815945.1 Actinomycetota bacterium | reverse complement strand
GGCTTCATCGTCGCCGTGCTCAACGCCCGCTACCGCGACATCCAGTACCTGATCGGGGTGCTGATCGGCGTCGGCTTCTTCCTGGTGCCGATCGTGTACCCGCCGAGCCTGCTCGACCGCGACGACGTGCCCGAGATCGGCCGTCAGCTCGTCACCTGGAATCCGCCCGCCCTCTTCGTCGAGATCGCCCGCGACGGGGTGTACTTCCTCCAGACCCCGGATCCGTTGAAGGTGCTCGTCGCCACCGCGTGGGCGGTCGGCACCTTCACGGTCGGCTGGTTCTACTTCCGGGCCCGCAGCATGGAGATCAGCGAAGAGCCATGACCATCGGCGAGATCACCGTCTCCAACGTCTCCAAGCGCTTTCGGCTCGAACGCAATCGTCCGAGCAGCCTCAAGGAAGCCATCCTCCGTGTCGGCCGCAACAAGGACGTCGACGACTTCTGGGTGTTGCGCGACGTCGACTTCCGCATCGAACCCGGCACGTTCTTCGGTCTCATCGGCCACAACGGCAGCGGCAAGTCGACCCTGCTTCGCCTCATGGCCAACATCCATCGCCCCACCGCCGGTGAGATCACCACCGAGGGGCGCATGTCGGCGCTGCTCGAGCTCGGGTCGGGCTTCCACCCCGACCTCACCGGCCGCGAGAACGTCTTCCTCAACGGCGCCATGCTCGGCCTCACCCGCAAGCACATGGCCGAGGCGATGGACGACATCATCGAGTTCAGCGGCATCGGCGACTTCATCGACGAACCGGTGAAGATCTACTCCAGCGGGATGTACGTGCGGCTGGGCTTCGCCGTCGCCGTCAACGTCGATCCCGAGATCCTGCTCGTCGACGAGGTCATCGCAGTGGGCGACGAGGAGTTCCAGCGTCGCTGCATGGACCACATGAACATGCTGCGCGAGAAAGGCACGACGATCGTGCTCGTCAGCCACAACGCCGCCCTGATGCGCAGCCTGTGCGATCGGGTCGGCTGGCTCGACCACGGCAAGCTGCTCGAACTCGGCGACGCCGACCACGTGATCGACACCTACCTCGAACACGTGTCGAGCGGCGGGGGCAACACCCTCACCACCCGCGACTGATCAGCGGCCGAAGAGGAAGCCGGCGCCCCACGCGAGGTGCATGGCGACGAACGCCAGCGCGACCTGAGGTTTCGACGCGCCCCGAGGCCGGGCCGCGAACCCGACCACGGCCGTGGCATAGACCGCCGGGATCACCAGCCCGAGCCACGAGCCGGCCACGAGGAGCACGACCGACGCGGCGAGTCCGACCACGAGGCCGGGTGCGGCGACCTGGCGGGCGCGGAGCGACCGGGGATTGCGAAACACCACGACCCGCTTCCACCGGCCGTACTGGAAGTACTGGCTCCACAGCGCCTTCAGCGAGCCGCGCGGCGTGTACTCCACCACCAGCGCCGGGTCGAGCCAGACGATGTGGCCCGCCTCGCGCAGGCGCCAGTTGAGTTCGTAATCCTGGTTGCGCACCAGCGTCTCGTCGTACCCGCCGACCTCGTCGAGCGCGGCCCGTCGGAACGCACCGAGATACACGGTGTCGGTCGGACCTTCGTGGCTGCCACTACGGAACTGGGCCGGACCCACACCGAAGCGTGACCGCATCGCCGCGGCGATCGAGCGCGACCAGCCCTGCGCGCCCACCGCCCGCTGGATGCCGCCGACGTTGCCGGCGCCGGTGCGACGGGCCGTGTCGAGCACCCGCTGGAGGTAGCCGTCGGGCACCTCCGCCTGCGCATCGACGCGCACGACGAGATCCCCGGTCGACTCGGCGATGGCCCGGTTGAGCGCGACCGGGGTGAGCCCGGAGGGGTTGTCGATCCAGCGGACCCTCGGGTCGTGCCGGGCCCAGGCCTCGACCCGGGCGACGGTGTCGTCGCGGGACGGACCGATGGCGACGACGACGTCGAAGTCGAGGTCGACGTTCTGGTCCAACAGCGCGGTCAGACAACCGTCGATGACCTCGGCCGCGTCGAGGGCCGGGATGACGACCGACAGCGACAGGGGCGGGGCGCTGAGGTCGGCGGTCAACGGGCCGATCGGCGAGCCATCACCACGATGGTCTCGAGCATGATCATGAGGTCGAGCACCGGCGACCAGTTGACGATGTACTGCAGGTCGTGGCCGAGCTTGTAGCCGGGGTCGGTCTGGTAGTGCCCGCGGATCTGGGCGAGGCCGGTGATGCCGGGGGGCATGTCGTGTCGGCGGTTGTAGCCGGGCAGCAACTCCTCGAAGCGGTCGACGAACTCGGCCCGTTCGGGTCGGGGGCCGACCAACGACATGTCACCCTTGGCCACGTTCCAGAGCTGGGGCAATTCGTCGAGCCGGGCGGCCCGGAACCAGCGCATGCCGGGCAGCACGCGCGGATCGTCTTCGGTCGCGAGGGTGGCGCCGGTCATCGCCTCGGCGTTGCGGATCATCGTGCGGAACTTGAGCACCTCGAAGACCTCTCCGCGCCGACCGACCCGTTCCTGGCGGTAGATGATCCCCCGGCCGGCTCGGGCGAACGCATACGACGCCGCCAGCCCGACCACGAGCACGATCACGGGCAGGGCGACGAGCAAGAGCACGAGATCGAGCAGCCGCTTGAGCCGCAGGCGATAGAGCGGCACCGCGTGGGTGCGCAGGGCGACGAACGGCATGCCGGCGATCTCGCGGCTGCGCTGCAGCCCGAGCAGGGTGTCGACGGCCTGCACCCGGTGGTACACGCCGATCAGCCGCCGCTCGAACTGGTCGAGCGGGCTCGGGTAGATGTCCTCGAGCCGGTCGCTGCCGAGGAGCAACACGTCGGTCGCGTCGACGGCGTCGACCGCTGCCAACAGGCCGTCGGTGTTCGGGGAGGTACCGGCGACGGTGGCGTCGGAGCCCGAGTCGCCCATGTGGCGCCGGGCCAACTCGACGTCGTCGGGTGATCCGACGAGGAGAACGCTCGGCGCGCCGAACCGGCGACTGCGAATCCGACGGGCGAACCAGCGGTTGAAGGTGACCAGCGCCGACGCCGCGAAGAAGAGCACGAGCAGATTGCCGCGAGGCATCAGGTAGCGACCGGTGACGAGGGCGACCGCGGCGCTCGACAGGATCGCGACGCCGGTCAGCAGCGTGGCCTTGGGCAGCCAGGGTGGGCTGCCCAGCCGCTGCTCGTATTCGTACATGCCGCCGAAGTAGTAGACGACCACGTGGATCACCGTCGCGAGCGAGAACCCAACCAGGTAGTGCGAGTACGGGAACGTCGGCCAGTCGAACCCGAATCGGACCACCGTGATCAGATGCATCATCGCGAAGAGCGAGACGCTGTCGATGACGTGCAGGAACCGGAAGCCGAGTGCCCGCAGACGGGGCATCACGGTTCCCGAGGTGGGTTCCTCGGTGGCAGGGAGCGGAGCGGGATGGGTGCGCATGGTCGGGCCCGGCGGGCAGGGCCAGGATAGTCGGGGCCTCAGGCCGGCCCGAGACGGCACGCTTGCGCCAGGCGAGCGACCGCAGCGTCGGTCGCCCCGGTCGACGATCTCGAGGCTGCGCCCGCCGCCGTCGGCGGCGAACCGATGCCGGCCCAGGAATCGAAACCGCGCACGTGGGCGGTGAGTTCCTCCGTGGCCGCGAGCGCGGCGAGCTTCGCCTGGCGGACGTCGGCCAACACGGGGACGCCAGCAGCCACGGCGACGAGGGCCGCGTGGTAGCGAGAGGTGAGCACGGCCGCCGCCCCTCGGACCGCATCGACCGCCCGGTCGGCCGGGACGAGTTCGGCGGCGGTGAGCTTGCCGGCCAGCCGACGGGCGAACTCCTCGTCGCGGGCGCCACGGAAGGCCACCAACCGGACGGGTCCGCCGACCTCGTCATGCAGGCGCTCGATCGCCGCGATCACCGGCGCGGGGTCGTCGGGCACGAGTCGGCGCCGCCCCGGCCGCCATGCGCCCGAACCGGCCACCGGTCCGATCGCGACGGTGAGCCCCAGACCGGCCACCGGTTCGGGATGGCCGAGTTCCCATGCGAGATCGAGGTCGATCTCCGCATCCACCCCCGCACCGCGCATCGCGCCGGCCGACAACTCGTCGCGCACGACGACGGGCGAGCCGCGCAGGGCGAGTCGGACGAGCACGCGGGAGAGCCGCCGACGAAGGGGATCGGCCCCCAGGCCGAGACCGACGACGGGCCGGCGCCGCAACCGGGCGATCAGCGCCGGGACGAGATGGGCGGGCAGCGACCAGACGCTGGTGTGGTCCTGCACGATGCCGCCGGGCCCGAGAACGACGGCGTCGACCGACAGCGCCGACCGGATCGATGCGAGGCCTCGACCGGCGACCTCGACACCAGGGTGTGCAGCGACGGTGAGCTCGGGCGCGACCGACCGCACGACCGGCGCAAGCCCGGCGTCGCGCAGTCGGTCGACGACGACCTCGGTGAGGAGTTCGTCACCAAGGTTGCCGGCCCCCGACCAGCCGCAGACCAGAACACGGGGTCGGACCGTCACCCCGGAGACGGTAGCCGCGCCGATAACGTGTCCCGGTCATGAGTGCCACCGTCGACGCCCCCCGCCTCTCTGTCGTGATGCCCTGCTACAACGAGACCGCGACGATCGAAGAGATCGTCGAGCGGGTCCTCGCGAGCCCGCACACGGCCGAACTCGTGATCGTCGACGACGGCTCGACGGACGGCACCCGCGACATCATCGCTGGCTTCACCGACGAGCGGATCAAGGTCTTCCTCCAGCCCCACAACCAGGGCAAGGGCGCGGCCATTCGTCGCGGCTTCATGGAGGCCACCGCCGACTTCGTCATCGTGCAGGACGCCGACCTCGAGTACGACCCCGTCGACTACGACCTGGTGATGGAGCCGCTGCTCGCCGGCCGCGCCGACGTCGTGTACGGCTCACGGTTCCAGTCCGGCCGACCCCGCCGGGTGCTCTACTTCTGGCACTCGATCGGCAACCGGCTCCTGACCCTGCTCTCGAACATGTTCACCGACCTCAACCTCACCGACATGGAGACCTGTTACAAGGCGTTCCGTCGTGAGGTCATCCAGGGCATCGAGCTCGAGCAGGAACGCTTCGGCATCGAGCCGGAGATCACCGCCAAGGTCGCCGCCGGCGGTTGGCGGGTGTGGGAGGTCGGGATCTCCTACTCCGGCCGCACCTACGCCGAGGGCAAGAAGATCAATTGGCGCGACGGCGTGCAGGCGGTGCGATGCATCGTGAAGTACGGCCTCGAGACCCGCAGCTCCAAGCCGGGCAGCCTCTGGTCCTGACCCGGATCCGGGTCAAAACATCACGCTCTCGGGCAGTTCGACCCCGGGATCCCAGGCGTCGGCGGCGTTCACCAGCCGCCAGATGAAGGTGATCATCTGGGCCCGGTTCACGAGATCGTCCGGCGAGAAGGTCGTCGCCGACGTACCGGTCGTGATGTCGTTGTCGGCCATCCAACCGACCGCCTCCGCGTAGAACGCGTTGTCGGGGACGTCGGCGAACACGCCGAGGGTGCCAGGGGGTTCGCCGGCGAGCCGCCACAGGAACGTCGCCATCACCCCGCGGCTCACGAGACCACCGGGGCTGAAGGTCGTCGGCGAGGTGCCCTCGGTGATGCCGACCTCCTTCGCCCAGGCGACCGCGTCGGTGTAGAACTCGCCCTCGGGCACGTCCTCGAAGCCCGCGGGCTGGGTCGGCTCCGGCGACCCCATGAGCCGCCACAGGAACGTGACGGCCTGCGCCCGGTTCAAGGTGATGTCGGGACCGAACAGGTCGTCGCCGACACCGTCGGAGACACCCGTGTACTTCGCCCAGTCCGCCGCCGCGACCCAGAAACCACCCAGGGCGTCGTCGAAGGGATCGAAGGCAACGGCATCGGTCAGGCGCATCTCCGGGTACCGCTCATGGCGGTCACCCTCGAACGCGGTGTACCGCTCGACCATCACGCCGGTGGTGCGAAGGAGTTCCTCGAAGCGGTCCGGGGTCCACCCCGACTGGGTGCCGGCCAGCAGCGCAAAGGCGCCGGCCACGTGGGGGGCGGCCATCGAGGTGCCGTCGACGCTGCGGAAGCCGGTGCCGGGCCAATTGGTCGAGGTGATGTCGTAGCCCGGGGCGACGATGTCGAGCTCGCCGGCGTATTGGGTGAAGTCGGTGAGTTCGGGCGTGTCGTCAGGGGCGAGGCCGCTGCTCGCCGATCGTTCGGTGGCACCGACCGAGAAGATGCCGGGCAGACAGGCCGGGAAGGCGACCGGCAACAGGCCGACGTCGGCGGAGTTGCCGCTGGCGGCCACCACCGCGACGCCAGCATCGGCGAGGGCCGCGACCGCGGCCTCCCATGCCGTGTCGCGACACGTTCCTGGGTCGTCGTCGGATCCGAGGCTGAGGTTCACCGCCACGATGTCGTGGGTGTCGACCACCGACAGGACCCAGTCGAGGGCATCGAGGACGTCGGACGACAAGATGCCGCCGGTGCTGCTGGTGATCCGCACGGCGACGATGTCGACCTCGGGGGCCACGCCCGGGAAGTCGGCATCGGAGGACCCGACGATGCCGGCCACGTGGGTTCCGTGGAAGCAGCCGCTTGCGAGACACGGACTCGCCGTGCCGGGGCCGACGCCGGTCTGGGCGCCGCCGCTCGACGGACAGACGCCGTTGATCGCGTCAAGGAAGCACGCTTCGGCGACGATGCGATCGTCGAACGCTGGGTGGGTGCGGTTGATGCCCGAGTCGATCACCGCCACCGCCGATCCGGCGCCGGTGCGACCCTGGGCGTTGACGACATCGGCCTCGACGGTGACGGTCGAGTCGTCGAGGAAGAGTTGCAGCGGTCGTTCGATCGAGTAGCCCTCGATCGCGCCGCTCGCCTGGAGTTCATCCAGTCGTTCAGGAGTGGCCTCGACCGTCACCAGACCGAGGTGGTCGAGTCGGCCGACGACATCGACGTCAGCGCTCCACAGCGACAGCGTGCGGGCCTCCCCCGGCACCACGGTGGCCCGAACCGTCTCGATCTCGTTCGCCGGAACCGCCGACTCGGCCGCGGTCGGCGCCCCGCCGAGCATGGCGACGGCCAGTGAGAAGGCGGCGATGAGCAACAGGGGGTGCCGGAGGCGCATGAAGGGTCCTGACGAGACGGTACGACCTGCCATCGGTCGCGACCGGGGTCTGATTGATGCCCGCAGCGCACAACCGTAGGTGCTGAACGACGTCCGTCGGGGGCGGCCCCTCCGACGCCCGCCGACGCCGCTCCCCCGAATGTGTCGGCTAGATTACGAAACTGCTGCGTGCGGTCCGCCGATGGGAAGCCGGGATGTTCCGAGAACGACTCAGCCGATTTCTGATCCTCGTGCTCGTGGCCGGCGTCGTCGTCGCCGTCCCGGGGCAGGCAGTCGCCCAGGACCCCGACGCCGTCCTCCGGTTCGAGGGTGGCGGTTGGGGCCACGGCGTCGGCATGAGCCAGTACGGCGCACTCGGTCGCGCCGAGGATGGCATCCCCGCCGAGGACATCCTCGAGTACTACTACGACGGCACCGGGGTCGAGGACCGCAGCGACACGATCACCGAGTACGTCGGCGACGGCATCCGGGTCAATCTGGGCCAGGGCCGTCCCGACGAGATCCGCATCACGATCGATGAGACCCGCGGCGCGCCCGGCACGCTCACCGTCGACATCGACGTCAAGGATCCGGTCACCCCCACCACGGCGTCGAGCACGGTGTACCTGCGCCAGGGCGCCCAGGTCGGCGACAGTGTCGACGGCAGCCTCGACACGTGGCGCTGGGTGCAAGAACTCGACGGCGGCGGCGACAGCTGTGTCGGCTGCATCGACGCGACCCCCGTCGTCACCTGGTCCGAGGGCAGTGTGGTCGGCATCGGCGAGATCACCGGCAGCTCCGGTGGCAAACCCGTCTTCGAGTACGGCACCCACGACACGGGGGCGCTCCACTTCGTCAGCCGCGACGTCGGTGAGACCGACGGCGCCTTCGTCGTCCTCGTGCTCCCGCTCGACGACTATCTCCACGGGCTGGCCGAGATGCCGCCCACGTGGCATCCCGAGGCGCTGCGGGCCCAGGCGATCGCCGGTCGCAGCTACGCCGTCCACCGGGCCATCGACCGCGAGAACGCCGACTTCGACGTCTTCGACAGTGTGCAGGATCAGGTCTACGGCGGCTTCGAGGCCAAGTTGGAGGGACGCATCGCCGCAGCCGACAGCTCGTCGAATCTCGTCGTCACCGTCGACGACCTTGTCGTGCAGACCTTCTACTCGTCGAGCAACGGCGGCTACAGCGAGTCGACCGAGAACTCCTCGTCGTTCGGCGCCGCCGAACCGTGGCACATCTCCAAGCCCGACCCCTACGACGCCGCCCCCGACGAGGACGGCGACCCCCAGAACCCGTTCGCCTTCACTCAGTTCGAGTTCACCGTGGAGGAGGTCTCGCGGTGGCTCGCCGACTACAGCTCGGCCGACCTCGACGTCGGCACCGTGCTGAAGATCACGGTCGACGAACTCCCGCCGTCGGGGCGCATCACCAACGCCCTGGTCACCGTCTTCGGCACCGACCGCACGCTCGAGATCCGCGGCTTCGACGGCGACGGCGGCAACAACCCCGACGGGCCACCCTTCGGCCTGCGCTTCCAGGCCGCCATCCAGCGCGGCTGTCAAGACGACTACGGCAACGGCGGACTCACCTCCCAGTGCCCGAGCTCCAGCAACTTCACGGTCGCCGGCTTCTTCGACGTGGGGATCGACGACTTCTTCTACGAACCGGTGCTGTGGATGGCTGCCGAGGGCATCACCGACGGCGTCGGGGAGAACGAGTTCGGCCCGAACCTGGAAGTGACCCGCTCCCAGTTCACCGCCTTCGTGCATCGCTTCGCCGGCGAGCCCGAACCGATCGAACCCAACGGCTTCGAGGACGTGCCCGAGGGGGTCTGGTACGACGCGCCGGTCTCGTGGATGAAGGAGCAGGGCATCACGACCGGCACCACACCGACCACCTTCTCCCCCGGCCTGCCCGTCACCCGCGGCCAGCTCGCGACCTTCCTGTATCGCCTGGCCGGCGAACCCGAGGTCGAGCCGTCGGACCAGTTCGTCGACGTGCCGCCGGAGCAGTTCTACACCGAGGCCGTCGCCTGGATGGTCGCCTTCGATATCACGAACGGCACGAGCACCACGACCTTCTCGCCGTCCGACGTGGTCACCCGCGGTCAGATGGCCACGTTCCTCTACCGCCTCGCCGGCCTGCCGGAGGCGTTCGCCGAGGGCACCGAACTCCCGGCGAAGATGCGGGTCGTCTGACCCGACCGGAGGGTCGGCTCCGCTAGCCGACGACCCCGCTACCGTCGTCACGATGCTCCAGAGGATGCGAGCGCTGCTCGAACGTCGCGCCCAGCCGTTGCCGGATCGCTACCGGCGCCCGCTCCTCGCCGCCGCGACCATCGGCCTCGTCGTCGCCATGATCTGGGCCTGGAACCGAGCCGACCTCACCGTCGACGACCTCTCGTGGGGTCCCCTCGTCACCCTTGCGCTGATCGCCGCTCCGGCGAGCCTGCTGCTGAAGGCGGCCGAGTTCGTCGTCGCGGCCCGGGTCGCCGGCCAGCGACCGGGACGCCGACTCGCCATGGAGACCGCGGTCGTGTCGTCGGCGGCCAACCTCTTGCCACTGCCCGGCTCGCTGCTCGTCACGGTGCAGACCCTCGCCGAGGGCGGCGCCAGCTACGGCGGCGCAGTGGCGGCCAGCTCGGTACCGGGTGTGGCCTGGCTCGGCATCACCGGTGTCGTCGGCGGTACGGCGCTGGTGGTCGAGGGGGCCACCGTGGTCGGCCTGCTCGTGATCGCGGGCGGGCTCGTCGCCCTCGTCGGCGCGGCCCTCGTCTTCCGGGCGACCGCTCCGCCCGCCGGACGACCGGCGCTCGTCGTCGCGATCGTGGCGGTCGAGACCGGCTGGCTGGTCGTCAGTGGCCTCCGCTTCACCCTGGCCGCCGCCACCATCGGCGTCGACCTGACCGTCACCCAGGCGCTCGCCCTCTCGGTCGCGGGCGCGATCACGGTGGCGATCGGCTTCTTCCCCGGCGGGCTCGGGGTCCGCGAGGCATTGATCGCCGCCCTGAGTCCCTTGATCGGCCTGGATCTGGAGACGGGCGTCCTGCTGGGCGCGGTCGACCGAGTGGTGTGGCTCGGCTTCTTGGCCCTCGCCGGTGTGTGGCTGGCGGTGAGTCGACGGCGCAGCGGCGCGCCGGCCGGCGTTTAGGCCAGCGACGACATCCGGCCCGAGGCCCGATGGCGGGCGAACTCGAAGCGCAACAGCACGCCCTGGGCGATGGCGCCGGCGGAGGTCGCGGCGAGCAGGCCGACCTCGACCTGCAGGAACGGATCGTTCGGGAACTGCAGGGCGATCGGGAACACGACGACGGCGACGAGGAACCCCACGACGGCGAGCCGGGTGTGGTTGAGCGCCACGAGCCCGAGCGACAACGACAGCATCAGCATCAGCCCACCGCCGGATGCGGCGAGCAGACCCATGTCTCGGCTGCCGAGCTGATCAGAGAACGCCGTCTCGACGATCCACGGGCCGATCACTGCGATCGCGGCGGTCGACGTGGCGGCCACGACGGCGACCGCCCCGACCAGCCGAAGTTGGACTTCCCGGAAGCCGTCGAGGTCGTCGTCGGCGGCTCGCGCCGCGAGCGCCGGCAGCAGCGAGGCCTTCACGGCCTGGAAGAAGAACAGCGGGATCCGGGAGATGATCAAGCCGTTGAGGAAGACCCCGGGGGCTTCCTCACCGAGTTCGTCGCCGATGATCGCCAAGGCGACCGGCCCGACGTTGAGCAAGAAGGCCTCCGAGATCGACGTGGCCAACAACAGGCCGAGCGCGGGCGTGATCTCGTTGAGCCGCGACGGCGGACCGGGGTTGACGAAGGGCCGGACGGTGATGCTCGCCGCAAGGGTGCCGACGACGAACGCAGCGGCGAGCGTGATCGCGTACGCACCGACGACCTCGATCCCGATGATCACGAGGACACCGGCGATGAGCATCCGGCTGATCCCCTCGGCGGCGAAGTAGCGCCCGTACTCGGTGAAGAGGTGGCGGCCCGAGAGGATGCCGCGTGCGAGTTCGGCAAACGCGAACGCGGCGAGGCCGAGCAACAGGGCGACGAGCAGGTCGACGCGGTCGTCGAGCATGCCCGACAGGCCGAGTGGCCAGGCGACGAGGACACCGGTGAACACGAGCGCAAGGAAGACCGCACCGATGCGGGCGGCCTGGCGCAGCACCGGGGCGCTGCCCTGGCCGAGCGAGCCGCGGGCCGCCGTGGCGCGAGCGACTTCTTGTTCGAGCGGTTGGAACAGGCCCGGCCCGAGGATGTACACCAGCGACCACACGACCGCGAGGCCGCCGTACGCCTCGTCGCCCACCGCACGACGGGCGAGGACGAGGAACCCGTACGTGCTGATGCCGTTGATCGCGAGGCCGAGCGCGATGGCGGGCGTGCCATCGGGCAGCGGGCTGCGTTCACGCAAGCGCTCGAGGTACGGGTTGATGACGGGGCTCCAGGTCGGTGGACAGCCCCGAAATCAGGGCCGCCTGAGCGTATCGGCCGAGGCTGCGGTGGCCGCGCTTCTCGCCGTCAGGCGCTGCGCAGCGCAGGTATGCAGAGCCCGTCGAGATCGACGACGTCGACCCGATCCCGATTCTCCCAGGTGACCTCGTTGTCGGGGTTCGCGTTGAGTCGGAACTCACGGAACGACAGGTCGAGTGCATCGAACACGAGGAGGCGACCTCGCAACGGCTCGCCGATGCCGAGGACGAGCTTGAGCGCTTCGAGGGCCTGGAGGCTGCCGATGATCCCGGGCAGCACACCGAGCACGCCGGCCTCGGCGCACGACGGCGCGAACTCCGTCGGCGGCGCCTCCGGCACCATGTCGCGGTAGGTGGGGCCGTGGCGGGGATCGAAGACCGTCACCTGCCCTTCGAACCGGAAGATCGACCCGTGCACGACGGGGATGCCGAGCTTCACCGACGCGTCGTTGAGCAGATAGCGAGACGGGAAGTTGTCGGCCCCGTCGACGATCACGTCGTAGTCGCCGATGATGTCGAGGACGTTGTCGGCGCTGAGGCGCACGTCGTGGGTACGCACCGTGACGTCGGGGTTCAGGGCTTCGATCGAGGCTTTCGCCGAATCGACCTTGCGTTCACCGACCCGGTCGAGCCGGTGGATGATCTGGCGCTGCAGATTCGATTCGTCGACCTCGTCCATGTCGACGATGCCGAGGGTGCCGACGCCGGCGGCCGCCAGATAGAGCGCGGCGGGCGAGCCGAGTCCGCCGGCCCCGAGGAGCAGGACCTTGGCGTCGAGCAGAGCGAGCTGGCCTTCCTCCCCGACCTCGGGCAGGAGCAGGTGGCGCTGGTAGCGGTTGCGTTCGGCCGGGCTGAGGGTGCGGGGGCGGGTCCAGGGCTTGCCGGCGTCCTTCCAGCCGTTGAAGCCGCCGTCCATCGACACGACGTTGGTGTAGCCGAGCTGCTGGAGGGTCTGGGCGGCGAACGCCGAGCGCACGCCGCCAGCGCACATCACGACCATGGGCTGGTCGTGATCGGGCACCCGCTGCTCGATGGCGGTTTCGAGCGTGCCGCGCGGGATGTGCACCGACCCGGGGATCGCGCCCTGGTCGTACTCGTCGGGCTCACGCACGTCGAGCAGCAGATGTCCGTCGTCAAGCAACCGGGCGCCACCGGCGACGTCGACTTCGTCGATGTCGGCCTTGGCGGCCCGCAGGAGTTCGCGGAAGCTGGCCATGCTTCAGGCTACGGCGCCGACGATCGGGGGCAGCGTCTGGCTGATCCCGGCGTGCAACACGACATCGGCGAGCGGGTCGAAGACGGTCGGCTCGCCGTTGAGGATCACGACCTTGGCCCCGGTCTGATGGGCGATCTTCACCGTCTCGTTGATCGGGAAGACGGCGAGCGACGTGCCGACGGCGAGATAGAGATCGCACTCGACCGCCGCCCGTTCGGCCCGCTGGAGATCCTGCGCGATCAGGCTCTGGCCGAAGCTGATCGTCGCCGACTTCAAGATCCCGCCGCAGTTGGGGCACGGCGGGTCGGCCTCACCGGCCCGGACCCGGTCGAGCACGACCTCCATGTCGTCGCGATAGTCGCATTCCAGACACGCGACCTTGCGGGTCGTGCCGTGGATCTCGACGACCCGCCCAGGTGACGATCCGGCTCGCTGGTGGAGTTCGTCGACGTTCTGGGTGATCAGGGTGTGGAGCTTCTCGCGCCGCTCGAGTTCCACGAGCGCGCGGTGGCCGTCATTGGGCTCGACGTTCGCCCACAGCGACCCCTCGGCCCTGCGGGCCCAGTTGGTGCGCCGGACCGCCGGGTCGCCGACGTAGTAGTTGATGTTCGACGCCTTCTCGGCGGCGGGGTCCTTGGTCCAGAGGCCGTTCGGGCCTCGGAAGTCGGGGATGCCGGAGTCGGTGGAGATCCCGGCCCCGGTCAACACCGTGATGGCCCGGGCCTCGTCGATGAGCAGCCGGGCCGTGTCGATCGCCTCGTCGAGGGTGTCCATCGCGGCATCGTAGATCGGTGGGTGACGCTTCGGTGACGCCGGACTGGTGGAGTTCGGCTGACACGGCGATCGGCGCCGCGGTACCGTCGCGACAGCGATAGAGGGGGTGGCAAGTGAGACTCCGACGATTCCGGGCGGCTTCGGTGGCCGTGATCCTCGCGATGCTGGCAATGCCGGTGTTGGCGGTGGGCGCGGCCGCGCAGGAGGGCCAGGACACCAACGGCGACGGCGTGGCCGACGACTTCGATGGCGACGGGTTCGCCGACGATCTCGACGGCGACTGCATCCCCGACGACTTCAACGACGACGGCGTCCCCGACGGCGACGCCACCGATTTCGTGTGTCCGGAGGGCAAGGGCGGCACCCTGCCGACCCAACTGTCGCTGCAACAGATCGCCTTCGTCCTCGACGCCATCTTCGAGCGACTGCCCGACGTGACCGAGCCGGACGAGGAACCCGACGGCTTCCCGAACATCCCGCGTACCGCCGACGACGAACCCGACTGGGACGCCATGGATGCGTTCCTCGGTGAACCTGGCGCCCGCGACCTCCTCCAGGAGGCCGACAACGACATCAACGAGATCCTGCTCGAGGAAGAGGACATCAACAATCTCGAGTTCGTCGATCCCGTCACCGGCGACGTCACGTTCGTCGCCACGCCCGAAGCACTCGAGTACACCCTCGGGCAGATCGCAGCCGCCGGCGGCGACCTCGGCCTGATCGCCGGCTCCGGGTCGGCGCTGAAGGGCCCGTGCATGGGTCAGGCCTGGAGTTACGACAGCGACGGCCAGCCGCTCGACATGGCCTTCGACTTCAACCGTGAGCAGCCGCCGATGTCGTTCACCGACGACGGTCAGCTCGAACAGGCCTTCACGTCCGACAATCCGTTCCGGGTCGACGTGAACGGTGCGGTGATCTTCACCGGTGTGGCCGGCGGCTTCACCGACGGCACCGGCCCCGTCGAGCACGACTGGTTCATCAACATGAACTTCTTCGGCTTCGGCGGCACCAACATCGACGCGGGCGGCGATCCCAACACCAACGGCGAGAATCGCAACGCCGGCTCGGTGAACCTCAACGAGGATCTGCCCGGCCCGGCCAAGATCAACGGCCTGGTCGCCATCAACGGCTCGATGGAGGCGCCCGGCACGCTCGACCTGCCCGGTGTGGAGTTCTTCTGCACCGGCTCGGGCTTCGCCGAGTTCGAGGGCGGCTTCCCGCTCAGCGCCCCAGGGGCGGCCCTCGCCGCGCTGGCCACCGTCGGCCTGCTGTTCAACGCTCGACCCGCCAAGACCTGGGGAGGTGCCTGATGGAACCCACCACCAAGCGACGTCCGATCCGCGGCCTGCTCTACGGCCTCGTGCTCGGGATCGGTCTCACCCTGATCGTGGTCGGCCAAGGCATCGCCGCCCTCGGTACCTGGCCGCCATTCCTCGTGTTGATCGGCGGCACCATCGTCGGTGTCGTGTGGTCGACGATGGGCCCGGCCAAGGCCCCCAAGGGGCCCGCACCGATCGCCGCCGAGGTCATCGAGGAGCCGGCGCCCGAGCCTCCGGCCGAGCCGGTCGCCGCCGCCCCGGCGCCCGAGCCGGAACCCGATCCCACGACCGACGGCGGCCCCGCTGCCGGAGCCGACCGCGAGGCCGACTGACCTCCTAGTCTCAGGCGATGCCCTCCGTCGCCCACGTCGAACGAGCACTCGACACGTTCGAGGCCCGCCTCGCCAAGGAGCTGGCGTGGGCCGGCCGGGGCGCCGGCGGGCTCACCCCCGCTCAGGCGCGGGCCACCGCCCGACGCGAGGGCATGCGCCTGGTCACGGCGATGGTGTTGGTCGACGGCCGCCGATCGATCGGTGAGCCGGCCTGGACCGGCCTCGACCTCTCGACGAGCGACGACGCGGAGCGCTTCTTGTCACAGCCCTCTGATGTGCTCGATCTCTTGCTCGCGACCGAAGGCCGCTACGGCGCTGCACTCACGGTCTACGCCAAGGAATCCCGTGCACTGCTCCAGACCGCAGCGGCGATCGACGGCACCAACCACGAACTCGAGCTCTCCGGCTTGGGTCTCTTCGAGGCGATGCTGGCCGATGCGCTCGCTCGAGCACCCATGGACGCCCCGCCGATCGAACGTCCCCGCCCCACGACCGGCCTCCGCGACGCAATGGCCGAGGTCGACCGACGGCGCACCGAGAACCCGGTCACGCCGGCGCTCCGCACCGACACCGAGAAGAAGGCCGACGAGCGCGAGGCGGAGGAGGCCCCCCAGGAGACGGTCGACCAGGTGCTCGAGGAGCTCGATCGGCTCGTCGGCCTCGACGACGTCAAGCGCATCGTCCACGAGCTCGTCAACGTCACCCGAGTCGAACAGATGCGGGCCGACGCCGGCCTTCCCGTCCCCGACCGGACCCATCACCTCGTCTTCAAGGGCAATCCCGGCACCGGGAAGACGACGATCGCCCGACTCCTCTCGCGGGTGTTCCGGGCGCTGTCGATCTTCGAACGCGGCCACCTCGTCGAGGTCCATCGCGCCGACCTCGTCGCCGGCTACGTGGGCCAGACCGCACCGCTCACCGAAGCGGCGGTCGAGCGGGCCCTCGGCGGTGTGTTGTTCATCGACGAGGCGTACGCCCTCGTCGCCGACGGGCGCGACTTCGGTTCCGAGGCCATCACGACCCTCGTGAAGCTGATGGAGGATCACCGCGAGGACTTCATGGTGATCGCCGCCGGTTATCCGGCCGAGATGCAGACCTTCGTCGCCGCCAACCCCGGTCTCGCCAGCCGCATCCGGGCCGAGATCGTCTTCCCCGACTACACCCCGGCCGAGCTCGCGGCGATCTTCCGCATCATCTGCGAAACGAACGGCTATGTCGCCGACGTCGACGACATCACGCTCGAGGCGATCTTCTCGATGCCCGATCTCGACCTCGCCAACGGCAATGCCCGCCACGCGCGTCGTGGCTTCGAGGAGGCCACCGTCCGCCAGGCGAACCGATTGGTCGGTTCGGCCCCCGACCGCGACGCCCTGATGACGCTGACCGCCGCCGACCTCGGCCTCCCGTCGCCGGATCGGGGTGGGGACGACGCCTGAGCGACCTCTTGACAGAAGAACATGAAATACACTGAAATGTAGTGCAGCTTCCCCGGCCACCATCGCACCGACAGGAAGCATCATGTCCAACCCGCTCGCCGAGCACCCGACCGACCCGCCCATCGACCAGCCGCCGCTCCACGTGCTTCGCTGGCACGACCCCCTGATCGATCAACTCGGCCACGATCCCCGGTCGCGCTACGTCGAGCGCTTCTGGCTCGGCATCCTGGGCCCGTCGACCACGCTGCTCTTGCGTGTGTGGGCCGATGCACTCGACGAACACGGTGGCAGCGCGCACCTGGATCTCGGTGACGTCGCCGCCCAGATCGGCGTGGGTCATCGTGGCGGCCGCAACAGCCCGCTGGCCCGCTCGATGCAACGGGCGATCCGGTTCGGCGCCGCCCGCTCGGCCGGCCCCGACACGATCGAGGCCCGCCATCGTCTCGCGCCGCTCAACCGCAGCCAGATCGAACGCCTGCCGATCGGGCTCCAAGCCGAGCATCAGCGCCTGTACGAGCGGCCGCCGGAGGCCGGTCCGGCCCGGTCCCGCGCTCGGCGGTTGGCGCTGAGCCTGATCGAGTGCGGCGACGGCTTCGCCGACACCGAACGCCAACTCGACCAGTGGCGGGTGCCCGGTCCGGTGGCGGCCGAGGCCGTCAACTGGGCCTGGGAACGGCACCGAGCAGCCGCCGAACACGGCTCCGACGCAGCCTGAAGGGTCTTCTGACCCGCTTCTGGCGGCCGGATGGTCCGAATTCCTCGGGGAATTGGGCCAAAAGATGCATAAGGAACCGCGAAGGACGTGCCGAAGGAGTGTTGACGGTTCACCGCCGAGTGGTGGTGAAATCAACTACCGGGGAGTCCACCCAAAATGACCACCACCTTCCAGTTCATGTCCGCCTGGATCACCAGCCGCATCGACAACGAGCGTGGCG